>NZ_JBIUCF010000049.1:0-114273 GCF_044593615.1 Nonomuraea sp. NPDC051941
TGGCCGCCGCCCATCTCAACACACTCGACCGCGCTGAGAGATCACGGCAGGATCTCTGGCTTTCATAGCGAATATGGAGAACGGTTCATACCCTGCTGGGAGCGGGCACCAGCGCCACCGAGGCCCACCACGCCACCGAACGGGCCATCCTCGACAGCGGCCTGCCGTAAACGCTGCTGCGCCATCCCTACTACGGCGACGCCTTCGTGCCGCAGGTCTCCGGCGGCGAGCTCGCCGGAAGCACCGGCGGGCGCGGGCTGAACACCGCTTTCAGGTCCGATCTGGCCGAGGCCGCCGTTCAGGTGCTGACCGGGGACGGGCATCCGGGGCGGGCGTACGACTTCACCGGGCCGTTGTGGACCTACCGGGAGGCGGCCGAGGTGCTGGGGGTGCCCTACCGGGAGGTGCCCGATGCCGGGCCGGGGCCGATGAGCTGGCTCAATGTGCAGGTACGGGCGGGGGCGCTGGAGTTCCAGAGTCCCGACCTGGCTCACGTGCTGGGCAGGCCTGCCGAGTCGATGCTCGATCGGCTGCGCGAGTAGCCCGCCTGACTCGGGCCACAAGTTTCGCCCAGGTCCCGCACGACCTTCTCCCGCCGAACTCCCGGGATCAGTCCGATCTTGCGGAGATTGAGGAGATCGAGGTGCGTGGAGCATGAACGGCGACGTCGGTGCCGAGCCGGTCGAGCGGCTGTCGCTCACCGCGCGGAGCACGGCGGTCAGCTCCCGCCGGACGTTCTCCTGACCGGCCATCGCCGACCGAAACAGAAAACCCTAATTCCCTACCAATTCAATTGACTTTAGAGGTGGGGCGATCTACGTTTGATGGCGTGACGACGACGGCTCTGACCATCCGGGGTCACGTGGACTTCTGCCGCGTGGCCAGCGCGCTCTGTCCTTCCTTCCGAACGCAGGCAATCCCTCTGACGGAAGGAAAAATCCCATGTCATCCCTGTCCATCATCCCCGTCGCCGGCCGGATAGGCGCGGAGATCTCCGGCGTACGGCTCGGCGGCGATCTGCCTGCCGACGTCGTCGCGGAGATCCGCCTGGCGCTGCTCGGCCACAAGGTGGTCTTCTTCCGCGGACAAGACCATCTCGACGAGCAGAGCCAGGTGGCCTTCGCCCGGCTGCTCGGCGAACCGACCGCCGCGCACCCGACCGTCCCCTCGCTCGACGGGAACGACCACGTCCTCGACCTCGACTACCGCGACGGCCAGAAGGTGGATCGCTGGCACACGGACGTGACGTTCGTGGACCGGCCGCCGCTGGCGTCGGTGCTGCGGGCCGTCGCCGTTCCGGCGGCCGGCGGCGACACGCTGTGGACCAACACCGTGGCCGCGTACGACCACCTGCCCGCCGAGCTGCGGGACCTGCTCGACCGGCTGCGGGCCGTGCACACCAACCAGCACGACTACGTCCGCATCGCCACCTCCGACGATCCCGAACGGGCGCGGGAACGCGCCGAGGTGTTCGCCTCCACGGTGTTCGAGACCGAGCACCCCGTGGTGCGGGTGCACCCGGAGACCGGCGAACGCTCGATCCTGCTCGGGGACTTCGCCAAGCGGCTGGTGGGGCTGTCGGCGCACACGTCCGCCTCGCTCATCCGGCTGATCCAGGAGCACGTCACCGAGGTCGAGAACACCGTGCGCTGGCGCTGGGCACCCGGCGACGTCGCCATCTGGGACAACCGGGCGACGCAGCACCGGGTGGTGCACGACTTCGGCGACCGTCCGAGGCGGCTGCACCGGGTCACGATCGCCGGTGACGTGCCGGTGGGCGTGGACGGCCGGCCCAGTGTCGTGCTGAAGGGCGACGCGGCCGCCTACTCCCCGATCGCCGCCTGACCTCTGCTCCTTGCGTATGGCCCTGGCCCCAATGACGTGGCCAGGGCCATACGCATGTCCGGGCCCTGTGGGTGGAAATGGAACGGCCGCCCGGCGATGTGCCGGGCGGCCGCTCAGTCGTTTCTCTAGGGGTGGGCGATGAAGCGGCCGAAGCGGCCCTGGTGGTAGATGAGGGGACGGCCCGGGCTGTGCACCCTGGCCTCGGCGACCAGGCCGACCACCAGGGTGTGGTCGCCGACGTCCACGGTCTCGTGCGGGAGGCAGATGAGGTGGGCGGAGACGTCCTGGAGCAGGGGCGCGCCCAGGGGGCCCGGACGCCAGCGGGTGGGCTCGGCGAACCGGTCGATGTCCTTGCGCGCGAACCTGGCGGCCAGCTCGGCCTGGTCGCTGGCCAGAACGTTGACCGCGAAGTGGTCCGCGTCGCGCAGCCAGGGCCAGGTGGTGGAGGACTGGTCGACGTAGAACGAGACCAGGGGTGGGTCGAGGCTGACGGAGGAGAAGGACGTGGCCGTCAGCCCGACGGGGATGCCGTCGTTCTGGGCGGTGATGATGACGACCCCGGCGGCGTGTACGGCGAGCGCCCGGCGGAACCCGTCGGCGTCGACCGCGCTCCTCTCCGGCTCCTCCGGGGCCGGGCGCGTCGCAGGCACCGTCGGCGCCTCGGACGCGTGCCCATTGCGGGAGCCGGGCACAGGGCGGGAGTCGGGCACAGGGCGGGGGTCTGAGGTGCGGCGTGCGTCCCGGGCCTGGCGGGCCTCTCTGGCTCGGCGGGCCTCCCGGGCGGCCACCGTCTCCGTCACGAAAGCGCCCCTTCCTTGAGCACAGCGGTCACCTGCGGCGCCACACGATCGGCCCACCCCGCCACCACCTCTCCCAGCTCCGGAATCTGCGACTCCAGCACCGCCAGTCCCGGTGTCGGCACGAAGGCGCCCAGTTCCACCAGCAGCGGGCGCAGGTGCACCTCCACCGCCAGCGAATGCTTGGGATCCCCCATGACCAGGAGCGGCAGCGCCGCCGTGCCCGCCAGCGCGTCCGGTGGCAGGCGGTCGAGGAACGACTTCAGCAGCCCTGTGTACGTGCCCTTGTAGGTGGGGCTCGCCACGACGACGATGCTCGCGCCGGTCACCAGTTCCAGGGCCGCGCGCACCTCGGGGTGCGCGACGGGCGAGAGCAGGTGGGGCGCGAGGCCCGACAGGTCCACGACCTCGTACGCCTCCGAGACGGCGCCGAGGCGGTCGCCGACGGCCTGGGCTGCGGAGGTGGCCACCGAGAGGGTGCGGGAGCCGGGCCGGGGGTTGCCCACGAGGGTCACGATGCTCATCGCGCCACCGCCGCTTCGCGCCGAGCAGCCCGCCCGGCGGCGGCGTAGCGGGACGGGGGTCTGGGCAGGCCGTAGTTCTCGCGGAGCGTGCGCCCCTTGTACTCGTACCGGAACAGGCCCCTGATCTGCAGCTCCGGCACCACGTGGTCGACGAAGTCGCTCAGGCCGCCGGGCAGGATCGGCGGCATGACGTTGAACCCGTCGGCCGCGCCGGCCAGGAACCATTCCTGGAGCTGGTCGGCGATCTGCTCCGGCGTTCCTGCGACCACGCGGTGGCCCCGGCCGCCCGCAAGGCGGTTGAGGAGCTGCCTGACCGTGAGGTTCTCGCGCCTGGCCAGGTCCACGACGAGCTTGCGACGGCTCTGCGCGCCCTCCGTCTCCACGGGCACGTCGGGCAGGGGACCGTCCAGCGCGTCCTCGGTGAGGTCGATGCCGGTCATGTGGGAGAGCTGCGCCAGCCCGTACGCGGGGATGATCAGGTCCTCCAGCTCCTTCTCCAGCCGCAGTGCCTCGCGCTCGGTCGAGCCGATGATCGGCGAGATGCCCGGCAGGATGAGCACGTCCTCGTGCCGCCGCCCGTAGGCGGCCAGCCGCCGCTTCAGATCGGCGTAGAACTCCTGCCCTTCCCGCAGGGTCTGCTGGGCGGTGAAGACGGCCTCGGCGTAGCGGGCGGCGAAGTCCTTGCCGTCCTCCGAGGACCCGGCCTGGACCAGGAGCGGGTGGCCCTGGGGTGAGCGGGAGGTGTTCAGGGGGCCGCTGACCGAGAAGTGCTCCCCCGCGTGCTCGATTGGGTGGATCTTGCCGGTGTCGGCGTAGTCGCCGGCGACGCGGTCGCCCAGGATCGCGTCGTCCTCCCAGCTGTCCCACAGCTTCCGCGTGACCTCCAGGAACTCGCCGGCCCTGGCGTAGCGGTCGGCGTGCGAGGGACGGACGATGCCGAAGTTGCGGGCCTCGGCCTCGCCGGCGGAGGTGACGATGTTCCAGCCGGCCCGGCCGCCGCTGATGTGGTCGAGCGAGGCGAACTTGCGGGCCACGTGGAAGGGCTCATTGTACGTCGTCGACACGGTGGCGATGAGGCCGATGTGATCGGTGACGGCGGCCAGGGCCGACAGCAGGGTCAGGGGTTCGAGGCCGCCGAGCGCGTTGTGCCGGACGTTGCCGTGCAGGGCCACGCCGTCGGCGAGGAAGACGGAGTCGAGCTTGCCGCGTTCGGCGATCCTGGCGAGCTCCTGGTAGTGGCGGACGTCGGTGAGGCGGGCGGGTTCGGTTCGGGGGTGTCTCCAGGCCGCCTCGTGGTGGCCGACGCCCATGAGGAAGGCGTTCAGGTGGAGCTTTCTCGTCAAGTGGTCCTCCAGGTGGAGAAGCGGCGCTCGACGCCGACCAGGAGCAGGTTGAACAGCAGGCCGAGTACGGAGATCGTGATGATTCCCGCGTACATGTCGGGGATGCGGAAGCTGGACTGGGTGTCGAGGATGAGATACCCGAGTCCGGCCTTGGCGCCCACCATCTCGGCGAAGAGCAGGACGAGGATCGAGTACGCGCCCGCCAGCCGCACCCCGGTGAAGATGGTGGGCACGGCGGCGGGCAGGATCACCTTCTGGAACAGGCGGACCGGGCCGAGGCCCATCGACCTGGCCGACTTGATGAGCAGCGGCTCGACGGTCTTCACGCCGCTGATCGTGTTGAGCAGGATCGGCCACGCGCACGCGTACAGCACGAAGGTGACCTTCGTCGTCTCCCCGATGCCCAGGATCAGCGTGAACACCGGCAGCAGCGCCACCGCCGAGGTGTTGCGGAACAGCTCCAGCAGCGGGGTGAGGAAGTCGGCGACCGGTTTGTACCAGCCGATCAGCAGGCCGAGCGGGATCGCCAGCACGATGGCCAGGCCGAAGCCGGACAGCGAGCGGGCGAGGGACGCCTCTAGGTGCTCGGGGAGCTGGCCGCCGACGAGGAGGTCGTACCAGGCGACGAGGTTCTCCGAGAGCGGCGGGACGAAGACGGGGTCGACGACGCCGAGCCTGGGCAGCACCTCCCAGGCGGCGAGGAGGAGCAGGATGGCGGTGGAGTTCGTGACCGCCCGCCTGAGCCACCGCCCGCCGGGAAGCCGCCGGCGCGACGGCTCCGTCAAGGCCAAAGCCGAGGTCGGAGCCGGAGTCGAGGCCGGGGTCGGGGTCGGGGTCGGGGTCGGAGCCGGGGCGGCCTCGTCGTACTGGTGGACGTCGCCGGGGAGCAGTTTCTGGTCAGCCACGACTGGTCGCCACCTTCCGCTCCTGCACCTGCGCCGCCGCGACCTCTTCCCGCAGCAGCCCCCACACCCGGTGCCGGTATTCCCCGAACACCGGATCCGCCCGCAGATCTCCCTCGCGCGAGGCGAAGCGCACGTCGATGACCTCCTTGATCCGCCCCGGCCGGGAGGTCATGACGGCGACCCGCTGCCCGAGGTAGACGGCCTCGTCGATGCCGTGCGTGATGAACACGACGGTCTTGCCGGTCTGCTCCCACACGTGCACGAGCTCCTCCTGGAGGGACTCGCGGGTCTGCGCGTCCAGGGCGGCGAACGGCTCGTCCATCAGCAGCACGTCGGGGTCGAACGCGAGGCTGCGCGCGATGGCCACCCGCTGGCGCATGCCGCCGGACAGCTCGTGCGGATAGCGCTCCTCGAACCCGGCCAGCCCCACGAGCGCGAGGTGCTCGCGGGCCCGCCGCGCCCGTTCCTTCCTGGGCACGCCCTTGGCCTCCAGCCCGAACTCGACGTTGGACTGGGCCGTGCGCCAGGGGAACAGCGCGTACTGCTGGAAGACGATGCCCCGGTCGAGCCCGGGCCCGGTCACCTGCGCGCCGTCGATGAGGATCTCCCCGGACGTCGGCGCGGTCAGCCCGGCGATGAGGTCGAGCAGGGTGGACTTGCCGCAGCCGCTGGGGCCGACGAGCGTGAGGAACTCGCCCTCGCGCACGTCGAGGTCGATGCCGGACAGCGCGGTGAACGGCTGGTCGGCGTCCCTGACCTGGAACGTCTTGGCCACGTTCCGGATGCTGATCTTGGTCATGACCCGCTCCCGCCGGCATAGGGGTTGAACTGGTTGGTGTAGAGGTCGGAGACCTTGACCTGGCCGGGCTTGATCTCGCCCTCGCGCTCCAGCCAGCCGGTCCAGGTCTTGAACTCCTGGTCGGCGATGACACCGCCCTTGGCGGCGATGCCGGTGCTCTTCCAGAACCGCACGGCGTCGGCGCTCTCGTTGCGGCCGCGCTTGGCGATGATCTGCTGGAACTTGGCGACGACCTCCTCGCGCGAGTGGGTTTGCGCCCACTCGATGGCCTTCGCGAATCCGGTCACGAACGTCTTGACGGTGTGGGGGTTGGCGGCGATGAAGTCCTCGCGGAGCACGACGGACCCGGCGGTGAACGGGCCGAACAGGTCCACGTCCTTGAACAGGGGGCGCAGGCCGCCGCGCTCCAGCGCCTTGTCCCTGAGCACGCCGCCGAGGGTGCCGACGTCGAGCTGCCCCTGGCGCAGGGCCTGCTCGGTGTTGACCGGCGGGATCACCACGAGCTGGACCTGCTTGACCTCCTCGGGCGTCAGCCCTTCGCGCTTGAGGTACTCCTTGATGACGGCCTCGTGGTGGGCGCCGAGGGTGTTGACGCCGATCTTCTTGCCGATCAGGTCCCGGGCGGACCTGATCGGGCTGTCCTCTTTGACGTAGTAGCCGTTGTAGGTGGCCTGGTCGGAGCCGTAGTAGCCGATCACGGCCTTGATCGGCGCCTTGGCGGCCTTGAGCTTGACGATGGCGCCGTTGAAGGCGCCGCCGAAGTCGGTCTGCCCGGTCGCGGCCGACTGGATGTCCTGGGGGCCGGAGGTGGTGTTGCCGACCCACCTGAGCTTGACGTCGCCGAGATAGCCGAGCTCCTCGGCCAGTTCGGGGAAGGTGACGTTGCCGGCGCTGCCCTGGTAGCGCAGCACCTTCACCTCTTGTTGGGGGTTCGCCTGGGCCGTGCCGCAGGCCGCCAGTACGGCGGACATCAAGGCGGCCAGGAGGGCATGTCTGGTCTTGATCACGTTGTTTCCTCTGAAGGGGAGAGAGGGGGGTTCAGCGGTACGTGATCAGCGACACTGCGCGCTGGCGACGTGGCCGAAGTCCACGTGCGGGCGCCGGGTCAGGTAAAGGCCCATGCCTACGAAACTACGTTCCCCGGTCCCTAAAGTCAACTTTTCCTACTGGACATACATGAATTACCCCCAAGCGTCCGCGAGCAGCTCATACGAGCGGACGCGGTCGGCGTGGCCGTGCGTGATGGTGGTGATCAGCAGCTCGTCGGCCCCGGTGACCCGCTGGAGCACCCGCAGCCCGTCCGCCACCGCCTCCGGGTCGCCGACGAACTGGGTGTCGAGGCGGTCGGCCACCAGCTTCCTGTCCTCCTCGCTCCACACGTGGGCGTCGGCCTCCTCCGGCGTGGGGTACGGCATCGCGCCCTGCCCGGTGCGGATGCTGCGCACCCACAGGCCGTAGGGCTTGGCCAGCTCCCGCGCCGTGGCCGCGTCCCGCGCCACGACGACGTCGGCGGACACGATCACGTACGGCTCCTCCAGGACGTCGGACGGCTTGAACGCCTCCCGGTACGCCTCCACCGCCTCCAGCACACTGGACGGGCTGACGTGGTAGTTGGCCGCGAACGGCAGGCCCCGCTCCCCCGCCACCTGCGCGCTCTGGCCGCCGCTGCTGCCCAGGATCCACACCTCGACGTCCGCGCCCTCGCCCGGGATCGCATGGGCGCTCCGCCCGTCGGCGGAGGTGTAGGTGCCGGCCAGGAACGCCTGGACGTCGTCGAGCTGGTCGGCGAAGTCCGGCGTCTCGGCGCCGGGTTGCTGGAGGAGGGAGGCCTGGACGGCGAGGTGCGGCGCCGCCCTGATCAGCGCGGAGAAGTCGAACGGGGGCGGGATGAGCAGCCCGTCCACCACCCTCGCCTCGGCAGGAGGAGGCTCCGGGGGACGTTCCGAGGGGCGGGCGAGCTCGGCGCGGCGCTGGCCGGAACGGCCGAGACCCAGGTCGATGCGCCCCGGATGGGCCGCGTCCAGGAGGCCGAACTGCTCCACCACCGCCAGCGGCGTCTGGTGGCCGAGCTGCACCGCCCCCGAGCCGACCCGGATCCGGCCGGTCGCCGCGGCGACCAGCCCGATGAGCACGGCGGGCGCCGAGCCGGCCACGCCGGGCGCGAAGTGGTGCTCGGCCAGCCAGTACCGGCGGTAGCCGAAGGACTCGGCCTGCCGCGCCAGGTCGACGGTGTTGCGGATCGCGTCCCGGGCGGTCCCGCCGGAGGGGATCGGCGCCAGGTCGAGGATGGACAGGGGGACCGTCATGAGGAACCTCCCGGGAACGGCCTGCTGGGTATCTCCTTGCGCAGCACGGGAGCGATGTCCGACTGGAACAGCTCCAGCGCCGAGCGGTGCTGCGCGTCCGTCAGCCCGTCGGCGTCCGCGTGCAGGTGCATCACCTCATGCCCGAACCGGTCGTGGTAGCGGTGCACCTTGTCGATGATCTGCTGCGGGCTCCCGACCAGGATGGAGCTGCGCTCGATGGCGTCCTCCAGCGAGTGGAAGACGAGCGGGGCGCCGTACCGCTTGAAGGTCTCCTGGCGGGCCTCGAAGATCGGCCGGTACGTCTCGATGGCCTCCTGCGAGGTCTTCGCGGCGTAGTAGCCCGCGGTGCCCGCTCCGACCAGGGCTTCGGCCGGGTCGTGCCCGTAGTGCGCCCACCGCTCCCGGTAGTGTTCGATCAGCTCGGCGTAGGGCTCGATGGGGTTGGTGACGTTCGCGGAGAAGAGCGGGTCGCCGAAGCGCGCGGCCAGGTCCACCGACTCCTTGCTGGTGGCGCTGCCGTGCCAGACGCGCACCGGCCGCTGGAGCGGGCGCGGCCAGGTCTCGGCCTCGGTCAGCGACGGCCTGAACCGCCCCTCCCAGGTGACCTTGTCCTCCCGCCACAGCCTGCGGAACAGCTCGTACGACTCGCGGTTGCGCTCCCACTGGTCCTCGGCGGTGACGTGGAAGAGCTGGGCCTGGGCAGCGCCGTTCCCCTTGCCGATGATCAGTTCGAGCCGCCCGCCGGACAGGTGGTCGAGGGTGGCGTAGTCCTCGTACGCCCGGACCGGGTCCAGCAGGCTGAGCGTGGTGACCGCGGTGAACAGCCGGATGTGGGAGGTCCGGGCGGCGATGTGGCTGAGCACCACGGGCGGGGAGGAGGAGATGAACGGCCGCTCGTGCCGCTCCCCCACCCCGAACCCGTCGAAGCCGAGCTCCTCGGCCAGGACCGCGTTGGAGACGACCTCGCGGAATCGCTCGTTGGTGGACGTGCGGCCGTCGTGAACGATCAAGGTGATGGCCAGAAATTTCACGCAATATCCGCTTTCTGGGAGGCGTAACGGTTGATCGCGCGCGGCAGGCCGAGGTGCTCGCGCAGGGTGGCGGCCTCGTACCGGCTCCTGAAGGCGCCGCGCCGCCGCAGCTCGGGGACCAGCTCGCGGGTGATCGCCGTCAGATCGAGCGGCGCGACCCCGGGCCGCAGCCGGTACCCCTCGATCCCGGCCTCCTGCCAGTCCAGCAGCAGGTCGGCCAGCTCGGCGGCGGAGCCGGCGAAGGTGTACGCGTCCGATTCGGGCGGCGCGGCGAGCCCGTCGAGCCGGGCCCTGCGCTCGGCCGCGTCGTCGCCGATGTGGACGAGCAGGTCGGCCAGGATCTTGAGCGGGTGCCCGTCTCTGGGACGGCTCCTGACCTGCTCGACGATGTCCCGCGCGTGGTCACGGCTGTGCGGGGTGACGAGGACGACGTCGGCGGCGCGGGCCGGCAGCTCGTACGGCACCGGCGACCCGCCGTGGTCGAGCACGGTCACGACCGGCTGCCCCTGCGGCGGCCTGGGCGTGATCGACGGCCCCTTGACGGAGAACCGGGATCCGGCGAAGTCGATGTAGTGGAGCTTGTCCCGGTCGACGAACCGGCCGGTGGCCACGTCACGGATCTCGGCGTCGTCCTCCCAGCTGTCCCACAGCCGCCTGGCCACCTCCACGGCGTCGCCCGCCTCCTCGAAGAGGTCCGCGATGAGCTCCCGGGCCCGCTCGTCGAGCTCCCACCGGCCCGCCGTGTCCCGTTTGGGGATGAGCGCCGGGATCTCCCTGCGGCCGAAGTGGGCCGCCTCCCAAGCGCGGGCCGAGACCTGGACCCGCCACCCGGCGCGACCCAGGCTGACGTGGTCCAGGCTCGCGATGCCGACCGCCACGTGGAACGGCTCCGTGTGCGTCGTCGTGGCCGTGGGCACCAGCCCGATGCGCGTGGTCAGCGGCGCGAGCGCCGCCGCGAGCAGCACCGCGTCGAACCGGCCGCGCACCTGGTCGGTGCGGTCGTCGGGCCCGTCGAGGCCCGAGGACTGCAGGCCCAGGGCGTCCTCGATGGTGACGAAGTCGAGCAGACCGCGCTCGGCCTCGGCGACCAGCCCGGCCCAGTGGCGGGCGGTGAACAGCTCCCGCGCGTCGACGGCGGGGTCCCGCCAGGCGGCGGGATGCCAGCCGGCGCCGTCGAGCGCGACGGCCAGGTGCAGGGGTGCCCGCGTCATGCCGCGCCTCCCAGCCCGAGGTGGTCGCGGAGCGTGGCGCCCTCGTAGTCGGTACGGAACACGCCGCGTTCCTGCAGCAGCGGCACCACCTCGGCCACGAAGTCGTCCAGCCCGCCCGGCGTGAGGTGCGGGACCAGGATGAACCCGTCGGCGGCGTCCGTGCGCACGAACTCCTCGATCTGCGCGGCCACGGTCGCGGGCGAGCCCACGAACGACTGCCGCCCGGTCATGTGGATCACCAGCTCGCGGATGCTCAGCTCCTTCTCCTCGGCCACGGCCCGCCATCGCGCCGCCACGGCGACCCGGTCGGCCACCTGCACCCGGCCCTGGGAGACGCCCTGCTCGACGGCGGGCTCCACGTCGGGCAGCGGCCCTTCGGGGTCGTAGGCGGACATGTCCCGGCCCCAGATCTGCTCCAGGAAGGCGATCGCGGTCTGCGGCCCCACCTGCTGGCGGCGGATCTCGGCGGCGCGCTCGGCCGCCTCGGCGTCGGTGTCGCCGAGCGCGAACGTCGCCGCCGGCATGATCTTGAGCTGGTGCGGCTGCCGCCCGTACCTGGCCAGCCGGCGTTTGACGTCGGCGTAGAAGGCCCGGCCCTCCTCCAGCGTGCCGTGGCGGCTGAAGATGACGTCGGCGTTGGCCGCGGCGAACTCCCTGCCCTCGTCGGAGTCCCCCGCCTGGATGACCACGGGATGGCCCTGCGGCCCGCGCGGGACGTTGAAGCGCCCCTCGACGGTGAAGTGGCGGCCCCGGTGGCTGACCGCCGAGACGGACCCGGGCCGCAGGAACCGCCCGCTCTCCTGGTCGGCGAGCACGGCGTCGGGCCGCCAGGAGTCCCACAGCTCGCGCGACAGCCGGACGAACTCCTCGGCCCGCGTGTAGCGCTCGGAACGATCCAGGTAGCCGCCGCGGCGGAAGTTCTCGCCGGTGAAGGCGTCGGAGGTGGTGACCACGTTCCAGGCGGCCCGGCCCGCGCTGAGGTGGTCGAGCGTGGCCAGCCGCCTGGCCAGCTCGTACGGCTCGTTGAAGGTCGCGTTGACGGTGGCGGCCAGCCCGAGGCGCTCGGTGACGGCGGCGAGCGCGGCCAGCACGGTGAGCGACTCGGGGCGGCCGACCACGTCCAGGTCGTGGATGCGGCCCTTCAGCTCGCGCAGCCGCAGGCCCTCGGCCAGGAAGAAGAAGTCGAACTTGCCCCGCTCCGCGGTGCGGGCCAGGTCGGCGAACGACTCGAAGTCGATCTGGCTGCGGGAGCGGGGGTCGGTCCAGACGGTGGTGTTGTTGACGCCGGGGAAGTGCGCGGCCAGGTGGACCTGCTTCATGCGACCTGCTCGCGGTGGCAGGGGACGTCACATTCGGTCATGATGTGCTCCTTGGCTCAACACCCAGTTAAACAGTAGGAAAACTGGGTATCGCTGTCAACGGAGCGCAGAAGCAGGCAGCGGGATCGCGGGGAACGGATTGTCGGGCAGCAGGATGACGCGGCGCGGATGGTCGGCCTGACCTGCGGCGTCGAGGTGGAGGAGGGCGGCGCCGATGCCGGCCGCGCCCACCATGTAGCCGGTGTCGGCCGTCACCTCTCCCGGCCGCAGCCGCCGGTAGGCCTGGTACCAGCGGTAGCCGCGCCCGTCGTGGTCGGTGGCCCGGCCGATCAGGTCGGTGGCGAGCCCGCGGGCGTACTCCAGGTGGGACTCCTCCCCCGTCGCCGCCCACAGCCCCACGAAGAACTCGATGAGCCCGGCCGTCCCGCAGCACTGGCAGGCCACGTTCCAGTAGCCCTCGGTACGGCGGCGCGGCACGCCGCTCTTGACGATGCCGCTGGCCAGCCGCTCCACCCACTCCAGGTCGCCGGGGTCGCCCCCCACCCGGTACAGCTCGTAGAACATCCTGGCCACGCCCGCGGAGCCGGAGCAGAAGCCCAGATAGTGCAGCTCCCTGGCGTGCGGCACGTGGTGCGGCACGACCGCGCAGCCGCCGGCCACGACGCTGACCTCGCGGACGAAGGCCGCGCCGCTGCGCGCGGCGAAGAGGAAACGCTCGTCGCCGGTCACCCCGTACAGGCGGGCCAGCAGGAACGCGGTCCCGGCCGTGCCGGCGAGGAAGCCCGGTGTGACGGCGTCCACGGGCAGGTCGGCGCAGTCGCCGAACCGGTGCCCGGGGACGGGCAGCCGGGCGATCCGCAGGCCCGCCTCGACGGCCGCCTCCTCGTACGCGGGCACGCCGAGGTGGGCGGCGGCCCGCAGCAGCCCGAGGATGACGCCGCCCTCGCCGCGCTGCGCGGGATCCCGCGACCACCCGACACCGCCCTCGGACTCCCGGCCCCGGCGGACGATCACGTCCGCGATGGCGGCGGCCTCGGCCTCGAACGCGCCGTCGCCGAGCACCCAGCCCGCCTCCATGAGCGCGACCATCGTGCCGGTCAGCCCGTGGTAGAGGGAGACGTCGTCCTGCTCGCGCCAGGTGGCGGCGAGCCTGCGGGCCCCCTGCCTGGCGTCCTCCAGGTACGCCTCGTGGCCGGTGGCCGCGGCCAGTTCGAGGAAGAACAGCACGACGCCCGCCGCCCCCGAGTAGAGGGACGAGGGCTCGGAGGTGACCGCCGACCCGCCGTGCGGATCGGGATTGGCCAGCCAGCGCCTTCCGTGCTCGTCGTCGGCCGCGGCGGATCTGATCCATCGCCCCGCCAGGATGGCGGCGGTCAGCGGGGAATCGGCTCGGGCGCTCGACGCGCGGATCCTGTCCAGACTCACCCGTCCAGTATCCCACACATTTGGTAGGAAATTCAGGAAAGCCGAGGAACCGCCGCGACCAGTTCCCGCGTGTACGGGTGCCGGGGGCGGGTGAACACCTCCGTCACGTCGCCCTCCTCGACCACCCGGCCGTCCTTCATGACCAGGACCCGGTCGCTGGCGTGGTGCACCACGCCGAGGTCGTGGCTGATGAACAGCATGGCAGTACCGTACTCGGCCTGGATCTCGGCGAGCAGGTCCAGCACCTGGGCCTGGATCGAGACGTCCAGCGCGGAGACCGGCTCGTCGCAGACCAGCACGTCGGGGCGGGGGCCGAGGGCCCTGGCGATGGCGACGCGCTGCCGCTGGCCGCCCGACAGCTCGCGCGGGTGGCGGCCGGCGACGCCGGGCGGCAGGCCGACGCGTTCGAGCAGGTCGAGCACCCGCGCCCGGCGCTCGGCCGCGGGCAGGTCGAGCGGCTCGGCGACCAGGCGGCCGACGGTGTGGCGGGGGTCGAAGGAGTCGAGCGGGTTCTGGGAGATGAGCTGGATCCGGCGGCGGAGCGGGCGGCGCTTGCGTTCTGGCACCTGGCTCCACGGGCGGCCGTGCAGGGTGACCACGCCCGCGTCGGGTTCGAGCAGGCCGAGGGCCAGGCGGGCCAGGGTGGTCTTGCCCGAGCCCGACTCGCCGACGACGCCGAGCGTCTCGCCCTCGCACAGGGTGAACGAGACGTCGTCGACCACCCGGCGCGGCCCGTACGACCTGGACAGGCCGGTGCCGGCGAGCACCGGCGCCGACAGGTCCGGCGTACGGCGCGGCAGCGGCGAGCCCGGCGGCGCGGTGGACAGGCGGGTGCCCCGGGAGGCGGCCGACGGGACGGCGGCCAGCAGCGAGCGGGTGTAGTCGTGCGACGGCGCCGACAACACGCTCCCGGCAGGGCCCTCCTCGACGACGCGGCCGTCCTTCATGACGAGGATGCGGTCGGCGATCGAGGCGACGACGGCCAGGTCGTGGCTGATCAGCAGCAGCGCGCAGCCGGCGGCCCGGCGCTCGGCCAGCAGCCGCAGGATCTGGGCCTGCACGGTGACGTCGAGCGCGGTGGTCGGCTCGTCGGCGATGATCAGCTCGGGTCCGGCCGCGATGGCCGAGGCGATCAGCACCCGCTGCCGCAGCCCGCCGGAGAGCTGGTGCGGGTGCTGCCCGACACGCAGCGGCGGATCTGGCACGCCGACCGCGTCGAGCAGTTCGAGCGTCCTGTCGCGGCGCCGTGCCCGCGGGACGACGTCGTGGACGGCCAGCACCTCGCCGATCTCGGCCCCCACGGTCCGCAGCGGGTCGAGGGAGACCAGCGCGTCCTGCAGCACCAGCCCGGCGAACCCGCCGCGCAACCCGCGCCACTGCGCCGGTCCGAAGCCGAGCGCGTCCCGGCCGCCGACGCTGAACGCGGCCGCCCGCACGGTGGCGCCCGGCCCGGCCAGGCCGAGCAGCGTGCGGGCCGTGACGCTCTTGCCGGACCCGGACTCGCCGACGACGGCCACGCACTCGCCCGGGGCGAGCGACAAGGAGACCCCGCGCACGACCTCGGTCCCGCCGAAGCTCACGCGCAGGTCCTCCACGGCGACCAGGGTGGCGACCGTCGGAGGGGAGACAAAGGTCGTCATGGGGTTCTCCCCTCGAAGCGGCGTTGGAGCCGGCGGCCGACGACGGTGAGGCTGACCACGGTCAGCGTGATCGCGACGCCCGGGAACAGCGCCTCCCACCAGGCCACCCGCAGGTAGTTGCGGGCCTCTGAGAGCATCGCGCCCCATTCGGCGGCCGGGGGCTGCGGGCCCATGCCGAGGAAGCTGAGCCCGGAGGCGGCGATGACGGCCTGGCCGAGCCCGATGGTGGCCAGGACAGGGATCGGCCCGAGCACGTTCGGCAGCACGTGCCCGGCCGTGATCGCGGCCCTGGACCGGCCGAACGTGACGGCCTGCTCGACGTATCCGGCGTGGCGCACGACGAAGGTCTGGGCGCGGATGACGCGGGCGTAGTTGGGGATCTGGGCGACCGCGATGGCGAAGATGACATTGCCCGTGCCGGGGCCGGTGACGGCGATGACGAGCAGGGCGAGCAGCAGCTCCGGCAGGGTGGACAGGACGTCGAACGACCTGGCCAGCGCCTCGTCCAGCCACTTCGGCGACAGCCCGGCGGCCAGGCCGAGCAGCACCCCGGCGGTCACGGCCAGGGCGGTCGCGGTGACGCCGATGCTGAGCGAGTGGCGGGCGCCGTGCACGACCCTGGACAGCACGTCGCGGCCGAGGTGGTCGCTGCCGAACCAGTGCGCGCCGCCGGGCGGCGCGAGCGCGCTCACCGGGTCGGCCGCCAGCGGGTCCACGCCGGTCAGCAGCCCGGGGGCAGCCACCGCCACCGCCAGCAGGACGAGGAACGCCGCGGGCGCGAGCAGCGAGCGCGACGAGGTCACGGCCGGCCTCCGATCCGGGGGTCGATGGCGCGGTAGGCCAGGTCGAGGAGGGTGCTGATGGTCACGTACACGATGGCCGACAGCAGGACGACGGCCATCACCACCGGCATGTCCCGGCCCGTGACGGCCTGCATCGCCACCTGCCCGAGCCCCGGCCGGCCGAAGAGCACCTCGGTGATGACGGCCCCGCCGAGCAGCGTGCCGGTGAACCAGCCGGCCAGCGTCACGGCGGGGATCAGCGCGTGCCGGAGCGCGTGCCTGGCCACCAGCCGCGGCTCGCTCAGCCCGCGTGCCCTGGCCGTGACCGCGAACGGCTGCTCCAGCGCCCGCTCCAGGCCGCCGCGCAGCACCTGGCCGAGCACGCCCGCGATCGGCAGGCCCAGCGCGAGCGCGGGCAGCACGAGCGCCTGCGGCCCGGACGCGCCCGACACGGGGAACCAGCCGAGCGTGAACGAGAACACCGCCAGCAGCACCAGCCCGATCAGGAACGGCGGCACCGACACCGAGACCAGCTCGGCCGCCGAGGCCGCGCCGCGCAGCCACCGGCCCCGCCCCGCGGTCACGACGGCGATCACCCCGGCGAGCGACACTCCGACCCCGGCCGCCGCCAGCGTGAGCTGCAGGGTCGGGCCCAGCTGGGTGGACAGGATCTCGCCGACGCCGAGCTGGAGCTGGTACGAGCGGCCGAGGTCGCCGTGGAGCAGCCGCCACAGGTAGGACACGTACTGGACGACCTCCGGCCGGTCGAGCCCCCATTCGGCGACGATCCGCGCCCGGATCTCGGGGGTGTCGGGGCCGTCGCCGACCAGGATGTCGATGGTGTCGCCCGGCGCGAGCAGCAGCGCGACGTACGAGGCGCTGGCCGCCGCCCACAGCACGGCGAGCCCGGCGAGCACCCGCTTGACGACACCCCTGACCCGGGCTTTGACGGCGTCCCTGCCGCGGGCCGTCGCCGGCTGTCCGGTCATGTGCCGATCCGGACGTCGTACGCGCTGCGCGGCGTGCCGGAGCCGGCCTCGAAGCCCAGGCCCTGGACGCTCTTCTGCGCCGCGATCTGGTCGGCGGGCACGTAGACCGGGAACACGATCGCCTTGTCCTTCACCACGACCCGCTGCACTTTGGCGTACAGCGCCTTCCGCTCGTCCAGGGACGCGGAGGCCGCGGCCGCGGCCAGCCACTTCTCCACGTCGAGGTCGGTGAAGCCGGTGCGGTTGATCGGCCCCTTGCGCGGCAGGATCAGGTTGAGCGCGGCGCCCGCGTCGGCGTCACCGCGGGAGTTCTCGAAGATCTCGTACTCCCCCTCGGTGTAGGCCTTCTGCGCCGTTCCCTGGTCCACGATCTTGACCTGGAAGTCGATCCCGGCGCTCTGCTTGACCTGCGCCTGGATGGCCTGGGCGAGAATGTCGCGGCGGTCGCGGACGAACGGCGCGGAGGCGACGGAGCGCACGGTGAGCCGCCTGCCGTCCTTGACCCGATAGCCCTGGGCGTCGCGCTGCTTCCAGCCGGCCGCGTCGAGCAGGGCGTTGGCCTTGGCGGTGTCGCCGCCGAAGGCGCCCTCCAGCGAGGCGTCGTAGAACGGGCCGCCCTTGGTGACGACGCTCCACGCCCTGGTGGCGGTGCCCTGGTAGACGGCCTTCAACACCGCGTCCACGTCCACGGCCTCGCGGAACGCCTCCCGTACGCGCTGGTCGTCGAAGGGGGCGTGGGCGGTGTTGAAGTAGTAGGAGAAGGAGGTGCCCGAGTTGAGCGAGGTCTGGTACGTCAGACCCGGATCCTGCTTGATCATGGCGGCGTCGGTGGCCGGGACGCCCTCGATGACCTGCACCTGCCCCGAGGTGAGCGCGCCGACGCGCACCGCCGCCTCGGGCAGGAACCGGTACGTGATCCGCGACAGGTAGGCCGGCCCCTGGTGCCCGGACCCGGCGGGCGGCCACTTGTAGTCCGGGTTGCGCCGGTAGCGGATCTCCTGGCCCCGCACGTACGACTCCAGGATGAACGGCCCGGTGCCCACCAGGTCGGGCCCGCCGGACTTGAGGTCCTTGGCCGCCTTCAGCGACTTCGGCGAGACCTGCCCCGCGAGGGGCGAGGCGAGGAAGTCGAGGAAGAGCGCGTCCGGCTCCTTCAGCGTGATCTCGACGGTGGTCGGCGATTTCACCTCGGCCTTGGCGAAGGACTTGAGCTGGATGGAGGCGATGCCGGGGTTGTAGCCGGGCACCAGGAACTGCTCCAGGTTCGCCTTGACCGCCGCCGCGTCGAACTTCGTGCCGTCGTGGAAGGTCACGTCGTCGCGTAGTTCCAGCGTGTACGTCAGACCGTCGTCCGACACCTTCCACGACTTGGCCAGCCATGGCTGGAACGTGCCGTCCTTCTGGCGCGAGAGCAGCGCGTCGAACTGGTTGAACACGAGCAGCCTGACCTTGTTCTGGCCCCATTGCTGGGGGTTCAAGGTGAGCGGCTGGGTCTCGATGGCCCAGGTCAGGGAGGTGTCCTGGGTTTGCTGGGCGGGCTGCTGAGAGCCGCAGGCGGTCAGGGAGACGACGAGGACGAAGGGGACGATGCCCTTGAGTCTCTTCACACGCATTCCTTGGGGCCGAGGCATTACCTAGCTAAACGGTAGGTAATGCATGAATGCCTGTCAACGTCATCTCGATACGCTTGATCCCCACGGACTCGAAGGAGCCAGCCCGATGATCTTCATTACCGCCAAGTTCCGTATCCTGCCCGAGCACGCCGACCGCTGGCCGGAGATCGTCGCCGACTTCACCGAGGCGACCAGGGCCGAGCCGGGCTGCCTGTGGTTCGACTGGTCGCGCAGTGTCGAGGACCCGGTGGAGTACATCCTGGTGGAGGCGTTCCGCGACGGCGACGCCGGGGCGGCGCACGTCCAGTCGGCCCACTTCAAGCAGGCCCAGCAGACGCTGCCGCCCCACCTCGCCGAGACGCCGCGCATCGTGAACGCCAGCGTCCCGCAGGACGACTGGTCCCTGCTCGGCGAACTCGCCGTCCCGGACCGCGACTAGCGGCCCGAGCGCGACGGCCGACCTTCCGAAGCCCTAGGGCCCGAGCGCGGCGCCCCCTTCCCCCCAAAAAGGACCTTCGCCGGAGTACGGCGGTCAGCGGCCCTGGCGGACGTTGCCGTAGGTGAACAGGCTGATCGGCCCAGGGCCCGCCACGGGCTGCTCGGCGGTGACGGCCAGGGCGATCGTGTTGGTCCCGTGCTCGTCCAGGATCCCGGCGGGCAGCACGAAGTCGCGCTGCGGGCCGATGTCGCCGCCGTACTGGCCGACGTTCCAGCCGTTCAGGAAGATCTGCACGCGGTACGCGGGCGACGGGTCGCCGCCGAAGCGGAGCCCGACCGGCGCGTCCTGGTCCTTGGGGAGGTCGAGGCGGAACGCGGTCCGGAGCCAGGTGACGCCGGGGGGCAGCTCAGCGCTGGCGGTTTTCCATGATTTGTCGGGATAAGTCGGGAGATGCCATCCGGTGCGCTCCCCGTACAGGCCGCCGTTGTTGAGCGGCCCGCGCAGCGGGTCCGTGCCCGGCGAGCCCTGGATGCGCCACGAGATCGGGGTGCCGCCGACAGTGCCGCTGACAGGGCCGCTGACAGGGCCGCCGACGGTGGCGGCCACCAGGCCGCGCGGCTGCTTGAAGCGCAGGTCGTCGGCGATCCAGTCGTCGTTGTGGCCCATGTTGGCGATGAGGACGGAGATCACGTTGTCCGCGCCCGGCCTGAGCACGCCCGCCGGGAGGTCGAAGTGGCCGGGGCCCGGGTCGGGGTTGGGCGGGGTCGACGCGTCGCCGGAGTCCGCCTCCACGCCTCCGACGGCCGAGCCGAGATAGCGGCCGTTCAGCCAGACCAGGTAGTTGCCGCGCAGGCCGGTGACGGCGTTCAGGTCGATCCTGGTCTCGGATCCGGCGGCGGTGAAGTGGCCCCGGTACCAGACGTTGCCGTAGTGGTAGCCGTAGTCGTCGGCGTACAGGACGGGCAGGGTCTTCGGCTGGTGCGGGCTGACGGTCGTGGTGTGGTCGGCGGCGGTCCAGCGGGAGTCGTCGAAGCCGGGCGCGGCCTCCGGGGCCTCGGCGCGGGAGCGCCAGGCGGCCAGCGCGGGCAGGCGGACCGGTTCGGGGGCGCGGGTGGCGCCCAGGAGCGAGCCGCTCGGGGTGCGGGTGACGGGTACGTCCTCCGCGCCGATCCGCAGCCGCCTCGCCGCCGGGCCCGCGAACACCTCGACCTGCCCGCCCGCGGTGTCCGCCGCCAGCCTCAGGGTGTCGCCGCTCGCCGAGGCCGAGCGGACCAACTCGGTGCCGCGGACGAGCACCGGCCCCGCCCCCGTCTCGGCCCGCCAGAACCCGGCCGCCGTCTCGTCCGTGCCGAGCAGGAGCAGCAGCGGCCGCCGCCCGCCGCCCGTGACGAGCACCCGGGCCAGGCCGTCGTGCGTGTAGTCGAGGCGCAGGTCGCCCCCGGTGTACTCGGCCCGTACGTCCCCTTCGAGCACCTTGACCGCCGGCCGCGAGCCGTAGCGCAGCATCGTGGCGCCGGGCGAGCCCGCGGTGCCGTACAGGAGGGCGACGTCACGACCTCCGATGGAGGCGTGCGTCATGATCTCGGACGTGGACAGGACCAGGCGCTGGCCGCCCAGGTCGTACCCGGCGACCAGGACGTGCGCGTCGCGCCCCTTGACCCGCACGGGCACCCGGTGGCGGCCGTCAGGGGCGGCCCAGTCGAGGGTGGCGTCGTCCGTGCCGGTGGCGGCCCGGTCGGCGTGTTTCACCAGGACGAACTGGGTGCCGGTGTCGGGGTTCGCGCGGGCCGTGGTGGTCAGGGCGGGGTTGTCCGGCGCGGCCGGCAAGGTGACCGGGTCGGTCTTGGCCAGCGGCGCGACGGCCTCCAGGAAGTAGCCCTGGCGCTTGAACTCGTCGTATTTGGGCGTGAGCTGCCGGGCCTCGGTGATGGCGGCGCCGTAGTCGTAGGAGGTGTAGACGTCGTTGGGCTGGGCCAGCCAGCCCCAGTTCGTGCCGCCGTACCCCATGTAGTACGAGAACATGGTCGCCCCGGTCGTGACCAGGTTGTTCTTGTAGAAGTACTTCATGTAGGCCGGGCCGGTCAGCTCGCGGCACCTGTCGTACCCGGCGTTGCCCAGGTCGATCGCGCCCGCCTGGTACTCGGCGGCGAACAC
This sequence comes from Nonomuraea sp. NPDC051941, assembly GCF_044593615.1. Taxonomy (NCBI): domain Bacteria; kingdom Bacillati; phylum Actinomycetota; class Actinomycetes; order Streptosporangiales; family Streptosporangiaceae; genus Nonomuraea; species Nonomuraea sp. NPDC051941. Next base: position 21,123 of record NZ_JBIUCF010000049.1, read on the forward strand.
CGGGATGTCGTCGCGCAGCCGCTCGGTCAGCCCCTCCCCCCAGGGCCCCCAGACCTCGGGAGTGGCGCACTCGAAGGACTGCGGGTAGTCGTCCACCCCCGGGATCTGCACCGCCCCCGGGCCGGTCGCCCACGTCGAGCTCCAGCTCCCGGCGTCGCAGCAGTCGTTCGTGGTGATCGGCACGTCGATGCCGTCCGCCCGCGCCTGGTCCTGGATGTCCTGCATGTACGCGGCGTCGGTGTTGACCTGGTACTCGTTCTCCGCGTTGTAGAGGATGACCGGGCCGCCGCCGGTGACCTGGTGCCGGGCGATGATCGGGTTGATCCGGTGCAGCCACTCGCGGTAGGCGGCCTGGTAGCCGGGCGCGCTGCTGCGGGCCCGGCCCGGCACGGTCTTCACCCAGGCGGGCAGGCCGCCGCCGGTGCTCTCGGCGTTGATGTACGGCCCGGGGCGGGCGATCACGTACAGGCCGGCCTGCCGGGCGGTCCGCAGGAGGCGGTCCACGTCGCGCACGCCGGTGAAGTCGTACACGCCGGGCTTCGGCGAGTGGTACGCCCACGAGAAGTAGATCGAGACCGCGTTGAACCCGGCCGCCCTGAGCTTCTCCAGCACGTCCCGCCACAGCTCGGGGCTCGGCAGCCGGAAGTAGTGGAACTCGGCCGACTGCAGGACGAGCCGCTCGCCGTCCACCTTCAGCGAGTACCTGTCGTACGTGACCTCGTGCGCGGCCGCGCCGACGCCCGCGGGCGCTCCCAGCAGGACGCAGAGCAGGACCAGGAACACCGCGAGCAAGCGCCTCATGGTCGCCTTCCAGGGTCGGCTGCGGACTGTCTTTAATTTGGCGACCATCCAAACAAAAGTCAACGGATCGGACTTGCGGGGCGATCACCGCGCACGGCCTGTTACCGGAAAGTTACGAGCGCCGCGAAACCCTTCGCACGGCGTTCTCCCAGCTCATCGCCATATTTGTGGTTTTTTCCGGGTTATTGACGAAAAACACGCAAGGTCGGCACACTTCGCGTTATGTCACACCCCCGTGGTCCCTTGGCGCAGCTGAGGCGCGGGCACGAAGAGCTCGTGCTCGGGCTGCTGCGCAAGCACGGCCCGCTCAGCCGGGGCGAGCTCGGCAAGCTCTGCCAGCTCTCCCGCACCACCCTGTACGACATCCTCGCCGGGCTGGTCGCCGGCGGCGCGGTCGTCACCGCCAGCCCGCAGGACACCCCGCGCGGCCGCGGCCGGCCGGCCGAGACGCTGACCCTCAACCCTGAGGCCGGCCAGGCCATCGGCATCGACTTCGCCCGCCGCGCGGTGCACGTCGCCGCCGTCAACCTGGCCCACGAGATCGTCGGCTCGGCCAGCGAGCCGCACGACGCCGACCTGCCCTGGGAGCAGCGGGTGGACCTGGCCGAACGGCTCGTCGGCTCCCTCAACGACGGCGGCCTGCGGCTGGGCGCGCTCAGCGCGATCGGCGCCGGCGTGGTCGGCCCGGTCGGCTGGCGGGAGCCCGAGGACGACCTGGAAGCGCCGGAGCCCGAGGACGACCTGGCGGCGGACGAGCCCGCCCACCCCGTGCAGTCGCTGCTGCGCGAGCGGTTCGGCGCGCCGGTGCTGCTGGACAACAACACCAGGCTGGCTGCCCTGGGCGAGGCGATCTGGGGCGCCGCCGCCGGCGACCGGGACGTGCTCTACCTGCGCCTGTCCCACGGTGTCGGCGGTGGCCTGGTGGTCGGCGGCGCGCTGCACCGGGGCGCGTACGGGCTGTCCGGCGAGTTCGGCCACATCACGGTCGACCCGGACGGCGCGCCCTGCGACTGCGGCGGCAGCGGCTGCCTGGAGACCGTGGCCTCGATAAGAGCCGTGCTGGACGCCTACCGCGCCGCGGGCGGGCGGGCCGACGACGTGCCCGAGCTGGTGAAGGCGATCAGGGCGGGCGACGGCACGGCCCTTACCCTCCTGGAGGACGTCGGTGGCACGATCGGCGGCGTGCTCGCGGCCGTGTGCAACGCGATCGGCCCCTCCGTGATCGTGGTCGGCGGCGAGCTGGCGGAGACCGGCACCGCGCTGGTCGAGCCGGTCGAGCGGGCGCTGCGCGCCCGGGTCATGCCGGTCTCCAGGCACCGCGTCAGCCTGCGCCGGGCCACGCTCGGCGAGGCCGCGGGCGCCCTCGGCGGCATCGCCCTGGTGCTGCACGAGTCCCCGCTGCTGTCCCGCTACCCCGCGGGCCCCGATCTCGCACCCGACCTCCTCGAGGACACCAAGCAGAGGCAACCATGACTCAGCTCACCACGCTGGCCAAATCCCCGGCGGTACGGCGCGCACCCAGGCGCCCTCAGCGGGCCGTCGCGCTCAACCTGATCGCGGTCGCCGCCGGGCTGGCCGTCTGGACGCTGCTGGGCGTTCTGGGCGTGCAGGGCCTGCCGACCCCGCTCGAGGTCGCGGCCAAGGCAGGCGAGCTGATCGCCGACGGCACGCTCCTGGGCGACGCGCTGGCCAGCCTGCGCAGGGTGCTGCTGGGCTTCCTGCTCGGCACCCTGCTGGCCGTCCCGATCGGCTTCCTCATGGGCTGGTACGCCACCGCACGCGGCCTGCTCGAGCCCTACATCCAGTTCTTCCGGACCATCCCGCCCCTGGCGATCATCCCGCTGGCCATCGTGCTCCTCGGCATCGGCGAGGTGCCGAAGGTCTTCGTGATCTTCCTGGCGGCCTTCCTGTCCAGCGTCGTGGCGACCTTCCAGGGCGTGGTGGATGTGGACAGGACCCTGATCAACGCCGCCCGCGTGCTCGGCGCGTCCGACCGGACGATCTTCCTCAAGGTCGTGGTGCCGGCCTCCACGCCGTTCATCCTGGTCGGCATGCGGGTCGGGCTCGGCTCGGCCTGGGGCACGCTGGTCGCCGCGGAGCTGATCGCCGCCCAGGAGGGCCTGGGCTTCCGCATGCAGCAGGCCCAGCTCTACTACGACCTGTCCACGATCTTCGTGGGCCTGATCGCCATCGGCGTGCTCGGCCTGCTGATGGACCGGCTGCTGCTGCTGGCCGAGCGCCACCTCACCGACTGGCAGGAACGCCGATGAACAGCAAGATCTCGTTCCGGGACGTCATCAAGACGTACCCGATGAAGGACACCACGTTCACCGCGCTCGACCGCGTGTCCCTGGACATTGCCGACCGCGAGTTCGTCACGGTCGTGGGCCCGTCGGGGTGCGGCAAGAGCACGCTGATGAGCATGGCGGCCGGGCTGGTCGAACCCACGTCGGGCGAGGTGCTGGTGGACGGCGTGCCGGTCACCGGGCCGGGGCCCGAGCGGGGGGTGATCTTCCAGCAGTACGCGCTGTTCCCGTGGCTGACCGTGCGCAAGAACGTCGAGTTCGGCCTGAAGCTGGCCCAGTTGCCCGCCGACGAGCGCAGGCGGCGGGCCGAGCGGGCGATCGAGCTGGTCGGGCTGTCCGACTTCGCCGACGCGCTGCCCAAGACGCTGTCCGGCGGCATGAAGCAGCGCTGCGCGATCGCCCGCGCGTACGCGGTGAACCCGCAGGTCCTGCTCATGGACGAGCCGTTCGGCGCGCTCGACGCGCTCACCCGGGTGCAGTTGCAGGACCAGCTCCTCGACACCTGGAGCCAGGAGCAGCGCACGGTCATGTTCATCACCCACGACGTGGACGAGGCCGTCTACCTGGCCAGGCGCGTGATCGTCATGGCGGCCAGGCCCGGCCGCGTCCAGCAGGTCATCGACGTGGACCTGCCCTACCCGAGGACAGAGGAGATGCGGCTGTCGCCCGAGTTCGGGCGGATCCGCAACGAGGTCTGGCACTCCGTCTACCACCAGGCACCCGCGGCCTGACCCTGCTCCCTCCCCCTCCCCCCTTTCCCGAAAGGAGCCACCCGCCATGCGTTCTCTTCGCCGCGCCCTGACGGCCGCCACGGCGGCGACCGTGCTGGCACTCTCCGTGACCGCCTGCTCCGGCGACGGCAGCACGGTCCGCTTCGGCTACATCAGCGACTACAACGGCGCCAGCCTGCTCGCGATCGCGAACAAGCAGGGCCTGTGGCAGAAGCAGGGCCTCACCCCCGAGATCAAGGTCTTCACCAACGGGCCGCTGCAGATCCAGGCGCTCGGCGCGGGCGACCTCGACTTCGGCTACATCGGCCCGGGCGCCATGTGGCTGCCCGCCACCGGCAAGGCCAAGGTCGTCGCGATCAACACGCTCGCGTACGCCGACCGCGTCATCGGCCGCCCCGGCATCTCGACCATGCAGGACCTCAAGGGCAAGAAGGTCGGCGTGCCCGAGGGCACGTCCGGCGACATGGTGCTCAACCTGGCGCTGAAGAAGGCCGGGATGACCGCCCAGGACATCCAGAAGGTGCCGATGGACCCGGCCACCGTCGTGTCGGCGTTCTCGGCCGGGCAGATCGACGGCGCCGGCATCTGGTACCCGCTGATCGACACGATCAAGCAGAAGGTGCCGGGCATGGTGGAGGTGGCCAGCACCAGGGAGTTCCCGGACAACTCGTTCCCGACCGCGTTCGTCGGCGGCCCCAAGGTGGACCAGGAGCTCACCGGCAAGGTCATCAAGGTGCTGCAGGAGGCCAACGACTGGCGGGCCGCCCACCCCGACGAGGCGATCACCGAGGCCGCCGCGCTGCTCAAGCTCGACCCGGCCAAGGTCAAGGCCGACGCGGCGAACGTCCAGACGATGACGACGGCCGACCTGGTCGCCAAGACCAAGGACGGCACGGTCGCCAAGTGGCTGAACAGCCTGGGCGACTTCTTCGTCGGCACCGGCCAGCTCAAGTCGCGGCCCGACCCGGCCACGTACTACACCGGCGACCTCTACGAGAAGGCGTTCAGCAAGTGAACCTGCTGTTCCTGATGACCGACCAGCACCGCGTCGACACCCTGGGCTGCTATGGCAACCCGCACGTGGCCACGCCCAACCTGGACAGGCTGGCCGCGACCGGCACCCGGTTCGACCGGTTCTACACGCCGACGGCCATCTGCACGCCGGCGCGGGCCAGCCTGCTCACCGGGCAGGCGCCGTTCCGGCACCGGCTGCTGGCGAACTACGAGCGCAACGTCGGCTACCTGGAGGACCTGCGGGAGGACGCCTTCACCTTCCCCGGCGCGCTGAAGGAGCGCGGCTACCAGCTGGGGCTGATCGGCAAGTGGCACGGGGGCACCACGCGCAACGCCGCCTCCTACGGCTTCGACGGGCCCGACCTGCCCGGCTGGCACAACCCGGTCGATCATCCCGACTACCTGGCGTACCTGGAGGAGCGAGGGCTGCCGCCGTACCGGATCTCGGACCTGATCCGGGGCACCACGCCCAACGGCAACCAGGGCAACCTGCTGGCGGCGCGGCTGCACCAGCCGGAGGAGGCCACGTTCGAGCACTACCTGGCGACCCGGACCATCGAACACCTGGACAGGTACGCGGCCGACGGCCGGCCGTTCTTCCTGGCCGCGCACTTCTTCGGGCCGCACCTGCCCTACCTGCTGCCGGACGAGTACTTCGACATGTACGACCCGGCGCTGGTCGAGCTGCCGCCGTCGATCGCGGAGACGTTCGAGGGCAAGCCACCGGTGCAGCGCAACTACAGCGAGCACTGGACGTTCGACACGATCCCGATCGAGGTCACGCGGAAGCTGATCGCGGTCTACTGGGGCTACGTGACGCTGATCGACCGGCAGCTCGGGCGGATCCTCGACCGCCTCGACGAGCTGGGTCTGTCGGACGAGACCTCGGTCTTCTTCACCGCCGACCACGGCGAGTTCACCGGCGCGCACCGGCTGCACGACAAGGGCCCGGCCATGTACGAGGACATCTACCGCATCCCCGGCATCGTCCGGATCCCCGGCGCGGAACCGCAGGTCAGGAACGAGTTCGTGACGCTCACCGACTGCACCGCGACGATCCTGGAGCTGGCGGGCTGCGACACGAAGCCCGCGGTGGACAGCCGCAGCCTGGTGCCGCTGGTCCGCGGCGAGCGTCCGGAGTGGCCGGGTGAGTTGCTCGCCGAGTTCCACGGCCATCACTTCCCCTACCCGCAGCGGATGCTCCGCGACGACCGCTACAAGCTGGTCGTCAACCCGGAGTCGGTCAACGAGCTGTACGACCTGCACGCCGACCCGTACGAGCTCAGCAACCGCTACACCCACCCCGAGCTGGCCCCGGTCCGCCGCCGCCTGATGCGCAGGATGTACGACCTGCTCCGGGAGCGCGGCGACAACTTCTACCACTGGATGACCCCGATGTACGACATCGGCCATTCCGACTACGACCCCACGCTGAGCGCTTTCGAGAAAGAGGGCACCACGGGATGAAGATCCTCTTAGGCGTCGCCGCCCTGCTGTCCGGGCTGTTCACCAACCCGGTCTCGGCCGGCGTGGTCGACTCCCTCCCCGACCCGACGGTGATCCACGCCAGGGATGGGCTCTGGTACGCCTACGGCACCCAGAACCCCGTGTTCAGCAGCAAGGGCGAGGCCGGCGAGCGGATGCTGCCGATCCTGCGCTCCAAGGACCTGGTGAGCTGGGAGTACGCCGGCGAGGTCTTCACCCCGCAGACCAAGCCCGCCTGGCACGCCGGCGCCCGGCTCTGGGCCCCCGACATCCGCTACGTCGGCGGGCAGTACCACCTCTACTACTCGCTGGCCTCCGGCGACGTCGGCCTGGCCACCGCGCCGGGCCCGACCGGCCCGTGGACGGACCGGGGCGACGTGATCCCGGCCGCCGCCCAGGACGCGTGCCCGACGAACACCATCGACCAGGCCCAGTTCACGGACGTGGACGGCAGCCACTACCTGTACTGGGGCAGCTACGACACCATCTGCGTCGCGCGGATGAACGCCGACGCCACCCGCGTCGAGGGCCCGGTGACGCAGGTCGCCAGGGGCCGCCGGATGGAGGGCGGGTACGTGGTCCGCCGCGGCGGCTTCTACTACCTGTTCTACTCCGACGCCGGCTGCTGCGACGGCTCCTACAGCGGCTACCAGGTCAAGGCCGGCCGCGCGACCAGCCCGCTCGGCCCGTTCACGGACGACGAGGGCGTGGACCTGATGGAGCTGACCTCCAAGGGCGCCATCGTCGTCGGCGCGAACGGCAACCGCTGGGCCGGGCCGGGCCACAGCGGCTTCGTCACGGACCTGTCCGGCCAGGACTGGCTGGTCTACCACGCCATCTCGACGGCCGACCCGGACTTCCCGCCGATCACCAACGGGCCGTCGGGGCTGACCAAGCGCCCGCTGCTGATCGACCGGCTGGACTGGATCGACGGCTGGCCCGTGGTCCGCGCGGGGGCCGGGCCGTCGGAGGGCGCCCAGCCCGCGCCGGTCACCTCGTACGACGCCGGGGGCACCTTCGGCGACGGCTCGCTGAACGGCTGGCAGACCGGGCCCGGCTGGCAGGCGAGGACCGGCCAGGACGCCCACGGGTACGCGAGCCACACCGGCGCCCTGTCTTACCTGGTCTCGGCGAAGAAGACGCCGTCCGCCGACGTGCGGGCGCAGGCGGACCTGCGGGTGTCCTCCGGCGCGGCCGGGCTCACGCTCGCCCACGTCAACCGGAACAACCACGTGGCGGCCTGGCTCGACCGGGACCGCAAAGCCCTGGTCACCGACGTGGTGATCGGCGGCACGAGTCGCGGCGCGCAGGTGACGGCGCTGCCCGCCGGGTTCGACCTCGGCACCTGGCACACCGTGGTCGCCGAGTTGCGCGGCACCCGGCTCACCGTCCAGGTGAGCGGTGACAAGCTCGGCGATCCGGTCGCGGAGCAGACGCGCTCCCTGCCGCGGGCCGCCGCCCGCCCCGGCTCGGTCGGCGTGGTGGCGCGCGGCGCGGCCGACGCCGACAACGTCGGGGCCGCCAGGCTGTACACGCCCGTCACCCAACGGGTGCCCGAGCCGTCGCCCGGGGAGCTGCTGCCGGAGTTCGGCGACGAGTTCGACGGCACGGCGATCGACGCGAAGTGGCAGTGGGTACGCGGCCCGGCGCCCGGGGTCGCCGTCTCCGGCGGCGCGCTGTCCTGGCCCACCCAGAACGCCGAGCTGCACCGGGGCACCAACACGGCGTCGGTGCTGCTGCGGGAGGCGCCGCAGGGCGACTACACGGTGGAGGCGAAGCTGGACTTCGCGCCGACGCAGGGCAACCAGCAGGCCGGGCTCGTGCTGTACGAGAACGACGACCGGTACTTCAAGATGGCCCACTCGGTGCTGCCGCTGGCCCGCGGCAACGGGGCGATGCTGCAGGTCAGCGAGTTCTCCAAGGAGGGCGAGCGGCCGACGACCACGCCGCCGACCGCCGTGTTCAACGGGCCCATGTTCGGAGGGCCGACGGCCGGGACGATGTGGTTGCGGATGTCGTACCACTTCGACGCGGCGAACGGCGAGAACGAGGTGCGCGCGGCGACCAGCCGGGACGGCCGGCGCTGGGTGCGCAACGGCGTGTGGACCCTCCCGGCGAAGGGGCCGCTCAGGATCGGGCTGATCTCGATGAACCGGTCGGGCGCCCTCGCCGAGTTCGACTACGTCCGCACGTACCGCGACTGACACACGCCCTCCCGTGGGCGCCCTCTGACGGCGGGTCAGTGGGCGCCCACGTCGGTGGACAGTCGCTGGGCGAGGTAGACCGGCACCACCGAGGCGACGATCAGCGCGGCGGCCACCACGTTCACCACCGGCGCCTGGTTCGGCCTGAAGAGGTTCTCGAAGATCCAGATCGGCAGCGTCCGGACCCCCGCCCCCGCCGTGAAGGTGGTGACGATGATCTCGTCGAACGACAGCGCGAACGCCAGCAGCCCGCCCGCCAGCAGCGCCGAGCGCATCATCGGGAACGTCACCAACCGGAAGGTGGTGAACGGGTCCGCCCCCAGATCCGCCGACGCCTCCTCCAGCGAGCCGCCCATCCGCCGCAGCCGCGCCAGCACGTTGTTGTAGACCGTCACCACGCAGAACGTGGCGTGCCCCACCACCACCGTGAACAGCCCCAGACCGATCCCGAACGGCTCCAGCACGGTGCGGAAGGCGTTGTTCAGCGCGATCCCGGTCACGATGCCCGGCAGGGCGATGGGCAGGATGATCACGAGGGAGACCGTGTCGCGCCCGAAGAAGCGGTAGCGCTGCACGGCGAAGGCCGCCATCGTCCCCAGCATCAGCGCGACGGCCGTCGCCCCCAGCCCCGCCTGCACGGACGTCCACAGCGCGTCGCGCACCCCCGACGAGTTCCAGGCCGCGCCCCACCAGCGGGTCGTCAGCCCCGGGGGCGGCCAGCCGAAGGTGCGGTCGGCGTTGACGGAGTTGAGCAGCACGACGAGCAGCGGCACGTAGATCACGCCGAGCCCCGCGAAGAGCGCGAGGCGGAACAGCAGCCGGGCCGTGCGCGAAAGGTTCACAGGTTCTCCAAGGCCCCGGTACGGCGCACCGCCGCCAGGTACGCCAGCATGATCACGACGGGCACGGTCGCCACCGCGGCCGCGAACGGCAGGTTGTTGGCCGCCCCGATGTTGTCGTAGACGACGTTCCCGATGAGCTGGCTGCGCCCGCCGACGATCTTGACGGCGATGTAGTCGCCGAGCGACAGCGAGAAGGTGAAGATCGACCCCGCGACCACGGCGGGGAACGCCAGCGGCCACACCACCGTGCGGAACACCCGCCACGACCGCGCCCCGAGATCCCCGGCCGCCTCCAGCAACGAGTCCGGCAGCCGCTCGAGCCCCGCGTAGATCGGCAGGATCATGTACGGCAGCCACAGGTACGCCAGCGTCAGGATCGTCGCCGTCACCCCGAACCCCCACCCCAGCAGCCCGCCCGACGACAGCATGACCCGCCACGCGTACGCCTTGACCAGGTACGACGCCCACAGCGGCGTCAGCACCGCGATCACCAGCCAGCGTCGCGCCCGCGGCGAGGCCAGCTTGGCCATGGCGAACGCCATCGGGAAGGCCACCACCAGATCGATCGCGGTCACCGCGAGCGCCACGCCGACCGAGCGCAGCGCGACCGTCCTGTAGACCTCGACGGTGACGAGGTCCCGGAAGTTCGCCCAGGTGAGCGTCCTGACCAGGTTCCCGGTGAAGGTGTCGGTGGTGTAGAACGCGGTGACGAACAGCGCCGCCAGCGCACCCAGGTACGCCAGCCCGAGCCACGCCAGCGGCGCCGACAGCAGCAGCGACAGCCGCACCCCGGCCCGGCGGTGCAGGAAGCCCGCGAGCCACCGCCGCGCCGGGCCCCGGGCGGCCGCTCTCACCCCTTGATCTCCGTCCAGGCCCGCGTCCACTCGGCGTAGTCCTTGCACTTCACGTCGGTGCGCCCGTCGAGGCACTGCGCGATCGGCGTCGTCCAGTAGTGGACCTTGGAGAAGTACGCCTCGTCGGTGGCGTGGAACGTGTCGCAGTGCTTGGGGTCGGCGGTCTCCTGGCACGCCTTCGCGTTCGACGGCGCCTCCCCGAAGTACTCCGCCACCTGGGCGTTCGCCTTCGGCGAGATGATGTGGTCGAGCCACTTGTACGCACAGTTGGGGTGCGCGGCCTTGGCGGCCACCATCCACGTGTCCGACCAGCCGGTCGCGCCCTCCTTCGGCAGCGTCGCCTGGACCGGCGCCTTCTCGCCCTGCGCCACGTTGACGATCACCTGCCAGGTGGTGCCGACCACCGAGTCGCCGCTCTTGAACGCCTGGATCTCCTTGGTGTAGTCGGACCAGTACTCGCCGACGATCTGCTTCTGCTGCTTGAGCAGGTCGACCGCGGCCTGGAACTGCCGGTCGTCCAGCGCGTACGGGTTCTTGACGCCGAGCTCCGGCCTGGTCGCCATCAGGTAGACGGCCGCGTCCGCGATGGAGATGGGCGAGTCGTAGGCCGTCACCTTGCCCTTGTACGGCGAGGCCGGGTCGAACACCACGCTCCACGAGTCGGGCGCGGGCTGCACGGTGTCGGTGCGCCACATCAGCAGGTTGGCGCCGCGGCCGTGCGGGACGCCGTAGGGGACGCCGCCGACCGAGTTCCACGGCTTCTCCTTCAGGCCGTCGAACACGTCCGCGTAGTTCGGGATCAGGGCGGTGTTGACGGGCGCAACCGTGCCGGCCGCGATCAGCCGCAGCGAGGCGTCGCCGGAGGCCGAGACCGCGTCGTACTGGCCGGTCTTCATGAGGTTGACCATCTCGTCCGAGGTGCCCGCGACCTTGGTGTTCACCTGGCATCCGGTGGCCTGCTCGAACGGGGTGACCCAGTCGACCTTGGGGTCGTTGGTGCCGTCCTCGACGTACCCGGCCCAGGCCACGAGGTTGACCTGGCCCTCGCCCGCGCCGAGGCTCCCCAGCGCGTCGATCTTGGGCGGCACGAAGCCGCTCTGGCCCGGCGCCGGCGCGCCGCCGGTCGTGGCGGCGCCGCCACCGCAGGCGGTGACGAGCGCGAGTGCCGCCGCGGTGATAGCTAATCCGCTCGGTCGCATGTCCTCTCCTTACCTGGACGTGATCGCGAACTCGTGCCGCCGCTGCCACACGAGCCGGACGCGGGCACCTCGCAGGCCCGTCACGTCCATGGACGAGACCTGGAGGTTCTGCTGGAGCGCGATCAGCCTGCCGCCGGCATCGAGGTCCACGACGAACCTGGTGGCGGCGCCGGCGTACACGATCTCCGCGATCGTGCCCGCGGCCGACTGCTCCCCCGGACCGGCGTCCGGGGCGCCGTCGAGGGCGACGCGCAGCTTCTCGGGGCGGATGCTGTAGGTGCCCGCGCGGCCGAGCACCTTCTCGGCGGCTGCGCCGGAGATGAGGTTGGAGGTGCCCACGAACCCGGCCACGAACTCGGTGGCGGGCCGCTCGTAGACCTCGGCCGGCGGGCCGACCTGCTCGATCCTGCCCCTGTCGAACACGGCCACCCGGTCGCTCATCGTCAACGCCTCCTCCTGGTCGTGCGTGACGAACAGGAAGGTGATGCCGACCTCGCGCTGCAGCTCCTTCAGCTCGACCTGCATCTCCTCGCGCAGCTTGAGGTCGAGCGCGCCGAGCGGCTCGTCCAGCAGCAGCACGCGCGGGCGGTTGACCAGCGCGCGGGCGAGCGCGACGCGCTGCCGCTGGCCGCCGGAGAGCTGGGCCGGGCGCCGGTCCTCGAAGCCCTCCAGGCGCACGGAGCGCAGCGCGTCCCGTGCCCGCTCGCGCCGCTCGGCCCGCGGCACCCTCTTCACGCGCAGCCCGTACTCGACGTTGGCCAGCACGTTCATGTGGGGGAAGAGCGCGTAGTCCTGGAAGACGGTGTTGACGTCCCGCTCGAACGGGGCCAGGCGGGTCACGTCCCTGCCGTCCAGCTCGACGCCGCCCGCCGTCGGCGCCTCGAATCCGGCGATCATCCGCAGCACGGTGGTCTTGCCCGAGCCGGACGGCCCGAGCATGGCGAAGAACTCCCCGTCGCGTACGTCCAGGTCGACGCCGTCGACGGCCGTGACGGGTCCGAACTCCTTGCGCAGCCCGCGCAGCCCGACGGCCGTCTCGCTCATATTCATGAACATAAATGCGCATCCCTGACAAAGCCATGGTCCGCAACAGAACGCAAGTCAACGCAAGAAATCGGCAGATTCGCGAAACTACTTCACAACATCTTGTGTATCGGTGTGCGGACGCCTACTGTCGCCTCACCCCCGAGAGAAACGAGCACCGGATGCCACGCACGGTCCTGGCTGTCTTATGCGCGGCCGCGGCGGCCCTCACCGCCTCCCCGGCCCACGCCTCTTCCGGCCCCGCCCCCGTCGTGACGCGGGCGGCCCTCGATCCGGCGCTCGTCGCGGGGCGGGGCGCCGCCGTGGACTTCCTGGAGCAGGAGGCGGAGAACGCCGTCACGAACGGCACGGTCATCGGCCCCGACCGCGGCGCGTACACGCTGCCCGCGGAGGCGTCGGGCCGGAAGGCGGTGCGGCTGGCGCCGGGGCAGCACGTGGAGTTCACGCTGCCGCGCGCGGCCGACGCGATCACCGTCCGCTACAGCATCCCCGACGCGCCCGGCGGGGGCGGCATCACCGCGCCGCTCGACGTCACGGTCAACGGCAAGGGCAGCCGGACCATGACGCTGACGTCCCAGTACGCGTGGCTGTACAACCAGTACCCGTTCTCCAACGACCCCGGCGCCGGCCTGCTGCACCCCGACTGGTGGATCACCGAGTGCTCGTGCGTGCCGAGCGCCACGACGCCGCCACCCGTGATCGCGAAGCCGTTCCGCCCGAACCACTTCTACGACGAGCAGCGCCTGCTGCTCGGCCGCACGTACCGCGCGGGCGACCGGGTACGCCTCACGGCCCCCGTGGGGAGCGCCGCCGCGTGGACGGTCATCGACCTGCTGGACTCCCAGCTCGTGGGACCGCCGCGGGTCAGGCTCGCGGCGGCCAATGTGCTGGCGTTCGGGGCCGACCCGTCCGGACGGCGCGAGTCGTCGGACGCGTTCGACCGGGCCATCGCCTTCGCCCAGCGCAAGCGGCTGGAGGTGTACGTCCCGCCGGGCACGTACCAGGTGAACCGGCACATCATCGTGGACGACGTGACCATCACGGGCGCGGGGAACTGGTACACGATCATCAAGGGCCATGAGGTCCCGCTCGGGAGCCCGGCGCCGGACGGCTCGGTGCACACGGGCGTCGGCTTCTACGGCAAGCCCGGCGGCAGCACGAACGTGCACCTGTCGGGGTTCGCCATCGAGGGGGACGTGCGGGAGCGCGTCGACACCGACCAGGTGAACGCGATCGGCGGCGCGATGAGCGATTCCACGATCGACGGCCTGCACATCCGGCACACCAAGGTCGGCATGTGGTTCGACGGGCCGATGACGAACGTGCGGATCACCGACAACGTGATCGTCGACCAGATCGCCGACGCCGTGAACTTCCACACCGGCGTCACCGGCTCCGTCGTGTCGAACAACTTCATCCGCAACAGCGGCGACGACGCGCTGGCCATGTGGTCGGAGAAGAGCGCCGACAGCGGCAACACGTTCGACCACAACACCGTCCAGACGCCCGTGCTCGCCAACGGCATCGCCGTCTACGGCGGCAGGGACAACACGATCTCGAACAACCTCGTGGCCGACCCGGTCAGGGAGGGCAGCGCCATCCAGGTCGGCTCCCGCTTCGGCGCCGAGCCGTTCACCGGGCGGCTGCTGATCACCGGCAACACCACGGTCAGGTCCGGGACGTACGAGCTGAACTGGAACATCGGGCTCGGGGCCATCTGGTTCTACGCGCTGGAGAGAGACATCTCCGCGGACGTCCAGGTGGCCGGCAACCACTTCCTGGACAACACGTACAACGCGATCATGCTGGTGAGCGAGTGGTCGGTGAAGGACCTGTATTCGATCACGAACGTGCACTTCAAGGACATCCGGGTCGACGGGACCGGGACGTCGGTGGTGAGCGCGCGGGTGAAGGGGTCGGCGACGTTCGAGAACGTGGACGCGCGGAACGTCGGCGCGGTCGGGGTGAACAACTGCGGCTCGTTCGGCTTCCCGCCCACGGGCTCGGAGTTCGCCCTGACCGATCTCGGCGGGAACGACGGTGGCGGCACGGCGGGGCCCTGGCTGGCGCCGTGGCTCCTGCCGAACACCATCACCTGCGACGACCGTCCGCCGGTCGTGGCGCCCCCGCCTCCGTCCCCCTGGTGACCGGGCCGGCGCGCTCGCCGCGCCGGCCCCGCCGGGGGCTCACACCGGGCGGCGCATGGCCTCCAGGCCCCTGACCACGGTGGTCGTCAGGATGCCGATCTCGGCGATGCCGATCGTCACCGTGTCGCCGTCCTGCAGCGTGAACGGCAGGTCGGGCACCAGGCTGGTGCCGGTGGCCAGCACGGCGCCGTCGGGGAAGGAGTCGGCGCGGAACAGGTAGCCCGCCAGCTCGTCGAGTCGCCGGTGCAGGCCCGACGTGGACGCCTTGCCGTCCCACACCGTCTCGCCGCCCCTGGCGATCGTGAGCGTGATGTCCAGCGCGTACGGGTCGGACACCTCCCACACGGGCCTGATCGCCGGGCCGACCGCGCACGCGCCCAGGTAGATCTTGGCCTGCGGCAGGTAGAGCGGGTTGACGCCCTCGATGGTGCGCGAGCTCACGTCGTCGACGACCGTGTAGCCCACGATCTCCCCGGCCGTGTTCAGCACCAGGCCGAGCTCCGGCTCCGGCACGTCGATCTCGGAGTCCGACCGCACCGCGATGCGCCCGCCGTCACCCGAGACCTTCCAGGCCACCGACTTGAAGAACAGCTCCGGGCGCTCGGCGTCGTAGACCAGCTCGTACACGTCGGCGGCGCGCTCGCTCTCCAGCACCCGCGCCTCGCGCGAGCGCCGGTACGTCACGCCGGCCGCCCAGACCTCCATCTGCCCGTCCACCGGCGCGAGCCGCCGCACGGACGCGGACGGGTGCCCCTGCCCGTCGGCCCCCGCCAGCCGCTCGCGCAGCCCCTCGACCGGGAGCCGCAGCAGCTCGGCCACGGTCGTGACGCCGGCCAGCTCCACCACCTGCTCGCCGTCGTCGACGCCGACCGCGGGAGCGTCGGTCAAAGGGCTGACGAACCGTACGATGTGCATGCCTGCTCCTCATTCTCATCAGACGAGTCTGATGAGAGTCTTCCCTACCCGGCCGGGCAGGCTTCTGGTGGGTCAGATCACCTCGAAATCGGCCATCATCGCCATGTCCTCGTGCTCCAGGTTGTGGCAGTGGAGCATGTACCGGCCGCGGTGGCCGTCGAAGCGGGCGAGCACGTCCACCACCTCGTACGGACGCACGTCCACGGTGTCCTTCCACCCCGCGTCCGAGGCGGCGGGGGCCCGGCCGTTCCTGGCCAGCACCAGGAAGTGGGCCAGGTGGACGTGCACGGGGTGGTGGAAGTCGCTGGACAGGCGCCAGACCTCGGCGGTGCCCAGCCGGGGGCGGGCCAGCGGGACGCCGGGCCGGTAGGGCCGGCCGTTGATCGTCCAGACCCCCTCCGGCGACCTGCGGAAGTCGAACCCGCGGGTGGTCACGGGCGCCACGCGACCGGGCGGGCGGGACAGCACGGCCGGTACGGCGGTGTCGTCGGCGGCGCGGCGGGCGACGACGAAGCGCATGACGTTCCGGGCGGGGCCGTCGGCGAGGGTGTTGACGAGGGTGACCGCGGTGCCGACGGGGTAGGCGGAGAAGTCGACCACCACGTCGTACCGCTCGCCCGGCGCGATCGGGAGCTCGTCGTGCGCGACGGGCGCGGCCAGGAGGCCGGAGTCGCTCCCGATCTGCGTGAACCGGCCGCCCGGCGCGAGCCGGAGCCGGTAGCGGCGGGCGTTCGAGGCGTTCAGCAGCCGCAGCCGGTAGCGGGTGGCCGTCACCTCGGCCACCGGCCAGGGCGCCCCGTTGACGAGGATCACGTCCCCCTCGACGCCTTCCATGTAGTCGCCGTCGACCGCGGCCATGTGGCCGCCCATGTGACCGGTGTGACCGGTGTGACCGCTCTCGGGCGGGCTCGGGTACCGGAAGGAGCCGTCCTCGTCGAACGCCCGGTCGCAGATCATCAGCGGCAGCTCCCGCTCCCCCCTCGGCAGCGGCAGCGCGTCCTCCTCCTCGTCGCGCACCAGCGCCATCCCGGCCAGCCCCCGCCACACCTGCGGCCCGGTGAAGTCCATCCGGTGGTCGTGGTACCAGAGCGTGGCGGCCCGCTGCTCCAGCGGGTAGTCGTAGTCCTTCGTCCCGCCTCCGGGCGCCACGAGGTCGGTCGGGTAGCCGTCGGAGCCGGGCGGGGTGACGCCGCCGTGCAGGTGGGTGGAGGTGGGCACGCTCAGCTCGTTGCGCACGGCGACCGTGACGCGACTGCCGCGCCGCAGGTCGAACGTGGGGCCTGGGAAGGTTCCGCCGTAGCCCAGGACCTCGGTGGTGGTGCCGGGGATGATCTCGATCCTCGCGGCCCGCTGCGTCACCTCGTAGCGGCCGGGGCGTACCGGGCGGGCGACCTCGGGGATCGGGAGCGGCACGGTGAACGGCCGGGGCAGGGTCAGCCGGCTGCGCAGCAGCTCTCCGGAGATCTCGGCGCACCCGGCGGCGGCCAGCGCGGCCCCGCCCAGCACCCCGAGGAACCCCCGCCTGGTCAGGGCGCTCATGCGGCGCTCGGGCGGTCCGCGCCGACACCACGTGAGACCTTCGCGCCGGCGCCGTGGCGGTAGGCCCGCCAGGTCCAGACGGTGAAGACGGCGGACAGCCCGAAGATCGCCATGCCGATCGGGAAGTGCAGCCCCAGCACCCGCCACTGCCCCAGCGCCACCTGCGCCGTCTCCAGCGCCACGAGGCCCAGGCTGGCCGGCGCGGGCCAACCCGGCCCCCGTCCCGGCCGCCACAGCAGGACGGCGGCCACCAGCTGCAGGTAGAGCAGGCCGTGCGTGAACCCGGCGTTGTTCTGGTGCCAGGCCAGCAGGTCGACGTCGCCGGTGACGAAGAGCCCGGCCAGCGCGGCCTGCCCGAGCACTCCGGCCAGGTGCCCGGTGGCGAGCACCCGCAGCGACCAGACGATCCAGCCGGGCGGAGGGGAGGGTGATGCGGTCATGCACGGAATGCTCCAGGCAGGCCCCCTGGAGCCGCGTCCCACGCAGGAGGGCTTCCGGGCATACGCCCCGTGGAGTACGCCGCCCGTCCGGGGCCACGAACGTACGACCGCGGGATGACACCGGGCCTGCACCAGGGCCGCGAACATACAACCGTGGGGCGACGACCGGCCCCGGCCCGGTCGCCTACCTTGTGAGCATGGACAGCCGGAGAACGGACGCCCTCGTCGCGGCGGCCGCCTTGGCGGCGATCACGGGAGGGACGTACGCGAACCTCTCGTGGACCGGCCCGCTGGAGCGCCCCCTCGACCCGATGGGCCTGACGCTGATCGTGGTCGCGTCGCTGACGCTGGCCTTCCGGCGCGCCGCGCCGCTGGCGGCGGGCGTGGTCGCGGCGGCCGCCGGGGTCGTCTACTACGCGCTGCACTACCCGGGCGTGTTCACCTCGGCGCCCGCGCTGGCCTCGATCTACACGCTGGCCTCGCTCGGCCGCCACAAGGCGGCGATCTGGCTGTCGGTGGCGCTGGCCGCGGGGATGTACGGGCTCATGGCGATCGGCGCGGACGATCCGCCCCCGGGCAGCTGGATGGGGCTGCTGAGCGGGTGGCTGGTGGCCATGGTGGTGATCGGCCGGCTGACCGGGCAGGGCCGCGCGTACCTGCGGGCGGTGGAGCAGCGCGCCGAGGAGGCCGAGCGCACCCGCGAGGAGGCGGCACTGCGCCGGGCCGGCGAGGAGCGGCTGTGGATCGCGCAGGAGCTGCACGACTCGCTCACCCACAGCATCTCCGTGGTCAACGTGCAGGTGGCGGTGGCCATGCAGTTGCTGGAGCGCGACCCGGCGCGGGCCAGGGAGTCGCTGGTCGCGATCAAGGAATCGGGGCACGAGGCGATGCGCGAGCTGCGGGCCACGCTGGGCGTGCTGCGCCAGAGCGAGCCGGAGGAGGCAGGGCTGTCCAGGCTGCCGCGCCTGGTCTCCAGGGCAGAGGGGGCGGGGCTGCGGGTGGCGCACACCGTGGCCGGGACGCCGTACGCGCTGCCGCCCGAGGTGGACCGGGCCGCGTACCGCATCGCGCAGGAGGCGCTGACCAACGTGCTGCGCCACGCGGGCGCCGCGACGGTCACGGTCGCGGTCGAATACGATCCGTCGAGGATCGTGCTGCGGGTGGAGAACGATGGCGAGGCGGGCACCGCCGGGCCGGGGATGGGGTTGATCGGGATGCGCGAGCGCGCGGTCGCCATCGGCGGCTCGCTCACCGCGGGGCCCCACGAGAACGGCGGCTTCGCGGTCCGCGCCGAGCTGCCCGTCCGGGTCCCGGCATGACGGCGTCCGACGGGGGCGGCGGTGACGGTCCCGAGGCGACAGCGGCCGGCGGCGCGGGTCCTGCGGTGATCAGGGTTCTGCTGGCGGACGACCAGCCGCTGATCCGTGCGGGGTTCCGGGCGCTGCTGGAGCTCACCGACGACATCACCGTGGTCGGCGAGGCGGCCAACGGCGTGGAGGCCGTCGAGCTGGCCAGACGCCTGCTCCCGGACGTGGCCCTGCTCGACGTGCGCATGCCGCTGCTCGACGGCATCCAGACCACCCGCAGGATAGGCGCCGCCCCCGACCTCGACGGCGTCCGCGTGGTGATCCTCACGAACTACGCGCTCGACGAGTACGTCTTCGCCGCGCTCCGGGCCGGGGCCAGCGGCTTCCTGCTCAAGGACATCGAGCCCGGCGACCTGCTCCAGTCGGTACGGGTGGCCGCCCGCGGCGACGCGCTCCTGTCGCCCTCGGTGACCCGCCGCCTCATCGAGGAGTACGTCAGCACCCCTCCCCGCCCCACTCCCGCGCCCGGCCTCGAACGCCTGACCGACCGCGAACGCGAGATCGTGGCCCTGGTGGCCCGGGGCATGTCCAACGAGGAGATCGCCGAGCACCTGGTGATCAGCGGTGCCACCGCCAAGACCCACGTGAGCAGGTCGATGACCAAGCTCGGCGTGCGCGACAGGGCGCAGCTGGTCGTCGTCGCGTACGAGTCCGGCCTGGTGGTCCCGGGAACGAGCGCCTAGATCGTCAGCAGGAACTCGTAGGCGTTCAAGAGCCAGACCAGCAGCCACAGGGCCACGGCGGGAAGCCGGGCCATCCCCCGTCCGATTCCGTCATTCAGCACGCAGTTTCACAACGCCCTTCTCTCGACGGCGATGACAATTCCGGTGTGCCTCCCAGACCATGCCCGGCCCGGATGGTGACGTAACAGGGTGATCCGGGGCGACTAGCTGTTGATCGGCTTGCCCAGGGCGCTGCCCGCCAGCCAGCCGTCCCACGACTTCGCCCACGGCGTCGGGCCGTTGCCGAAGCGCAGTTTCCGCGACGTCCCCTTGACCTCGATGATGTCCCCTCGCTGCGTGAACTCGTAGAACCAGCGGGCGTTGGCCGGGCTGGCGTTCACGCAGCCGTGGCTGACGTTGCTGTTGCCCTGCGCGCCGGTCGACCAGGGGGCGGCGTGGAAGAACGTGCCGCTGTAGGTCATCCGGACGTTCCACTTGGTGGTGATGCGGTATTCGCCCGGCTTGCCGATGGTGGCGGAGTCCATGACGGTCGACGCGGCCTTCTCCTGGGCGATCATGACGCCGGACCAGCTGTCGTCCCCGGGCTTGCCCAGGCTGACCGGGATGGTCTTGACGACCTCGCCGTTCTCCCGCACGACCGCCTGGTGGGTGGCGTTGCTGACCTCGGTGATGTGCTCGTCGCCGACGGTGAACGTCAGGCTGCGGTCCTTCGTGCCCCACAGGTCCCGGCCCGTCCGCAGCCCGGCCAGGTGCGCGACCACCGTGACCTTCTCGCCGACCGGCCAGTACTCGCGCGGCCTGAACTGGACCTCGCGGTCGCTCACCCAGCTCCACGCGCCCTCGACCGGCTTGGACATCCGCACCACCAGCGACTTCTCGACCGCGACCCGGTCCTTCTCGGCGGTCACGGGCTGCGAGAGCAGGAGCTGGACGGGCATGCCGACGCCGACCTTCTCGCCGTCCAGCGGGGACATGCCGCTCTCCAGCACCCGCTTCGGCTTGAGCGTGGTGAACGTGGCCTGCGCGGTGACGGGCTTGCCGTCCGTGCCGGTCGCCTGCGCGCTCACCGTGTACGCGGTCGAGGGCCGCAACGGCCACGTCGGGTGCCACGTCCCGTCCGCACCGAGGGTCCCGCGCACCTCACGCCCCTTGGCGTCGGCGACGGTCAGCTTGGTGACCTTGCCGTCGGTGGCCTTGACGCTGACCCCGGTGTCCGGGGCCACCTTCTTCGTGCCGTTCGCGGGGGTGATCGACAGCTTGGCCACCGGTCCTTGCTCCTGCGACGTGCCGGGCGCGCCGGGGCCGCCGCCCGAGCCTCCACCCGAGGTGCAGCCGGCGGCCAGGAGCAGGGCCGTGGCGAGGGTGCCGACGAATACGGTCCGGGCGTTCCGCATCGCTAATGCCTCCCACAACCTGACAAATAGGGACATTTCACACTAGACGGTATTTCTATAGCCCGGTCCAGTTCTGCCCCGAACGGCTGCGGACATGCGGCACCCCGGCCACCCGGTCCGGGGCTTCGTCGCGAAGGGAGAGCCGCCGCGTGTGAGATTGCCGTGCCATCCGCCCAGGACAATCATGGGGCGGATGGACTACTACCTGATCTCCGGCCCCGACGGGATCCTCGTGGAGGAGTTCGCCCTCCACCAGGATTACACCGCCGCCGGCATCGACAGCGCCGTGTGGAGCCCGGAGGCCGGCAGGTGGTCCGCCTCCCCCGATCTGAGCCGCGAGCTGCGCTCCGACGCCCGGCTCCGCGCGCTGGTGACCCCGATGGGCCGGCGCGCGGCGGCGCAGGCGTACGCGAGGCTCGGCGGGGGCGAGCTGCCCGGGGAGGAGCGGCTGCGCGGGCTCTTCCGGCAGCGCCAGCCCCTGCCCACGACCGCCCCGCTCGACCTGGGCTCGTCGCCGGACGCGCACCGCTACCGCATCCTGTTCGCGGGCGACTTCGACGCCGACGGGCTGGCGAACGCCCGTGCGGCCCTGCGCCTGGAGCCCGCCGACGACCCGCGCGTGGCGGGCCGGGCGTCGGGCGACGGCTTCGCGTGGGAGCTGCGCAGGATCGGCGCGGGCATCGCGTGGTGCGTGGACGTGACCGTACGCCTCGGGAGCGGCCCGGCGGGCGTGCTCGGGGCGCTGCTGGACCACCACCGGCAGGCGATCCGCGAGCAGGGCCTGATTCCGGTCACCGTAGAACGTTTCGCCTGACTGTCACATTTCCCAGTCCTATTCCGTCTTGTCTGTGACGTACCCATCCAGTCATAGGCGGGGTGATGATGAAGGCCAGCTCACTGGCCCAGGCGCTCGACGATCGGATCGGCGGGGCCGGGTTCCTCAAGAAGGCGATGCGGAAGGTCTTTCCCGATCACTGGACGTTCCTGCTGGGCGAGATCGCGCTGTACGCGTTCGTGATCGTCCTGCTCACGGGCGTCTTCCTCACGTTCTTCTTCAAGCCGACCATGGAGGAAGTCGTCTACGACGGCGCCTACGTGCCACTGCGCGGGGTCCAGATGAGCCAGGCGTACGCCTCCACGCTGGACATCAGCTTCGAGGTGCGCGGCGGCCTGCTGATGCGGCAGATGCACCACTGGGCCACGCTCGTCTTCCTCGGCGCCATCGTCATCCACCTGCTGCGCAACTTCTTCACCGGCGCCTTCCGCAAGCCGCGCGACCTGAACTGGCTGATCGGCGTGGCCCTGTTCGGGCTGGTGATGCTCAACGGGCTGTTCGGATATTCGCTCCCCGACGACCTGCTGTCCGGCGCGGGGCTGCGCATCCTGCACGGGGTCACGATCTCGGTGCCGCTGGTGGGCACGTACCTGGCGATGTTCCTGTTCGGCGGCGAGTTCCCCGGCGCGGACATCATCTCCCGGCTGTTCAGCCTGCACGTGCTGCTGATCCCCGGGCTGCTGCTCGTGCTCCTGCCGCTGCACGCGGTGGTGCTCACGTGGCGGCAGACGCACACCCAGTTCAGGGCCAAGGGGCTGAACGACGGGGTGGTGCGGGGCGCGCCGTTCTTCCCGGCGTTCCTGGCCAAGACGACGGTGTTCTTCCTGTGGGTGCTCGCGGTGGTGGCGGCGCTGGCCACGGTGTTCCAGATCAACCCCATCTGGCTGTACGGCCCGTACGCGCCCAGCACGGTCAGCGCCGGCTCGCAGCCCGACTGGTACATGGGCTTCCTCGAAGGTGCGCTGCGGGTCATGCCGCCGTGGGAGTTCACGGTCTTCGGGCACACGGTGACCATGAGCGTGCTGATCCCGGCCCTGGGGGCGCCTGGCCTGCTGTTCACCGCGCTGGCGGTCTACCCGTTCGTGGAGCGGTGGATCACCCGGGACCACGCGATCCACCACCTGCTGGACCGGCCACGCGAGGCGCCGGTCCGGGTGGGCCTCGGGGTCGCGGGGATCGTCTACTACGGCGTGCTCTGGCTGGCCGGCGGCAACGACGTGCTCTCCTCGACCTTCCACATCTCGCTGTACGCGACGACGTGGATCTTCCGGGTCCTGGTGGTCGCGGGGCCGGTGCTGGGGTTCGTGATCGCCCGCCGGATCTGCCTCGGGCTGCTGGCGCGCGACCGGCACACGGTGGCGCACGGGGTGGAGACCGGCGTGATCGTGCGCGGCGCGGACGGCGCGTTCACCGAGATCGAACGGCCGGTCACGGACGAGGAGTCCGCGGTGCTCGTGCCGCCCGCGCGGCCCGCGCTCCCGGTGGCGGCCGACGGCGACGTGCCTCCCCCGGCCCGCCGCCGCGTCCACGACGCCGTCCAGCGCTCCTGGTCCCGCTGACGGCCCCGCTCGCTGCCCGGACTCCCCTCCAGACCGTTCCTATGGACTGAGCATGAGGTGTACGTGCTCAGCCGATCGCTCCGGACGGTGTTGAGCGTTCTGGTCGCCCGCGTTCGCGCCGCGTCCGGGCGGCACGGATCGTGTCCGTGGTCCGGGGATGCGGGGGCGGGGTCCCTCACGCCCGCGGGCTTCCGGTCCGGCCTGGACGGTCCGATGCCCCTGCTCATCGCTCCGGTGGGCAGGGGGCGGTGCCGTCCGTCGCCGGATCGGGTGCCCTTGGGCGCGTCTGCCGATCGCCACGGCGGCTGCGTCGTGGCGGGTGGTCGTGCGGGTCTTGCTGGTCAGCGGGGCCTGCCAGTGCTGGGCGCCCCACCGGGAGGTGTAGGCCGAGTCGGCGGCGATGATCGCGATCCCGGTGGCGTCGGCCATCGAGGTCAGCCGGGCTCGCAGCCTGCTGGTGGGCATGCCGGAGATCACCTGGCGGAAGCGTTTGCGGCGGCCGTGCTTTTCCCGCGTCTTCTCGCCATCGAAGTCGAGGTCTTCAATGGCGATGGCGTTCACACCGCAGGCCCTTGCCCAGTGCAGCAGCCGGGTCAGCGCGTGGCGGACCTGCGCGTCGCGGTGCTCGGAGTTGCCGGACAGGTCGTAGGTGAAGCGGCGGGGGTCGCCGATGGGGTTGCCGTGGCTGTCCAGGCGCCAGGCGGCCAGGTGGTCGGCGTTGGTGTCCACCCCGATCACCCCTGCGGCGAGCGCAGCCGAGAGGGGCACGGCCGGGGCCGCGGGAATCTGCCAGGAGGCGGTGATGTACCAGCGGTCGCGTGCCGCGTCCAGGTGGATGCGGTAGGCCACCGCCCGGTTGGCCTCGATTCGATCGGCCCACTCGCTGCGTCGGCGGGCGAAGGCCACCCGGCAGGCCAGCTCGTAGCGGCCGTGCGGCGCGTTCGCGTGGTGCGCCAGCGGCGCGGGCAGCCGGATCGACACCTGGCCATCAGGGGTGATGCGGATGGTCTCGTTACCGTAGCGTTTGCCTGACTCTCCGTCGGCGGACAGGAACCAGCGTGTGGCTTCCCACTGCCGCCGCCACTCGGCCTCGGTGAGCCCGGCGGCCTCCAGGTGGTGCCGAGCACGGGCCAGCCGTTTGCCGCCCCGCACCACACGCACCCGCCCGGCCTGCCGGTCGGCCCGCCGTTGCTGCAGCCGATCCTGCAACACGCCGAGGCGGCGGGACTTGGCGAACCACTCCTGTGCTGACCGGTATCCGCCAGGCTCCTTGCGGGTGCCCTTCTTCCCGACGGGCAGTGACAGCCGACGGGTGATGCGCGCCGACCAGGCGCAGCACCTGCTCGTCTGCGGGAGTGAGGTGCTTGAGCCGGTCGCGGACGGCGACGCCGGACGGGCCGGGCACGACGAAGGCGGGGGCGATCGGGCGCAGCTCAGCCATGCCGGAGGGCCGTCGGTGCGGTGGTGGCGCGGTCGGTGGCCGACGGGCGGGCGGGGGCATGCCGGACTGCCGATGCCGTTGGACAGTGGCCGAGCGGGCACGCTCGCATGATGGGTACTCGCCCTCCCGGTTTAACGTTACGTGACCATAATGATACCAAGAGTTGAACCCGCCCGATAGAACACGTGCGCGATAAATACCAGGGGCTACCGTCGCGCAATGTAGCCGCCCAGCCCCACACGGCGGTCAAGCACCACTGGTCGGGTCGGTCACTGCCGGGTTTCGTCATCTGGAAAGCGGTCTCCGGCGAACCAGGAGTGGGCGGCGGTTGTCGTACTCAGTGGAACGATCCCCGCCGGGGTCGTCACTATGGGGAGACGCGCCGGGGGCGGTGCGCGAGGGGGATCGATGGACATCGGTGCGAGGTCACGCCCGCCCTTCCTGGGCGGGGCCAGGCGGGGGACGGCCAGGACGGTCGCCACTGCGGTGCTGGTGGCGATGACCTGCGGCGCGAGCACACTGGCGGCGCCTTCCCAGGCCGCCCACGCGGCTCCACCACCGGCCGCGGCCACGAGCGCGGCGGTATCCGGGGCGTGGGGCGCGGCGGCGGCCGGAGCTCAGGGCGTGGCGGCGATGGCCGCCCCCGACGACAGGGCCGAGGTCCGGCCGCGGCCGCGGCCCCGCGTGGACTGCCGCCGCGTCAAGTGCGTGGCGCTCACGTTCGACGACGGCCCCGGCCCCTACACCGACACGCTGCTGGCCTACCTGGCCGCCTACCACGCCCAAGCCACGTTCTTCGTCGTGGGCAGCAACGTCGTGACGTACCCCAGAGTCCTGCGCCGCACCGTCGCGGCCGGGCACGAGATCGGCAACCACACCTGGTCGCACCCCGACCTGACGAGACTGTCGCCCGCCCGGGTGCGCTCCCAGCTGGGCCGCACCGACCAGGCGATCAGGGCGATCACCGGCATCGTGCCCAGGCTCGTCCGCCCGCCGTACGGGGCGATCAACGCCACCGTGCGCCGCCAGACCGGCCGACCCATGGTGCTGTGGAGCGTGGACACCCTGGACTGGCGCTACCGCAGCAGCGCCACGGTGGCCCGCCGGGCGCTCAGGTCGGTGCGGCCCGGCAGCGTCATCCTGTTCCACGACATCCACCCGACGACCGTGCGGGCCATCCCGCGCGTGCTGCGGAAGCTGGCCGGGCGCGGCTACCGGTTCGTCACCGTCAGCCAGCTGTTCGGCGGCCACCCGCCGCGCCTCGTCTTCAACGCCGCCCCGCCTGACCTGCACTGATCGACTCTTCCGGCCAAGCGTGAACTCTTCTCGCATCCTCCGCGTATCTCCGGGTGTGAGCGGTGATCGCGCTTAGGCGCCGACCAGAAAGGATGCGTCACCGGCAGCAGGGACACCGCGTGGGCCGGCCGGGCTGCCGGCCCGCGCGGGCTGCGGGGGTCGGGCTGGTCAGCGGACCGGGGCGAGGTTCCAGGTGCGGGCGGTCTGGTCGCGGCTGCCGCTGACGGCGACCGGCCGTCCGTCGAGCAGGCCCACCGCCACCGACCATACGCAGTCGGAGTGCCCGGTGAACGGGCTGCCGAGCGGTCTCCTGGTGTTCAGGTCCCACACGCGTACCGTTCTGTCCTCGCTGCCCGTGACCGCCACGGGCGTGCCGTCGAGGTTGCCCATCGCCACCGACCAGACGACGCCGGTGTGGCCGGTGAGCGGGGTGCCGAGCTGCTTCCAGGCGATCAGGTCCCAGACCCGGGTGGTCATGTCCTCGCCGCCGGTGACCACCACGGGCGTGCCGTTCAGGAAGCCCAGCGCCACCGACCGCACCCAGCCGGAGTGGCCGGTCAGCGACCGGCCGAGCTGCTTCCTGGAGGCCAGGTCCCAGACGCGCACGGTCCCGTCGTCGCCGGTGGTGACGGCCACGGTCGTGCCGGCGGCCTGGCCGACGGTCACCGCCCATACCCCGCTCTCGTGGCCGGTCAGCGGGTCGCCGTACTCCTTGGCCGTACGCAGGTCCCAGACGCGGGCGGTGCCGTCGGTGGAGGCGGTGACGGCGACGTGCCGGCCGCCGATCCGGCCGGTCGCCACGCACTTGA
Organism: Nonomuraea sp. NPDC051941; assembly: GCF_044593615.1. Taxonomy (NCBI): domain Bacteria; kingdom Bacillati; phylum Actinomycetota; class Actinomycetes; order Streptosporangiales; family Streptosporangiaceae; genus Nonomuraea; species Nonomuraea sp. NPDC051941. The sequence goes on from NZ_JBIUCF010000049.1 coordinate 48,028, forward strand.
CGTCACCCTCGTGCCCGGCCAGGACGCGGGACGCGCCGGCGGGGAGGTCCCAGACGCGGGCGGTGTCGTCGTCGCTCGCGGTGACGGCGATCGGCGCGCCGTCGAGCTGGTCGAGGACGACCGATCTGACCCATTCGGTGTGGCCGGCGAGCGGGCGGCCGATCTGCTGGGAGGTGCGGAGGTTCCACAGGCGGGCGGTCTCGTCGTCCGAGCCGGTCAGGGTGACGGGGACGCCGTCGAGGGTGCCCAGGGACACCGCCCGCACGTCGTTGGTGTGGCCGGTCAGGGGCTTGCCGAGCTCCGCGCCGAACCGGAGGGCGGGCGCGGCCGGGCGTACCGGATCCCGCTCGCGCGGCCACATCGCCACGGCCACGGCCGCCGCCGCGGCGGCCACTCCGACGGCCAGCACCGCGCGGCGCGGCACCCGGCGGGGCGGCGCGTCCTCGAAGTCGGGCGGCGAGGCGTCGGGCATGGTCAGGGTGTCGTCGCCGGTCAGGGCGCGGACCAGGTCGTCCGCCGTGAGCCGCCGCGCGGGGTTCTTGTCCAGGCACGTGGTCACCAGCGACCGGAGCGATGCGGGCACTCCGGACAGGTCGGGCGGGTCGTACAGGAGCGCGTGCAGCACCGCCGCCACCGACTCCCCGGCGAACGCCCGCCGCCCCGTCGCCGCGAACACCATCGTGGCCGCCCAGCTGAACACGTCGGCCGCAGGCCCCACCTCCCCGCCGCTCACCTGCTCGGGCGCCATGTACCCGGGTGTGCCGAACACCCCGGTCTGCGTGACGGCGTGGTCGAGCGCCCGCGAGATGCCGAAGTCGATGACCACGGGGCCCTCGGGCCCGAGGATGACGTTGCCCGGCTTCAGGTCGCGGTGGACGACCCCGGCGCGGTGGATGGCGGCCAGCGCCGTCGCCGTCGCGACCGCGAGCCGTTCCAGCCCGCCGCCGGTGCGGGGGCCGTCCTCCCTGACGGCGCGTTCGAGGGACTCGCCGCGTACGTACTCGCTCACGATGTACGGCCGGTCGGCCTGCATGCCCATGTCCAGCACCCGGGCGGTGCAGAAGGGGGCGACCCGGCGGGCGAGGTCCACCTGCCTGAAGAACCGCCGCCGCGCCTCGGGATCGTCCGAGAGCCGGGCGTGCAGCACCTTGATCGCGACCTCGTCGCCCGACGGGCTCAGGCCCACGTAGACCACGCCCTGCCCGCCCTCGCCGAGGAACCGGACGAGGCGGTAGGCGGCGATCTGACCGAGGTGATCCCCCGATTGCGGACGCGACACTGCTTCCCTCTTCGAATCGCGCAGGAGCTTCAGCACCGGATACTACGATTCGGAAGGCCCTCGTGGATGACCCCGGAGGGCGACATAAATGGACATATTTGCCCTGGTCAGAGAAACGTCATGCGCTGTTTCCCGGTGATTCATCTCCCGGAGAGCGCGGGCGGCCCCGTACCGGACGGGACCGCCCGCGGCGTCAGGCGAGCAGGCCCGCCAGCGCCAGAGCGGGCTCCGGGTGGCCGGCCAGGAGCGCGGCCACCTCCCCGCGGCCCGGCGCCGGGGCCTGCCACAAGCCCTCGCAGCCGAGCAGCCCGGCCACCGCGTCACACGCGGCCGGATGCCCCAGGAGCAGCTCGGCCACCGGCCCCGACGCGACCGGCTCCGACCCGACCCGTGCTGCGGCGGGACGCGCCGTCCACGGCGGCACCCAGCCGTCCACGGCGGCCAGCGTGCCGGGGAACGTGCGCCCGGCCTCGCGGACGAGCACCGGCATCAGCTCGCCCGCCTGGTCCCGCAGCGTCGTGATCAGCTTCGGCAGCCACGGCAGCAGCACCCGGTCGGGCAGCTGACCGAACGCCTTCGAGATCACCTCCACCACGAAGCCCGACAGGGTCGGGACAGGCTCCATCGCCTGGACGAACCCCAGGATGTAGAGCGGGAACGACGGGACGACCAGCGGGTTGGCCAGCAGCTCGTCGCACCGCGCCCGCAGCTCGGCCAGCGGCAGCAGCCCGAGCTGGGTCCGCGCCGCCCACAGCAGCGCCACCTTGTCCGGCGCCTCCGGGTGCGACTGCTGCACGGCCAGCTCCAGCTGGGCCCGGTCGCAGCCCAGCGAGAGCGCGAGGCTCTCCATGGAGAACAGGAACCCCAGCATGGCCGCCACCTGCCGCGCCCCCGTGTCGTCGGACACGAAGGCCGTCGGCAGGAGGGTGCAGTAATGCGCGTAGCCGGAGGTCGCGAACTCCTCGCACCAGGCCGGCAGCTCCGGCTCGTGGGCGCGGTAGTAGGACATCAGCCGCCGGATCCTGCGCAGCACCTCGGGCGCGTCGTCCACGCTGCGCTCGGACGCCAGCAGCTCCACCGCCCGCTGCCCCAGCTCGTCGGCGAAGCGGCGGCTGCCGAGGAAGAGCACCGCGTCCTCGACGGCCGCCAGCGCGACGGCCGCCGTGGCCTTGGGGTCCCACACCGAACGGCGCAGCCGCTGCTCCATCACCTGCTCGATGGTGACGCCCTCGTAGCCCAGCTCGATGATCGAGCGCTGGTGCTTGCCGAACGCCAGGTCCCAGCTCTCCTGGATCGAGCGCTCCCCCAGCCCGCGCTCGCCCATGATGGGGCGGACGGCCTCCGACGGCAGCAGGTACCGCAGCATCCACAGCAGGTCGGAGCAGGGCACCAGCTCGGGGTTGGCGTTGAGGTCGAGCAGCGCCCGCTGGATCGTGCGCTTCTCCAGGTCGAGCTTGAGCGGCGCGAGCCGGTCGTACACGTCGCGGGCCAACGGCGGCAGGGCGTCGTAGCCGACCTCGCCGACGCGGTCGCCGCCGAGCATGATCTCGCACAGCCGCCGCACGTCGCGGCGGCCCGGCACGACGTCCTTCTCGATGCAGGTGACGGCCGCGTCCTGGAAGTCGTACGGGGTGGGCCTGGCCCGGTTGCGCATGCCGGCGAGCAGGATCGAGGTCTCGAACACGGCGATGGCGTCGGCGGTGCTGGCCAGGTAGCCGTTGCGGCGGGCCAGCCGGACGATCTCCACGCTCCAGCCGAGCAGCTCGGCCTCGTCCAGCTCGTCGAGCGCGGGCGGCTTCGACAGGAACCCGGTCAGCTGGTCGGCCACCTCGCCCTGGGGGACGGGCGCGGGCAGCTTGGCCACGCGTTTGCGCGCGCCCCTCTGCCCGGCCAGCTGGAACGGGGTCAGCTTGCCGCGGGTCAGCGCCTTGTCCCAGGTCGCCGCCGCGATCGACACGGAGCCGGAGGCCAGCCCGAACTGCGCCTCGATGGCCGAGTGGCTGGACGGGATGAGGCCGTACACCCATTTCGTGCCGGTTCGCGGGGTGATCTCGAACGTCGCCGTGGACTTCAGCCCGAACTGCTCGACGTGGCTGGCGGCGTGGAAGGCGCCGCACACGTACAGGCAGTCGGCCGGGTCGGCGCCCGAGGTGGCCAGGTGCTCGCGCATCCTGGTCCACATGTAGCGCTCGCGGTCCTCGTCCACGGTCCGCCGGCCGCCGTCGCGGTCGAGGCGGCGGAACAGGCTGCCGATCAGCACCATGACCTGGCGGTAGGTGTCGTAGTCGGCACCCGACAGGGGCTGCTCGACGTACTGGTCCCACCACTCGGACCAGTGGCGCACCTTGCCGTGGTGCAGCAGGTGCTCCTCCAGCTCGGCGAAGCGCGGGCGCAGGTCGCCGAGCTCGACGCCCACCGCGTCGCCGTGCAGGCCGGCCTCTTCGGCGTGCTCCTTCTTGCCGGGCTCCTCGTTCGGCGCCCACTGGAAGACGTGGTCCGTCGAGCGGTCGACCAGCACCAGCTCGACGCCGGGGGTCTCCAGCGCGTACGAGATGGCCTGGTACTCGGCGGACGCCTCCGTGATGGGCGCCACCACGCTGAGCGGCGCCCACGACGGCGGGAAGCCGTCGATGTCGGTCGCGAACGCCTGCACCGCCACCGGCAGCCGGCAGTTGCGCAGCTCGGTCAGCAGCGGCCGCAGGTCCTCGCAGAGCTCCAGGTAGATGACCTTCGGCTGCTTCTCGCGAAGCCTGCGCACCATCGCCAGCGCCGAGGCCGGCGAGTGGTGGCAGACCGGGAAGATCTCCAGCTCCTCGCGCAGCGCCCGGTCCACGTCGTCCACCAGGCCGGACAGGATGTCCGACACGGCCACGGGACTGCCGGCGAACGCGCCGGCGGCGTCGAGGAGCTGCTCGCGGAGCGCGCCGAACGGGCTCGTCTGGCCGGTCATGAGAGGGTGGCGATGGCCTCGCGGCCGCCCTCGAGGAACTCCGGCCACTCCCCGCCGTCCTTCTTGCTGCGGGGCTCGACGACGCCGTGCCAGTACTTGTTGAGGATCGCGAGGTCCTCGGGGCTGCGCCGGGCCAGCGAGCTGACCAGCGAGCCGGCGAGGGTCTGCGCGCGCAGCACGCGGTCGCCGAAGAAGTTGCTGTGCAGGATGGCGTCCTCCAGCACGCCGATCTGCTCGGCCGTGGACAGCGCCGACTCCAGCTTCTCGTCGTCGCTGGTGGCCGACGCGGCGGCCGAGCGCAGGTCGGCGAAGCTCTGCAGCAGGATGTCCAGCAGCGTCGGCGGCAGGTCGAGCTCGATCTTGTGCCGGCGCAGCAGCTCCTCGGTGCGGAAGCGGACGATCTCCGCCTCGCTCTTCTTGTTCGTCACGACGGGGATGCGGACGAAGTTGAAGCGGCGCTTGAGGGCCGAGGACAGGTCGTTGACGCCCCGGTCGCGGCTGTTGGCGGTGGCGATGATGGAGAAGCCGGGCTGGGCGAAGACGATGTTGTCGTCGTCGAGCTCGGGGATGGAGACGTACTTCTCCGACAGGATCGAGATCAGCGCGTCCTGCACGTCGCTGGTCGAGCGGGTCAGCTCCTCGAAGCGGCCGATCACGCCCGTCTCCATCGCCGTCATGATCGGCGAGGGGATCATCGAGTCGCGGGACTGGCCCTTGGCGATGACCATGGAGACGTTCCAGGAGTATTTGATGTGGTCTTCCGTCGTGCCCGCCGTGCCCTGGACCACGAGGGTGGAGTTGCGGCAGATGGCCGCGGACAGCAGCTCGGCCAGCCAGCTCTTGCCGGTGCCCGGGTCGCCGATCAGCAGCAGGCCCCGGTCGGAGGCCAGGGTCACGATGCTGCGCTCGACGAAGCTGCGGTCGCCGAACCACTTCTGGGAGATCTCCCGGTCGAGCCCGTCGGAGCGCTCGGAGCCGAGGATGAACAGCCTGATCATGCGGGGGCTCAGCCGCCACGAGAACGGCTTGGGGCCGTCGTCGATCGACTCCAGCCAGTCGAGCTCCTCCGCGTACTTCACCTCTGCGGGGGCGCGCAGCATGTCGTCACTCATGGGTGAAATCTCCTAAGCGAGGAAGTTCTTGAGCTCGAGGACGAGCTTCCGGATATGGCCTGAGATCACGGGAGTGCCCAGGTCCTTGAGTTTCTGGCGGTACCACGGGTCGACGCTCGCGTTTCCGGAGCTGTTGACCGAGCCGACGGGGATGAACTTGACCCCCGAGCGGTGGATCGCCTCGAAGTCGTTGATCAGCGATCGGTTGTCGTAGAAGTCGGAGATCCACACCATCACGGTGTTGCGCGGATCGGTGATCTTCGGCCGGCCCAGGGCCATCGCGACCGTGCCGTCGGTGCCGCCGCCGAGCGTGGTGCGCAGCAGCACCTCGAACGGGTCGTGCACCCACGGGGTCAGGTCGATGGCCCGGGTGTCGTACGCGATGAGGTGCACGTCCACCTTGGGCAGCCCGGTGAAGATCGACGCCAGGATGGTGCAGTTGACCATCGCGTCCACCATCGAGCCCGACTGGTCGACGACCACGATCAGGCGGGCCGGGGTGGTGCGGCGGGCGGTCTGCTTGTAGTAGAGCCGGTCGACGTAGAGGCGCTGGTCCTCCGGGCTCCAGTTGGTGAGGTTCTTCCAGATGGTGCGTTCGATGTCGAGGTTGCGGAAGACCCGCTTCGGCGGCACCGACCGGTCGATGACGCCCACGCTGGTCTTCTCCACCTGGGTACGCAGCACCTCGGCGACCTCGTCCACGAACCTGCGGATCAGCGCCTTGGCGTTGGCCAGCGCGACGCCCGACAGGTTGGACTTGTCACGCAGCAGCTGCTCGATGAGCGACATGCTGGGCGTGAGCTGCCTGGACAGCGCCGGGTCGGCCAGCACCTCGCGCAGGTGCATGCGCTTGACCAGGTCGCCTTCGATGCCCGCCAGGACCGCGGCCACCTCTTCGTCGCCGGGGCTGTGGCGCAGCCCGCCCGGCTCGCTGCCCATGCCGCGCTCGAACCAGCCGGCGTCCTTCTTCCAGCTCTCCAGCCGGCCCGCGGTGACGTTGCCGGTGCCCGTCGAGAACACGTTGAGCAGCAGCTTGGAGACCAGGGCCGCGCGGCGGACCTCACCGCCGTCCTCGTGCTCCTTCTCGGCCATGAGGTCCTGGAGCTCGTCGGCCAGGCCGGGGAAGCGCTGCACGAGGTTGTCGATCGAGACGCCCGGGTCGAGCAGGGCGGCGGGGAGGCCGAGGTCGTCGACGATGGCCACGCTCGCCCGCTCCAGAGTGGGCTGCTCGTCGGCGCCGAACACGCGCGACAGCAGGCGCCAGTAGAGCACCTGGCGCCGGGTCGCGTCGGAGTCCTGCACGCTGTCGGTGTCGTTGCCGGTGTCGTTGTCTGTGTCGGTCATTTCCGCAGCAGCCGCCCTGCTCGCTCGCGCAGCACGGCGACCACGTCGCCGGCCTTGGCCTCGGCCTTGACCACCTTGGGGTCGGTGGGGCCCATGGCCCAGTCGCCGTTGTGCGCGGTGACGGCCTTCTTCTTGACCGTGGCCTGCACGGCGAGCGGCTGCAGGAGCCACTGCCCGCCGTCCCAGCGCATCAGGCCGATGCAGGCGGAGGAGGCCGACACCAGCTCGGGCGTGAGCGGCCCGCAGGCCGGCAGCCGGTCGAGGGTCACCGGGAGCGAGCTGCCGCCCAGGTCGAGCGTCTCGTCGCGGATCGTGTAGCCCTCCAGGAAGACGGGCTCCGCGATGCGTACGGGATGGCGGTCGAGCGGCGGGGTCGCCGGGGCCACGGCCTCGGCGAGCTGGACCCGCGCGGTCGCGAACGGGTCGGCCGCCGCGCCGGCGCTCGCCTTGCCGTCGTGCCACACCAGGTCGCCGCCCGGCAGCAGCGGCATGTCGGTGAGCTCCAGGCTGAGGTGCCCGGCCAGCGCGCCCATGAGCACGGGGTGGTCGCCCATCAGCCGCCACACGGACGGGCCGGAGATCGTGTCCACCTTCGCGGCCGCCACGCTCGTGCGTACCAGCCGGGAGGGGGCGCCGCCCGCGGGCTCGAGGATGCCGTGGACCTGCACCCGCACCACGGTGGCGTGCTCGTGCACGTCGGCGCCGAGGATCAGCAGCCGCCCCGAGACCGGCTCGGCGGCGCCGTACCACGTGCCCTTCTGGGACAGCAGCAGGGCGCGCGTCCACAGGTCGGCCCACCTGCGCACGGGCAGCCGGTCCATCGTGCCCACCGGGCAGGACGCCCGCAGCTCCGCGGCCAGGCCGTCGAGCAGCACCGCCAGCCCGCGCAGCCCGGGCGTGGCCAGCAGCGCCTCGATCGCCGGATCGGCGGAGGAGACCACGTCGTGGTCGACGCCGCGCCAGCCGGTGATCGCCAGCTCGCGCAGCCAGCCCCGGCACGCGGCCAGCACGCCCGCCGGGTCGCCCGCGTCTCCGGCGGGCTCCCAGGCCGCGCGGGTGCGGCCCAGCGCCGTGTCGAACCGGGCGAGCAGCGCGTCGTGCACCGCGCCGAGCAGCGCGGCCCGCCCGCCGGCCAGCGCCGCCAGGTGCTCGTCGCCGACCGACCCGGCGCTCACCTTCTCCGCCGCCTCGGCCAGCCGGTCGCCGAGCGGGCTGCCGGCCAGCGCGCCCGCCAGGGCGGCCAGCGCCCCGGACGCCTCCTCGCCGAGCCGGGCGAACCCGTGGGTGAGCGCGTCGTCGAACCCCGTCACCAGGTCGAGCGCCTCGCCGGCCCCGGCCGGGGCGTCGCCCTGCAGCTCTCCGAGCTGTACGTCGAGCATCAGCGCACCGCCTTCGTCGCGGGGAACCAGTGCAGCTCGGCCAGCGGCTCCGTGCTGTCGGGCACCTCCAGGTAGGCCAGGTGGCGCAGGAACCTGCTGAACACCACGGCGGCCGGGGTGCGCTCGACCGGTCCCTTGATGAAGGACATCAGGGACTGGCCCTCCGGCACCTCCACCCCCAGGTAACGGGCCACCCGGTCCAGCCCGTACTGCAGGACCGCCTCGTCGGCCAGCTGGTGGATGTGCTTGCAGGCGTAGCCGTGCAGCGCGCCGCACGGCCGGTTGTTGTTGGTGCTGCAGCTCAAAGCGTGGGTGCCGGCGGTGATGGACGAGACGTAGACCCGTTCGATGTCGGATCCGCTCGACACGACCCCCTGCAACCGCCCGTCGGCCAGCTCGACGAAGGGAACCTTCGCCAGCTTCCTCGGCTCGACAGGCGGCACCACCCGTACCACGCTGTGCTGCTCCCACGCGGCTCTGTCCGCGTCCACGACCTCGAACCCTCCCGCCCCGGCCGGCTCACGGGCGCAGGCGGGAATGCCCGCGCCTTCGCGACCGGCTGATCAATGAACCGGGAACTTACCGGAGCTCACCGACAGATCGGGTCTAAACGATCAAAGCCCAAGGTCCGCGCGGGTTCAGGCCGCCTGGGATAATTGTCGATAATATTGTCAACGAAGCTCAACTACGGGAGGATTCCGTGACCCCTGAGTCCCCGCTGGAGGAGACGCTGACTGACCGGCTCAGAGCGGCCGTGCTCGGCGGGGACTTCGTGCCCAACCAGCGGCTGGTCGAGGCCGACGTATGCGAGCAGTTCGGGGCCACCCGCGCGGCCGTGCGCGAGACGTTCAGAGAGCTGGCCTCGGAGGGGCTGGTCGAGATCCTACGCAACAAGGGCGCCCGCGTACGGGCGATCTCCAAGGCGGAGGCCATCGAGATCACGGAGGTGCGGATGGTGCTGGAGGGCCTGTCCGCCGCCAAGGCCGCCGAGCGCGTCACCCCCGAGCAGGCCGGGCGGCTGCGGGAGATCGTCGCCGAGATGCGCGCCGCCGTGGAGCGCAACGACCTCGACCGATATTCCGAGCTCAACGCGACGCTGCACGCCAAGGTCCGCGAGATCGCCGCCCACCAGACCTCGGCGTCGATCATCGAACGGCTGGGGGCGCAGGTGATCCGGCACAAGTTCCGCCTGGCCCGGCAGCCGGGGCGGGCGGCGCTGTCGTTGCCGCAGCACGAGCTGATCGTGGCCGCCATCGTCGCCCGCGACCCCGAGGCGGCGCAGACGGCCATGCAGCAGCACCTGCGCAGCGTCGCCAAGGCCCTGGAGGCCGCCGACTGACGAGCCGCCATCGCCTCGGAGACCACCGGCGGGCGGGCCGCCATCACGGCCTGCCCGGGGAGGGTGGGACGTCGGTGCGGGTCACCTCTTCCAGGGTGGCGGTCATGGCGTGCGGCACCCCGAGGGACTCCAGCATCCAGGTGGCCGCGTGCATCTCGTGCACCCGGCGCACGCTGTACTGCCCCGCCCCCTCCAGCAGCCGCACCACGAACCGTTCGTCGGCCGCGGACACCGTCTCCAGCAGGTGCTCCCAGAACCACTCCCCCAGCCCTGCCGCCTCGGCGGCGCGCCGGGACTCGATGACGAGCGCGCTCAGCCCCTTCACCGGCACGCTCCGCAGCAGCTTGCGGGCCGCCGCGTCGCCGGGCGAGCCGCCGATCGGCGTCATGTCCATGCCGTGGCGGCCGGCGAAGTCGGCGAAGCGGGCCGCGTCGTCGCCGCTGGCCAGGATGGGGGTCGCCAGGCCCCGCAGCGGGATGGGCGCCATGATCGCGCCGTCCACGGCCGACGCGCCCCCCGACGCCACCAGCTCGGCGACGCGCAGCTTGTCGCCGCACGCGCTCGTGGACGGGTCGGCGTAGAGCGCGCCGGGCCTGAGGTTGGGGCGGGATTCCTCGCAGGCGGCCAGGCTGTCGGCGCCGGTGGTCACGGCGATGACCACGTCGGCCCCGCGTACGGCCTCGGCGTTGCACGCGACCAGCGGCGGCCCGCCGGACGGCGACGGCGGGTGGGCGTGCTCTGCCGTACGGCCTGCGCAGACGGGTGGCGGTTACGGGCGCCTTTGCCGGCCGGATGGTCAGCGGTGGACGCGTTGGCGGGGAGCGAGACGAGGGCTGACGCCGCGGCCAGCAAGGGCACCGCGAGTCCGACAGGTAACACCGAGCCTCCCGAACATGAACATTGCCAGGGAGCTGGTCAGCGTGACGGGTGGCACGCTGGTCGCTGCGGAAGCTGGGGACTTCTGCGATGATAATGTTCTACATATCCAAATATTTAGATATATGGAGCAGCGATGTCAAAGGTGCTGATTGTCGGGGCCGGGGCGCTGGGGCAGGTCTTCGGGTTGTGGCTGGCCGCGGCCGGGGCCCGGGTCAGCTATTTGGTGAGGCCGGGCCGGGAGAGCTGGGAAGGGGCATCGCTGTACCGGCTCAGGCGGGGGCGAGCGCCGGTGAGCGAGCGGATTGTGCCGTACGAGGTGATCAGTGAGCCGCGCCGCGAACAGTGGGACATGGTGTGGCTCTGCGTGGATTCGCCCGCGTTGCGGGGCGAGTGGACGCGTGCGCTGCGCGCGGCGGCCGGAGCGGCGACGGTGGTCACCATCGGCCAGGACCCGGGCGATCTGAGCACCCTCGCCCGGGTCTGGCCACAGGAGCAGATCGTCCAGGTGGCCCCGACGCTGCTCGCCTACCAGGCGCCGCTGGAGCGAGAGGTCCCCGCGCCGGGGGTGGCGTACTGGGTGCCACCCGGTTCGGCGGTGGGCGTCACCGGAGCGCGCGCCCCGCAGGTCGTCGCCGCACTTCAGGCCGGTGGCGTGCGGGCCAAGCGGGTGACGCGGGCCGGTGCGGGGGAGCTCGCCGCCGCCCGCATGATCCCCTACATCGCCGAGTTGGAGGCCTCCGGCTGGAGGCTGCCCGCGTCGAGCACACGGTTGCGGGGCGCTACCGCGTCCGTCCGGGAGGCCGTCGCCGTGGTCTCCGCTCAGTACGGGCTGCGCGCTCCCGTCTCCGTCCCGTCCTGGGCCGTGGGCTTGGCGTTGCGCGTGCTGCCATGGCTGCTCCCCTTCAACCTGCGCAGCTACCTGGAGACGCATTTCACGAAGGTGAGCGCGCAGACGCGGCTGATGCTGGACGGCTGGATCGCCGAAGGCGCCGCCAGGACGCTGCCGGTCGGCCATCTGTCCGCTCTGCGCGACTCATTGCCCGCATGAGCGGCTCGATCGGGGCCCAGGACGTCCTCGCGCTGTTCGCGCGGACCCGGCCGCTGTTCACCGCTCTGGGGGATGAGCGCAGGCAGGAGATCGTCGTCTTCCTCCTGGAGTCCGCGGCCCCACGCAGCGTCGGTGACATCGCTGCGCACCTGAAGCTGTCCCAGCCTGCCACCTCCCACCATCTCAAGATCTTGCGCGATGCGGATCTGCTGACGGTACGGCGCAACGGCGCCCTGCGCCTGTACGACCTCAACGCCAAGGCCTACCCGGACCTCCTGACCCCGATGCGCGACCTCATCACGTTGATCATCTCTTGTGCTTCCGGCCTGGAGGAACAGCCGAGCAGCCAGTAGCGACACGCGCTGATCATCATGTTGACCGGCTGGGTACGGGCATGGTCGCCGTGCGGGCGACCCGCGGCGGCACACCCGGCGACGGCTGGACGCTGCACCAACTGCGCCACTCGGCGCTGACCCTACCTGGCCGCCGCCGGGCGCACCGCGCCCGAGTTGCGGGCCAGGTCCCGTCACCAGCACCTGGCCGGCCTCGGCCGTCCCAGCCGGGGCAGCATGCCGTCGACCAGGGCACGCAGCTCCTTCATCAGCGGAGGTTCGGCCAGCGCGCCGGGCTTCTCCAGCCGCAGGCGGCCGCCGACGAACTGCACCGCGGTGTTGGATCCCAGCCCGTCCAGCACCCGGGCGTAAGCGCGCTCGCGAGCTCGGCCAGGTGTCCGGCGGGCTCCAGCTCCTGCTCCTGCTCCAGTGAGAGCAGCACGCGCGGCCGCGCCTGTTCCCACGCCTGGCCGTCCAGCAGCCGGGCCCGCGGATCGCTTTAGCGCCACCTCTTGAGGCCAACTCAACATTATTGCGATCCAGAAAACGAAAACCTTATTGCGGTTATCGGATAGCTTTCGAGAGAGGGCGCACTAAAATACCCACGCATCCCACCATGGGGATATACCTAAAGCATGCATAATCAATATTCCCCCCGTGTTCACTCGAAGTTCTCGCAGCCGGGTTCAGGCCTCGGCGACAATCCTTGATGGAAGCGCTTTTGTGAATGCACGAAAGCACGTACCGAATTTGGAGATCTACATGAAGAAGTTCCTGGCGCTCGCGGGCGTGAGCGCCGCCCTGGCGGCCGGCCTCCTCGCGACCGCACCCGCTCACGCGGCGACGGCAAACGCTACTTCTCCCAGCGCGATGTCGCCCTTCCGTTACTACGACACCTTCTACGGGCCGAATCCTTGGTGGTCATGCGCTCAGCGCGGAAATCTCGGGCTGCAGAGAGGTGAGTGGTATGACTATGACTGCAGGCCTGGCACCAGCTGGGTGGATCTCTATATCCAGGTAAGTCCCAACTAGTCCAGCGAGCGAGCAGATCCCGCTACGGATATCCAGCGATCATCCGGACGGATGCTTATCAATGTCAGCTTCGGCAGTGCCTCCGCGATGACCCAATACCGGAGGCACTGCCAGGCCAGGCGCTCGGCACTGATGTGAACTCAGCGAATTGCCGGGCTCGTGGAACAAAGCTGTCCGAGCCGCACGGATACAGGGCTTTGACCAAGAGACGGGATGACCCCTGACCGGTCAGCCGGGGAAGAAGACGGCAGTCCTGGGCAGACCGGGTTCAAGGCGCTCGCCCGCCGGTGGATCTGTCGCCACAAGCCTGTAGGGCTTCGAAACTCGCGCGTGTGGTTTGATCTGGAGTTTCGCCGACCGCGAGCTATGCGGCTCGGCGGAACTCGCTCATCACCCCTCCGAGCATTTCGTGGCGCTTGATCCGGCCTTCCATCGGCACCACCACATGCTTATCGTGATCGGGTGGTCGCTGCCCACGAGCCTGATGCGGCCGATGCCTGTCGTAGTGATCGGTCAACGCCCCGCCCCAGCCGCTCGACCGCGAGCCGGCCGGGACGCTGCGGACACCGGAAGCGGCCGTGGCCTGACCTCCGGAAACGAAGGGCGGGAACCGTACGGTCCCCGCCCTTCGTCCTGCCTGGAGGACCCCTTGCCGACCGCCTGGCCCTATGTCCGGAGCAGCTGCGCTCCCTTGTCGCCGCTCAGATCACACTGACGGAACGCCCGATTCGCGACTCTGCGGACCAGCTTTTTCCAGCCGAAGCCGCCGGCCTGTCACGGGCTTCCTGGCAGCTACGCGGACGAGACAAGCTTTCGATCAGCCATTACGTCACGCCCTCGTACTCCGTCCTGCTGGGCGCACGGAGGGCTGAGGTCAAAGGGCGACGGTCCACGCGCGAACGACATGGCAGCCATTTGGCTGCCCATAGACCGAGGAAGTCGGCCCGAACTGCTGCTCTGTGCTTTTGTACACCACCGGGCCGTCGATGTTTCTGGTGTACGGCCAGTGGGCCGAGTTGCATTCGACCACTACGCGATAGTTGCCGTAGCCTTCGTAGCAGGTGGTTTGTCCCACGTTGCGGGTGGTATCGACGTATGGCTCGCAACGCCATACTTCAGCCTGAGCAGCTGGGACCCCCAGCACGGACGTGAGACAGAGGACCGCGCCAAGCATCGTCGTGCTGATCATTGCCTTTTTGACAGGCTTCATATTTTCCTTACTCGTACTTCGGGATCGTGGACTTACCGCGTTCCGCGCCCAGATCGCATGGCCCGTCGGGGAACGTCATCAGTCGTAACCGGGAACGGCCATCCCGCTCATCGGGCTGCTGGGTGCGACTTAGATTGAACCAAGGGACATGGCCTGCGACTATCCGGGCCGCGTCCCGAAGATCGCGCTTTTCGGATAGGGGCCCGCCCCTGGCCTCGGTGGCTCAGCTGCGGACTGCATGGTCCCATCCGTCGCAGGACGCCCCTTGACAGGAGTCCTTGGCGATCAGTCGCTCGTGCCGAGCGATGAGCTTCCGGTCAGCGGACACCAGCAGCTCGCTCGAGTGCAGCAGCACCTTCACCTGGCGGGTGCTCGGTGTCATCCCCCGGTGCGGCGGGCTCCGGCGTCGATTCGGGGCGGACGCCGAACGGGCCGGCCCGCGCGAGCCAGTAGTTTGCTGCATTGGCGAACGTGAATGCCGACGATGGGGATGCGATGCGATTTGTCACGGGAATCGTGCTGGTGCTGGCGGCGGTTGGCGGGTGTACGTCCACGCCGATCACGCCGATCGAACCGGTGGACCCCGGCAACCGCTTCACGTCGAGGCCGCCGGTCGACCTCAAGTCCATCGACCCGCCCACCCGCTTCAACGCCGCCGCCGCCGCGCCGCTGGAAGTCTCCACGAACGCGGATGAGGTGCTGCTGCACGGCACAACGGCGGTCGTCCCGATCCATGGCAGCAAGCCGACCGTGTCCTCCGGGGAGGAGATCCGCCTGATCGACACTCGCGCCAACAAGGTGCGGAAGGTGATCAAGCCGACCTACCCGCAGCCGAAAATCGGCACGGTGATCGCGCTGCCGACGCTCACGTCCGTCCAAGGCCGGCCGACCGTGCTCGCGCCGTTCCTCGGCGAGGCACCGGGACAGGGCACTACCCCCGGCCGCCCGCTGGTCGAGGTCGTCTCGATCGACCCAGAGAACGGGAAGACCGACTGGCGTACCGAGATCCCCATCGAGGGGTGGACCGGGACGGGCCGTTCGAGTGGCGTCGAGGTCTCGTTCGCGGGTGTGGCCGACGGGGTGGGGGTCGTTCGGATCGTGGACCCGTCGCTGTCGGCTCGACGCGGCGACACGTACGCGCTGGACCTGAGTAGCCGCAAGGTGCGGTGGAGCATGCGCGGGTTCGAGGCCCGAGCCGTGGCGGCGGGGATGGTCACGGGCCAACAGCCCGGAACCGGGCGGACGCCGAAGGTCCAGGTCCGCGGGATCGACGCGCGGACCGGCCGGCAGCGATGGGCGTCGCCCCGCGACGCCTACTCGGTCGAGGTATTCCCGGCCGGCCCCTCCAAGGCAGTCGTCCGAGGACGCACCGACCCGGGCGGGAAGAAGTACGTCGATGTCGTGGAGATCACGACGGGACAGGCGGTGACCGTCACCGAGGAGAAGTCCGGTAAACCAGCCCCGCATCCGTTGAATTGCCGGTACGACGAGCAGGCCATCGCAGTCTGCTCAGGCAATGACTGGGTCGCCGCGCTCGACGCGCAGACCGGCTCGTGGCTGTGGTCGATCACGAAGGGCGACGGGCGCCTGGTTCCCCTCGTGACCGGAGCCTGGCATGGGGTCGTCTACGGAAGAACCGCCAACGGGCCCGTCGTCCTCGATGGCAGGACCGGAACGGACCGGGAGACCCAACCGGGAGTCGCACCGTCAGTGGTGAACAGCTCCATGGCGATCGGCCCGTGGCCCGGCGGCGGCCTCGGGTCGAGCAGCTACCCGGTGATCGGCTGAGCTCAGACTTAGCTCAATCCCAGCCAAGACCTACCTGGCGGCTGGGAACACGTTCGGGAGCGGAGGGCCGAGCACTGCCACCTGCACGAGAGAAGCCATATCGTTGACAATATTGTCGAAGTCCACGCTCAACTAGGCCCGATGTTGCGCTAGAGGCAGACTGTCGATGAAACTGTTGACAATCTGATCGATCGGCTCGTAGCGTCAGCGAGTGACCTCGGCAATGACCCCCACACTTCTGGTGATCAGCGCCCACGCGGGCGACTTCGTCTGGCGCGCGGGCGGCGCCATAGCGCTCGCGGCCGGCCGCGGCGAGCGGGCCAAGGTGGTCTGTCTCAGCTTCGGCGAGCGCGGCGAGTCCGCGAAGGCGTGGCGCGCCGGCCGCACTCTCGACGAGATCAAGGCGATCCGCCGCGAGGAGGCGCAGAACGCCGCCGCGGCCCTGGGCGCCGAGATCGAGTTCCTCGACGCGGGCGACTATCCCCTGGTGGAGACCCCGGAGCTGGTCGACCGGCTGGTGCGGATCTACCGGGAGGTCGAGCCCGACGTGGTGCTGACGCATCCGCTGGCCGACCCGTACAACGGCGACCACCCCGCCGCGGCCCGCATGGCGTTGCAGGCGCGCGTGCTGGCGCAGGCGGCGGGCTACGACGCGCCGGGCGAGCCGCTCGGCGCGCCACCCGTGTTCTTCTTCGAGCCGCACCAGCCCGAGCAGTGTGACTTCAAGCCCGACGTGCTGCTCGACATCACCCCGGTGTTCGACAGGAAGCGCAAGGCGATGGAGTGTCTGCCGGCCCAGCAGCACATGTGGGACTATTACACCGACCTCGCCAAGCGCCGCGGGGTGCAGCTGCGCCGCAACGCGGGCCCCAACCTCGGTCTGCCGCACGACACCATGGGCGAGGCCTACATGCGGCTCTACCCGCAGGTGACGGACGTGCTGGCATGAGACACGTGGTCGTCACCGGCACGCCGCGGGCGAGCCTCGACCGGATCGACACCCTGGCCGCGTACGGCGTCGCGACCGTCCACGAGGCGCTCGGCCGCACCGGCTACCTGGGGCCCGGGCTGCGCCCCGCGTGGCCCGGGTGCAGCGTGGGCGGCAACGCGGTCACGGCGCTGTGCTGGCCGGGCGACAACCTGATGATCCACGTCGCGGTCGAGCAGTGCCAGGAGGGCGACATCCTGGTCGTGACCACGGCCTCGCCGTCCACCGACGGGATGTTCGGTGAGCTGCTGGCCACCTCGCTCCGCTCCCGGGGCGTGCGCGGGCTGGTGATCGACGCGGGCGTGCGCGACGTCGCCGGGCTGCGGGCCATGGGCTTCCCGGTGTGGAGCGCGGCCGTCAGCGCCCAGGGCACGGTCAAGGCGACGCCCGGCGCGGTCAACGTGCCCGTCACCGTGGGCGGGCAGCTCGTCCGGCCCGGCGACACGATCCTCGGCGACGACGACGGAGTGCTGGTGGTGCCGCGGGGCGACCTCGAGCGAGGCATCTCCGCCTCCGCCGCCAGGGCCGCGAAGGAGGCCGCGGCCCGCGAGGCATTCGCCAAGGGCGAGTTGGGGCTCGACCGCTACGGCCTGCGCGAGCGCCTGCCCGGTCTCGGCATCACGTACATGACGGCCGCCGACTACGGACCGATGTGACGGGCATGGACGACGACCGCCGCCGACCAAGGACCGATGCGATGAGCACCGGCGACGACGACCGCCGACCACGGACCGACGTGACGGGCATCGGCGACGACGGCGGCGTGCGGTGCACGCTGATGCGCGGCGGCACCTCCAAAGGCGCCTACTTCCTGGCCGACGACCTCCCCGACGATCCCCGCGAGCGCGACGACCTGCTCCTGCGCGTCCTGGGCAGCCCCGACCCGCGCCAGATCGACGGCATCGGCGGCGCCCACCCGCTCACGAGCAAGGTGGCCGTGGTGTCGCCAAGCGCCGATCCCGGCGCGGACCTCGACTACCTCTTCCTCCAGGTCGCGGTGGACGAGCCGGCCGTCTCCGGGCGGCAGAACTGCGGCAACCTGCTCGCCGGCGTCGGCCCGTTCGCCGTGGAGCGCGGCCTCGTCCGTCCGCGAGGCGACGACACCGAGGTCCGCATCCGCCTGGTGAACACCGGCGGCCTCGCCACCGCCCGCTTCCCCACCCCGGGCGGACGCGTCGACTACCGCGGCGGCACGGCCATCTCCGGCGTCCCGGGCACGGCCGCGGCCGTGGTGCTCGGGTTCGAGGACACCGCCGGCTCGGGCACGGGGCGACTGCTGCCCACCGGCCGCGAGGTGGACGTGATCGACGGGATCGAGGTGACCTGCGTCGACAACGGCATGCCGGTGGTCGTGGCGGCCGCGGAGGACCTCGGCATCACCGGCTACGAGCGGTACGAGACGCTCGCGGCCGACGCCGGGCTCCGCGAGCGCGTGCAGTCGCTGCGCGTTCAGGCGGGCAAGCTCATGGGGCTCGGCGACGTCACCGGCGAGGCCGTGCCCAAGACCACGCTGGTCGCGCCGCCCCGCGACGGCGGCGCACTGTGCACCCGCACGTTCATCCCGGTTCGGCCGCACACCGCGATCGGGGTGCTCGGCGCGGTCAGCGTCGTCACCGCCGCGCTACTCCCGCACGGCGTGGCCCGGCGCTTCGCCCGGCTGCCCGGGGGCGCCCGCGTGGACGTCGAGCACCCCACCGGCCACTTGGAGGTCGAGGTGGAGCTCGACCTGTCCACCAGCCCGCCGACCGCGGTGCGGGCGGCGAACGTACGCACCGCGCGCAAGCTCTTCGACGGCACGGTCTTCCCCCGCCCCCGAGGTTGAGATGCCGCCCAAGGTCGAGATGCCCCTGAGGTTGAGATGAACGCTCTGCTGCACGACATCGCCCACCTCGGCCACGTCGAGCTGCTCACCCCCGAGCCGGAGCGGAGCCTGTGGTTCTTCACCGAGATCCTCGGCATGACGGCCGCCGGGCAGGACGGCGACTCGGTCCACCTGCGCACGTACGACGACTACGAGCACCACAGCCTCACGCTGACGGCCCACCGCACCTCGGGCATCGGCTCGACCGGACTGCGGGCGAGCAGTCAGGAGGCGCTGGAGCGCCGGGTGCGCGCGATCAAGGACGCCGGGCTGGGCATCGGCTGGCGCGACGGCGCCCCGGGCCGCGGCCCGACGTACGCCTTCCGCGACCCCGACGGCCACGAGCTGCGCCTCTACTGGGAGTCCCAGTGGTACGAGGCGCCCGAGGAGCTGCGTCCCGCGCTGAAGAACCAGCCGCAGGCGTTCCCCGGCCACGGGGTGGGCGTGCGCCGCCTCGACCACGTCAACTTCCTGGCCGCCGAGGCCGCGACCGCCGGCGCCTTCGTGCGCGACGTACTCGGCGCCCGGGTGACCGAGCAGATCATGCTGGACAGCGGCCGGATCTCCGCCCAGTGGCTGCACTTCGCGAACAAGTCCTACGACCTCGTCTACACCGACGACTGGTCGGGCGCCTCGGGCCGGCTGCACCACCTCGCGTTCGCCACGAACACCCGCGAGGACATCCTGCGGGCCGCCGACCTCTGCCTGGACAGCGGCGTGTTCATCGAGACCGGCCCGCACAAGCACGCCATCCAGCAGACCTTCTTCCTGTACGCCTACGAGCCCGGCGGCAACCGCGTCGAGCTGTGCAACCCGCTGACCAGACTCATCCTGGCCCCCGACTGGCGGACGATCACGTGGACGGAGGCCGAGCGGGCCAAGGGCCAGGCGTGGGGGCTGAAGACCATCGCCTCCTTCCACACCCACGGCACCCCGCCCATCGCCCCCGGATGATGCTCAGCGGTGCACGATCAGCCAGGTGGCGACGGCGGTGACGGTGCCGGAGCGGTTGCCGATGATGTGCGGCCGGCTGCACGGGAAGGTGATCGAATCGCCCTTGGACAGGGTCACGACCTCCGACTCGAACTCGATGGTCAGCTCCCCCTCCGTGACCGTGCCCACCTCGTACCCCTCGTGCTTGAGGAACTGCCCGTGAGCCGTGGAGACGGCGTTCGGCGGGTAGGTGGACTCGAAGAACTCCACGTCCGGCGTCGGCCCCGGTGACAGCCGGCGGAACGTCACTCCCCCGCTGAGCTGTATCGGCGCGACCTCCCAGGCCCGCCTGATCGCGAAGCCGGGCGACGCGGAGCTCGTGCGGGGCTCCTCCTGCGCGTCGAAGACGGCCGCCAGCGGCACCCCGATGGCGGAGACGTACGCGATGAGCCGGCTCACCGAGGGGCGCATCGTCCCCCGTTCGATCTGCGACACCGCGCTGGCCGAGATGCCCAGCTCCCGCGCCACCGCCCGCAGCGACTTCCCCGAGCGGGTGCGGAGCTCGCGGAGCCGCTGACCGAGGCGCTCGTTGCCGACCGCTTCGAGGTCAGTTCGGCTGTCCATCGTCTCCGTCACAAGGGCTTAACGCGGGCGCAATCATCGCTCGGATGTCAAGGCATACATTAACAGTAGTTGTTAAGCGATCACTTAACACTCGGACGCACGTCACCCCCCAAGGATGCCGCACATGACAGAGCCCACCGTCTCGGTAACGCAGCCCCCTGCCTACGACCCTCGACTGACGAACGAGGACCTCGCGCCGCTGCGCGAGCAGACCTGGTCGTCGTACAACATCGTCGCCTTCTGGATGTCCGACGTGCACAGCGTCGGCGGCTACGTCACCGCGGGCAGCCTGTTCGCGCTCGGGCTGGCGAGCTGGCAGGTGCTCTTCGCGCTGCTGGCCGGCATCGTCATCGTCAACGTCTTCTGCAACCTGGTGGCCAAGCCCAGCCAGGTCACCGGGGTGCCGTACCCGGTGATCAACCGCGCCGTCTTCGGCGTGCTCGGCGCGAACATCCCCGCCATCGTGCGCGGCGCCATCGCCATCGCGTGGTATGGCGTGCAGACGTACCTGGCCTCGCAGTCGCTCATCATCGTCTTCCTCAAGTTCTGGCCGGCCACCGCCGCGCTGAACGGGCCGAGCTTCCTCGGCCTGTCCGCGCTCGGGTACATCTGCTACGCGATCCTGTGGGTCGCGCAGGCGGCCGTGTTCTGGCGGGGCATGGACGCGATCCGGCGGTTCGTGGACTGGGCCGGGCCCGCGGTGTACGTGGTCATGGTCGTGCTGGCCATCTACCTGGTGAGCAAGGCAGGCTGGGAGAACATCAGCCTGGACCTGTCGCAGGGCGACAGCCTCGGGTTCGGCGAGTCGATCCCGGTCATGCTGAGCGCGATCGCCCTGGTCGTGTCGTACTTCTCCGGGCCGATGCTGAATTTCGGCGATTTTTCGAGGTACGGCCGGTCATTCCGGGCGGTGAAGCAGGGCAACCTCCTCGGCCTGCCGGTCAACTTCCTGTTCTTCTCGATCCTGACGGTCATCACCGCCTCGGCCACGGTCCCCGTCTTCGGCGAGCTCATCACCGACCCGATCCACACCGTGCAGCGCATCGACACGCCGTTCGCGATCCTCCTCGGCGGCCTGACCTTCGTGATCGCGACCGTGGGCATCAACATCGTCGCGAACTTCATCTCGCCCGCGTTCGACTTCTCCAACGTCAACCCGCAGCGGATCAGCTGGCGCACCGGCGGGATGATCGCGGCGGTCGGCTCGGTGCTGCTCACGCCGTGGAACTGGTACGGCAACCCCGACGCCATCCACTACACCCTCGGCCTGCTCGGCGCGCTGATCGGCCCGCTGTTCGGGATCCTCATCGCGGGCTTCTACGTGTGCGCGCGGCAGCGGGTGGCGGTGGACGACCTGTTCACCCTCGACCGATCCGGCCGCTACTGGTTCAGCAAGGGTTACAACCCCAACGCGATCTGGGCCACCGTCGCGAGCGGCGTGCCCGCCATCGCCTCCGTGCTCGTGCCCAAGATGCTCCTCGACCTCGGTGTCACGACGGCCGACCTGACGTGGATCGCCGACTACAGCTGGTTCATCGGCTGCGGGCTGGGCTTCGTGGCGCTGGTGGCCCTGGAGCGGCGCGTGCCCAGGATCGCCGCGGCATGACGTACCGCATCAAAGTGATCAACCCGAACACCGCCCTGGCCATGACCGAGTCCATCGGTCGATGCGCCAGGGCGGTGGCGTCGCCGGGCACCGTCGTCACGGCCGTCAGCCCGAGCATGGGCCCGGAGTCGATCGAGAGCCACTACGACGAGGCGCTCGCCGTGCCGGGGGTGCTGGCCGAGGTCGCGGCGGGCGAGCGCGACGGCGTGGACGGGTACGTGATCGCCTGCTTCGGCGACCCGGGCCTGGACGCGGCCCGCGAGCTGGCCATCGGCCCCGTGGTCGGGATCGCGGAGGCCGCCATGCACGCCGCCACCCTGGTCGGGCGCTCGTTCAGCGTGGTCACGACCCTGTCCAGGACCGTGGGCCGGGCCTGGGAACTGGCCCACCGGTACGGCTTCGCCGCCGCCTGCCGAGGCGTGCACGCCTGCGACATCCCGGTGCTCGGCCTGGAGGATCCGGCCGCCCGCAAGACCGTGACCGAGCTGTGCGCCGCGGCGGTCGAGCGCGACGGGAGCGACTCGGTGGTACTCGGCTGCGCGGGCATGGCGTCGTTCTGCGCCGAGGTGTCGCGCGAGACGGGCGTGCCGGTGATCGACGGGGTGACGGCGGCGACCAAGCTCGTCGAGTCGCTGGTGTCGCTCGGGCTGCGGACCAGCACGCGCGGCGAGTACGCCCCGCCGCCGCCGAAGCGGTACTCGGGTTTACTCCGGGATTTCACTCATTGACGCCTCCACAGGCAGAGGCTAACGTCGTCTCATAACTTAAAGGAAACTTTCCTAATAGTTTCCTGACATCCCACCCCTCGTACACCCCCAACCGGATGTCGGAGAGTCATGAGACACAGTGTCCTGAGCAAGATCCTGGTGGCGTTACTGCTGCCCCTCACCGCCGTGGCGGTCGCCCCGCCGCCGGTCTCCGCCTCGGCGTACGCCGCCCTCGCCGAGTGGGCCCCGTGGACGGCGTACACGGCGGGCACGCACGTCACGTACAACGGCGTCGAGTACGAGTGCATCCAGAGCCACACCTCCCAGCCCGGCTGGGAGCCCCCGAACGTGCCTGCTCTGTGGAAGCCCTCGACCGGCGGCGGCACCGACACCACCGCCCCGTCGGTGCCCGGCAACCTGCGCTCGACCGGTGTGACCGGCAGCAGCGTCTCCCTGGCCTGGGACGCCTCCACCGACAACGTCGCCGTCACCGGCTACGAGATCTACCGAGGCGGCACCCTCATCACCACCGTCACCGGCACCACCCACACCGACACCGGGCTGGCCGCCGGCACGGCCTACAGCTACACCGTCCGCGCCCGCGACGCCGCCGGCAACCGCTCCGCCAACAGCAACACCGTCAACGCCACCACGACGGGCGGCGGCACGGACACCAGCCCGCCGACCGTGCCGGGCAACCTGCGCTCGACCGGCGTGAGCGGCAGCACCGTCTCCCTCGCCTGGGACGCCTCCACCGACAACGTCGCCGTCACCGGCTACGAGATCTACCGAGGCGGCACCCTCATCACCACCGTCACCGGCACCACCCACACCGACACCGGACTGGCCGCCAACACCGCCTACAGCTACACCGTCCGCGCCCGCGACGCCGCCGGCAACCGCTCCGCCAACAGCAACACCGCCACCGCCACCACGACGGGCGGCGGAGGCGGCGGGAACAAGGTGCTCGGCTACTTCGTGCAGTGGGGCGTCTACCAGCGCGGATACCACGTCAAGAACATCGACACGAGCGGCTCGGCGGCCAAGCTGACCCACATCAACTACGCGTTCGGCAACGTGCAGAACGGCCAGTGCACGATCGGCGACAGCTACGCCGACTACGACCGCTTCTACCAGGCGGGCGAGAGCGTGGACGGCGTGGCCGACACCTGGGACGCGGGCGCGCTGCGCGGCAGCTTCAACCAGCTGCGCAAGCTCAAGAAGAAGTACCCGAACCTGAAGGTGCTGTTCTCCTTCGGCGGCTGGACCTGGTCCGGCGGCTTCACCCAGGCCGCGCAGAACCCCACGGCCTTCGCCAACTCCTGCTACAACCTGGTCGAGGACCCGCGCTGGGCGGACGTGTTCGACGGCATCGACATCGACTGGGAGTACCCGAACGCCTGCGGCCTCACCTGC
The DNA here is from genome assembly GCF_044593615.1 of Nonomuraea sp. NPDC051941. NCBI lineage: Bacteria > Bacillati > Actinomycetota > Actinomycetes > Streptosporangiales > Streptosporangiaceae > Nonomuraea > Nonomuraea sp. NPDC051941. The sequence continues at coordinate 71,855 of NZ_JBIUCF010000049.1, forward strand.
GACTCCAGCGGCCCGGCGGCGTTCAGGAACGTCATGTCGGCACTGCGCTCCCGCTTCGGCTCCGGCAACCTGGTCACCGCGGCCATCACCGCCGACGGCACGAACGGCGGCAAGATCGACGCGGCCGACTACGCGGGCGCCGCGCAGTACGTCGACTGGTACAACGTCATGACGTACGACTACTTCGGCGCCTTCGCGCCGCAGGGCCCGACCGCCCCGCACTCCCCGCTCACCTCCTACTCCGGGATCCCGACCCCGGGCTTCTACTCCGACGCCGCGATCCAGAAGCTCAAGGGCAAGGGCGTGCCGGCGAGCAAGCTGCTGCTCGGCATCGGCTTCTACGGCCGCGGCTGGGCCGGCGTCACGCAGTCCGCGCCCGGCGGCACCGCCTCGGGACCCGCGCCGGGCACGTACGAGCAGGGCATCGAGGACTACAAGGTGCTCAAGACCCGCTGCCCGTCCACCGGCACGGTCGCGGGCACGGCGTACGCGTACTGCGGCGGCCAGTGGTGGAGCTATGACACGCCGAGCACGATCGGCGGCAAGATGAGCTACTCGAAGAGCCAGGGCCTCGGCGGCGCCTTCTTCTGGGAGCTCAGCGGCGACACCACGAACGCCGAACTCCTCACGGCCATGAAGTCCGGCCTGAACTGACCACCGTCCTACGGCGGGCCCCTGGAAGCAGGGGCCCGCCGTGGGGCCTGTCAGCGGGCGGCTGCCGTCAGCTCGCTCACCTGCTCACCCGTCAGCTCCACGGTGGACGCGGCGAGGTTCTCCTCCAGATGGGCCACCGACGACGTGCCCGGAATCGGCATCATCACCGGCGAACGCGCCAGCAACCAGGCCAGGCTGACCTGCGCGGGCGTGGCCCCGACGGCCTTGGCCACGTGGTCCACGGGACTCCCGGCCACCGCCAGCGCCCCCTTGGCGATGGGGCTGAAGGGGATGAACCCGATCCCCTGCTCCTCACAGTGCTCCAGCACGTCCTCCGAGAACGCGTTGGTGAGGCTGTAGCGGTTCTGCACGGTGACGATCTCGACGATGCGCCGCGCCCGCTCCAGCTCCTCGACGCTCACCTCCGACAGGCCGATGCTGCCGATCTTGCCCTCGTCCCGCAGCGCCTTCAGCTCGCCGAGCTGGTCCTCCAGCGGCACCTCCGGGTCGATGCGGTGCAGCTGGAGCAGGTCGATCCGGTCCACCCCGAGCCGCCGCAGGCTCATCTCGACCTCCTGCCGCAGGTACGCGGGCCGCCCCACGACCACCCACTGCCCCGGCCCCGGCCGCACGAACCCGGCCTTGGTCGCGATCAGCAGCCGCTCCGGGTACGGGTGCAGCGCCTCCCGGATGATCTCCTCACTGACGTACGGCCCGTAGGAGTCGGCGGTGTCGATGAGATCGACGCCCAGCTCCACGGCCCGCCGCAACACCCGCACGGCCTCGTCGTGATCGCGCGGCGGCCCCCAGACCCCGGGCCCGGTGAGACTCATGGCCCCGAAACCGAGCCGGTGAACGATCTTGTCACCGATGGCGAACGTGCCGGTGGACTGGAGCTCTATGGACATGCGGGGTTCCCCGTTTCGCTGTCATCTGGGCCGTCTACGCACCTCCCATCTTCCCGTGGACACCACACGTCTCCCCCATCAGGGCGCGGGCTTGGCGTCGCTGACGACGCCCGCCGCCAGGTTGGTGCCGAAGTACTGCACCCGCCACGCTCCCCCGCTCTTCGACCCGGTGCGGACCTCGAAGCGGCCCTGGCTGAGGACCGGGCTGTCCCGGGTCAGGGTGCTCTTGTTGACCGAGTTGAAAGCCCCGGACGGCGCGCCCGGCTTGCGGTAGAAGACCCAGATGCGCTGGTTCCCCAGCCCTTCCCAGGACGCGCCCGGCTTGCCGCGCAGCCGTCCCGAGTGCACGGTGCTGCCGCCCGCCCGCCGTACCGCGTAGTCGAGCCGTGTCGCGTACCGCTGCTCCGCCGTCGCCTCCACGAACACCGCCGCGCTCACCGCCCCGATCACCTCGGGGCCGCTGCGGACCTCGGCCCGCCACTCGCCGCTCTCCATGACGGCCGCCTGGGCGAGGAACCGGCCGAGGTCGTCGGTGACCGCGTCGGCGAGCTCGCGCCGGCCGCACGTCTCCTGCTCCTGGTACGCGATCACGACGGTCAGGCCGGCCGCCGGGCCGGAGGCGCCGTTCTTGACCAGCTCCAGCCGGCCGATGAGCCGGATCAGGTCGCCCCTGGGGACCTGCCGGGGCTGCGCGTCGAAGGACTCGAACCGCGCCTCCGCCTTCGCCCCGCGCCGGTCCACGTCGAACTCGTGCACGGCCGTCGCCCGGCCGGCCCGCGCCTCGACCTGCCACGTTCCCTCCGGGTCGGCGGGCCGGAGGGTGTGCGTGGCCAGCCAGTCGCACGGCGGCGGCTGGGCGGCGAAGTCGAGCGGTACGCGCGTCCCGTCCGGGCTCAGCAGCCGGCCGCGTAACCGGGTGGCGTTCGCGGTGGACACCTCGATCCGGAGCGCGACCTCGCCGGTGTCCAGGACGACCGGCTGTGGCGTCACCTGGATGGCGACGATGTCGGGCGAAGCCTGCATGTCTCCTCCTGTCAGCAGATCTCGCGGTAGGGCGTGCCGGGGATGAACCGGTCCCACTCGCTCCGGGAGAGCGAGCGCCCGGCCCTGGCGCACAGGGCGGCGGCCACGCCGGCGGCGGTGGCGGGCTGGTCGCCGAGCGTGCCGTCGGTCCGCAGCCAGCGCAGTTGCCCGGCGTCGAAGGCCAGCGCCACCACCTCGCCAGCCGGGTACACGGCGGGCGAGCCGAGCGGGGCGCGTTCGGCGACGTCCCAGAGCTGGACGCGGTTCGAGCCGCCGACGGCCAGCGTCCGCCCGTCGGGCGAGAACGCCAGCACGTCCACCGCCCCGAACCCCTTGAGCGGCAGGTGGGCCAGCTGCCGGCGGTCGGCGGCGTTCCAGAGCGTCACCCCGGCGGCCAGCGCGCCGGTGGCGATGACCTTGCTGTCCGGGCTGTACGCGATGGCCCGCACGCCGTCCGCGCTCTCCCCGAACGGCCTGGTGACGGCCTCGGCGCCGCCCAGCGACGCGAGCGCGCCGTCCGCGCCGTTCACCGCCAGCTCCCGCCCGTCGGGGCGGAAGATCATCCCGGAGCCGCCGGGGACGCTCAGCGTCCGCGTCCTGACCCCGCGGCGGACGTCCCAGAGCTGGACGTCGCGCCAGTTGTTCGCGGGCGGGGTGACGGTCTCCTGGAAGGGCGCCACCGCCAGCGTCGTGCCGTCCGGGGCGAACGCGAGCCCGCCCACCTCGCTCGCGCCTTTGATGGGGAACGTCCGGTCCTTCGTGCCCGTCGTCAGGTTCCAGAGCGTCACCCGCGCGGGATCGGCCGTCCCGACGGCCAGGAGCGTGCCACCGGGGTTCAGTGCCATCGCGGTCGGGGATACCGGCAGGGCCGCCGGCCGCGCCGGCTCATCCAGGCGCCAGACCTCCACCCGGGGCCGCCGCACGATCACCGTCCGCCGCGCGGGGTCGATCAGCCCGGCCTCGACCCCGGGGGCCAGCGTGCGCGGGCGGGTGAGGTCGGAGACGTCCAGGGTCACGACCGTGCCGTCGAGCAGGCCGAAGGCGAGCGTGCCCGGGCCCAGCCGGAGCCCGGACACGAGCTCGCCGACCGGATGGGACAGCAGCCGGGTGCCGTTCCGCGACCAGAGGGCCAGGTCGGAGCCGTCGTAGGCGGCCAGGTGGCGGCCGTCCTGGCTGAAGCGCAGCGCGCGGGCCCCGAATCCCCTCAGCACCGGCTCCCGCCAGCGCCGCGCGATGAGGTCCCAGAAGCGGACCTCGCCGCCCGCCCGTACCGCCAGCTCGCGCCGCGCCGGGTCGAACGCGAGCGCCGCGCCGGGGAGCCGGGCCAGCACGCCCTGCCAGTCGCGCAGCTCGATCCGGCCGCCGGGCAGGGTCGTGGCCATCAGGGCGTCGTCGGCGGAGAAGGCGACCTCGGTGGCGTCGCCGACGGCCAGCGGGCGCTGGCTGGTGAGGTCCCACACCCGCACGCGGCCCTCGGCCGTGGTGGCGGCCAGCAGCAGCCGCCTGGGACTGAACGCCAGCCGCTGCGCCCCCTCCCCGAACTCGGCGACCCGCACCCCGCGCTCGGCGTCCCAGACGGAGATCGACCGCTCGCCGGCCACGGCCAGCCTGCGGCCGTCGGCGCTCAGCGCGATCGCGCTCACGGGCCCGCTCACCCCGCCGAAGGCGCGAGCGGGCCGCCCGGTGGTCGCGTCCCACAGCGTGAACCTGCCGTCGTCCAGCACGGCCAGCCGCGTGCCGTCGTCGCCGAGGTCGAAGCGGGCCGAGCCGGAGACCGGGCCGGGGCGGAAGGCCGAGCGCTCGCGCTGGGCCAGCGAGGCGTACATGGCGGAGCGCGCCTCGGCCACCGGCGCGATCCGCCACGCGGCCACGCTCAGCAGCAGCGCCGTCAGCGGGTCGCCGGCCCGGGTCCGGTTCGCGAGCGCGGCCACCCGGCGGGCGGCCGACGTGTCCCGCTGGCGCGTGCCCAGCACGTCCTGCACGACCACGACCCCCACCGCGGCCAGCAGCACCGCGACGAGTGCCGCGATCGTGCCCCGGACGCGCCGGCGCCGCCTGGCCAGCTCCCGGGTGCGCTCGCGGGAGGCGTCCAGGAACGCCTGCTCGCGCTGGTTCGGCCGGAGCGGCCCGCGCCCGTTCGCGGCCCATTCGAAGCTCTCGTCCAGGACCGTGCCCCGGTAGAGGTCGTCGGGGCGGCGGCCGTTCGCGTGCCACACGGTGGCCGCCCTGTTCAGGGCGTCGTGGACGCTCAGCGCCGCGCGGTCGGACTCCACCCAGTCCCGCAGGCGCGGCCACGCCCGCAGCAGCGCCGCCCCCGCCAGCGTGATCGACTCGCCCTTGTGGACGAGCAGCCCCGCGTCCGTGTACGCCTGGAGCACCCGCTGCACGCCGGCCGGGTCCCGCGCGCCGTCGACGAGATCCCGGGTGGCCGCGTCCCTGAGCGCGGTCTCGGCGCTCTCGTCGGAGCGGACCATGCGCAGCAGCGCCGAGGGGACGAGCGCCTGGTCCTCCGGGCTGAGCCGCCCGTAGACGGTCTCGGCGACCTCGGCCGGCGGCGACTCGGCCGGATCGGCGGCCAGATCGGCGGCCAGATCGGCGGGGGGCCTGACCTCGACGGCGGCCCGGCTCCCGCTGCTGAGCAGCCCGGAGAGCCCGCCCTGCGAGAGGCCCGGCCCGTTGACGGCGCTGTTCATGGCGATGAGGTCGAGCAGGAGGGAACGCGCCGGCGGGCGGGCCTGCGCGTCCAGCGACATCGCCTCGGTGACCAGGCGCCGCAGCGGCTCCGCCAGCACGGTGAAGTCGGGCCGCGTGCCGGTCACCTGGTAGCGCAGGAGGGCGAGGTCGCCGGAGAACGGCGGCCGCCCGGTGGCCGCGTACAGCATCATCGCGCCCCACGCCCACACGTCCACGGCGGATCCGCCGCGCTGCCCGGCCAGTCGCTCGGGCGCCATGTACGGCGGCGTGCCCGCCGCGAACTCGCCCTCGGTCGTCTGCGACATCTCGCCCGTCCTGGCGAGCCCGAAGTCGATCACGCGCGGCCCGTCGGGCCCGAGCAGCACGTTGCCCGGCTTCAGGTCCCGGTGCACCACGTCCGCGTCGTGGATGGCGGCCAGCGCCGTGGCCACCCCGACGGCCAGCCGGTGCAGCCGGTCGGCGTCGAACGGCCCGTGCCGCTCGACGGCCGTGCGCAGGCTGGGCCCCTCGATGTGCTCGCTCACGATGTACGGCGCGGGCCCGTCGAGGTCGGCGTCGATGATGCGGGCCGTGCAGAACGAGGCCACCTTCCGCGCGGCCGTCACCTCCTTGACGAAGTCGGCCCGGGCCCCGGCGTGCTCCAGGAACTCCGGGCGGATGACCTTGATCGCCACCCGCCGGCCGGCGTCGTCGTAGGCGTCGTACACGACCCCCTGCCCGCCCGCGCCCAGCCGGCCCGCCAGCCAGTATTCGCCCAGTTGTGCCGGGTCTCCCGGCAAAAGAGGCGTCACAGGAACCCAAGCTAGCGATTGCCCACGATCGCGCGCCACCGGGTAGCCCCTAGGGAAAACCCGAGCCGATGGGGTTGATCCGGCGAACGTCGGAGGCATACGGTGCTAAACGATTAACATGCCGTCGGCACAGCCGGTGAGAACCATCGGCATCCCGACGTCTCCATCCACATCAGCGGCCAAAGATTTCCCTTTATCTCTATAGGGAATGCTAGGTTATACGACTAACATGAGACCTACAGCGCGACAAGTGGCCGAGCTGGCGAACGTGTCAGTGGCGACCGTCTCCTACGTGCTCAGCGGCCGGGATCGCCCCGTGGCCGCCGAGACGAGGCAGCGGGTGCTCGAGGCAGCCAGGCAGCTCGGCTACACCCCCAACCAGGCCGCCAGGAGCCTGCGCAAGCGCCGCACCCAGCGGATCTGCCTGGTGCTCAGCTCGCTCGGCGGCGTGCCGAGCGACGAGCGCCTGGCCACCGACCTGCACGAGATGGCCGACGCCCGCGGCTACTCCGTGGTGACGCTCGCCGTCTACTCCGAGGCCCGCGCGAAGGCCGCCGTCGACGTGCTGCGCGGCGGCGTCGCCGACGGCGCGCTGATCAACCTCGCCGGCGACCACCTCACCCGCGACCTGGTCACCGGGCTCGCCGGCACCGGGCTGCCGATGGTGGTCCTGAGCAACGAGGACGGGCTCGAGGGCTGCGACGTCGTACGCACTCCGGAGACGGAGGCGTGCGCGGAGGCGGTCGAGCACCTGCTGGCCCAGGGCAGGCGGCGCATCGCGTTCCTGGCGCACCGCCACGAGCTCCACCGGGAACAACCCGCGGGCCGGCTGCTCGGCTACACGACCGCCCTCGACCGGCACGGCGTGAGCGAGCGGATCATCACCACGGGCGCGGACGACCGCGTGGCGGCCTACCAGACCGCCGCCGAGCTGCTGCGCTCGCCCGACCGCCCCGACGCGATCTTCGCAGCCTCCGACCGGGCCGCGATCAGCGCGATCTGGGCCGCCAGGGACGCCGGGCTCACCGTGCCCGGCGACGTCGCGATCGTCGGCGCCGGCAACATCGACGAGGGTCTCATCAGCAATCCGCAGCTCAGCACCGTCGGCCCGCTCCGCCACGACTACACCGACGTCGCACGCCTGCTCTTCGACCGCCTCCAGGCCGAGGAGCAGCCACCCGCCCGCGAGATCGTCCGCTCCTGGACCTTCCTGCGGCGGGGCTCTTCGTAGAAGGGAAAACCCGAGATGTCCTCCCCCATGTCTCGCCGTGACCTGCTCCGCCTGGCCGCCGCCACCGCCACCGCCACCGTCGCCGGGCCCGTCCTGTCCTCCTGTGCGGGCGCCCCGACCACCCAGGCCGCCGCGCCCGGGACGTTCACCGTCTACTGGAACGCGGGCCACGACTACCAGGCCTACCGCAAGGTGATCGCCGAGTTCGAGCAGGCCAACAAGGTCAAGGTCAACCTGCAGAAGTACCAGTGGCCCGACCTGCGCACGCGGCTGCTGGCGGACTTCGCCTCCGGGACCGTGCCCGACCTGGTCGAGGAGCCCGGCGGGTGGGTGCAGGAGTTCGCCGTCTCCGGCAACGCCCGCTCGCTGCAGGAGTACGTCGACCGCGACGGCCAGGCGATGGGCTTCCCCTCCGACTGGCAGCCGGTCACCGTGGAGCGCAACTCGTACCAGGGCAAGGTGTACGGCGTGCAGCTCCACCTGACCTGCAACACGCTCTTCTACAACAAGGCCATGCTCAGGGACGCCGGGGTGGAGGTGCCGGCCACGTGGGAGGAGTTCCTGGCCGCCGCAAAGAAGCTCACCAAGGACGGCGTGTACGGCGTCGCGCTCAACCAGGACTACACGTACCTGTGGCCCTGGCTGACCCAGGCCGGCGTCACCCCCTACGACCCGTCGACCGGCAAGGTCATGACGCCGGTCGAGGACGCGGTCGCCGCCCTGCAGTTCCAGGCCGACCTCGTCCACAAGCACAAGGTGGCCCCGGTGCCGGTGTCGGGCACCGACTACTCGGGCCCGCAGAAGCTGTTCTCGGCCAAGCGCGCCGCGATGATCTTCACGGGCCCGTGGGACCTGGAGCCGATCAGGAAGACCAGCCCCGACATCGAGGTGGGTGTCGCGCCGCCGCTCAAGCACAAGACGCAGGCCACGCAGGCGGCGGGGGTCAGCATGTTCGTGCCCGCCAAGGCCGCCAGGCCCGACCTGTCGTGGGACTTCATCAAGCGCATCACCGCCATCGAGGTCGAGCAGGCCGCCACCAAGGAGACCGGCATGCTCATGCCGCGCGTCTCCTGGACGAAGCTGCCCGAGGTGGCGTCGAACGAGGTCACCAAGGTCTTCGCCGACGCTCTCCCGTACGCCAAGGACTCCTCCCAGCAGGTGCGCCTCACCGGGCAGCTCGGCAAGTGGGAGGAGCAGCTCAAGGTCATGTACCAGCAGGTGCTCATCCAGAACGAGCCGGCCGCCGAGGCGCTCGCCGCGTTCACCAAGTCGGCCGAGGGCTTCCTGCGGTGATCAGGCCCCGCACGCTCGCCGGTCGTTACGCGCGGACGGCCTACCTGTTCCTCCTTCCCGCCATCCTGTTCTTCGCGGCCTTCTTCTACCTGCCGATCGGCAACGTCGTGGCCACCAGCCTGCGCTCCGGGCCGCAGGCCGACCAGTGGGCCGGGCTGGGCAACTACACGCAGGCGCTGGCCGACCCGGCGGTGCGGCACTCGTTCCTGGTCACGGTGGCCTTCGCGGTGGCCGTGGTCGTGGGCTCGATCGTGCTCGGGCTGGCCCTGGCGATGGCGCTCGACCAGCCGCTCAAGGGGCGGGTGGCGTTCCGGGTGCTGCTGCTGGTGCCGTACCTGACCTCCGTGGCGATCGTCGGCCTGCTGTGGCGCAACATCCTCGACCCCGAGCTGGGCGTGCTGAACCGGGTGCTGCTCGCGGCCGGGCTGCCCGCGCAGCAGTGGCTCAACACCGCGCCGCTGCTCACGATCGCCGCGGTGACGCTGTGGCAGAGCGTGGGCTACACGATGGTGCTGTTCCTGGCCGGGCTGCAGGGCATCCCCGAGACGTACCACGAGGCCGCCAAGATCGACGGCGCCGACTCGTGGCGGCGCTTCTGGCGCATCACGCTGCCGCTGCTGGCTCCCACGACGCTGTTCGTGTCGGTGATGGCGGTCATCTCGGGGCTGCAGGCGTTCGGGCAGGCGTACATCATCACGGGCGGCGGACCCGGCGACGCCACCGACCTGTCCGTCTTCCACATCTTCAACGTGGCCTTCCGCACCAGGGACTTCGGCTACTCCTCGGCGCAGTCGGTGCTGCTGCTGATCGTGATCGTGGCGTTCACGCTGGTCCAGCTCCGGGCGGGGCGGCGCGGGGAGGTCGTGTACTGATGCGCAGGACGCTCCTCTACCTCCTGCTCGGGCCGGCCTCGCTGGTCATGGTGGTGCCGCTGCTCTACATGCTGTCGCTGTCGCTCCAGACCGAGGCCGAGACGCTGTCGGCCGAGGCCGTGGTCTGGCCCGAGTCGCCGCAGTGGGGCAACTACGCCGAGCTGTTCGCCCGCGCGCCGTTCGGGAACTTCATCGTCAACAGCCTCGTCGTGGCCGGCGCCATCACGCTGGCGCACCTGATCTTCGACCCGCTGGTCGGGTACGTGTTCGCCAAGTTCCGCTTCCCGCTGCGCAACACCCTGTTCGTGGCGCTGCTGGCCACGCTCATGGTGCCGTTCTTCGTGCGGATGATCCCGCTGTACGTGCTCATGGCCAACCTGGGGTGGCTCAACACGTACCAGGGGTTGATCACGCCGTTCCTCATGGACGCGTTCGGGATCTTCCTCATGCGGCAGTTCATCCAGCCCATCCCCGACGACCTGATCAGCGCGGCCCGCATCGACGGCGCCTCCGAGCTGGGCATCTACCGGCGGATCATCCTGCCGCAGACGCGGCCCGCGCTGGCCGTGCTCGGGCTGTTCACGTTCGTCTTCCAGTGGAACGAGTTCCTCTGGCCGCTGGTCGCCACCACGACGCCCGAGATGCGCACCATTCCCGTCGGGCTCACCCTGTTCAACCAGGAGTATTTCACGTTGTGGCACCTCACGGCCGCGGGCTCGGTGATCCTCTTCGTCCCCACCGCCGTCCTTTTCATCTTCACCCAGCGATACTTCGTGCGCGGCATCGCGCTGACCGGCCTCAAATAGGAGTCATTTCTTGCGTCCGAACGTGATCGTCGTCTTCACCGACCAGCAGCGGTGGGACACCGTCGGCCCCTTCACCCCCAACCTCGACAGGATGGCCAGGCACGGCACGCAGGCCACGGTCGCGCTCACGCCGCAGCCGGTGTGCGCGCCCGCCCGCGCCGCGCTGCAGACGGGCCGCTACCCGACCACGACCGGCGTCCACCGCAACGGCCGCGTGCTGCCGCCCGAGGAGCGCACGCTGGCCCACCACTTCGGCGCGGCCGGCTACGCCACCGGCTACATCGGCAAGTGGCACCTCGGCGGCGGCGAGCCCGTCCCGGCCGACCGGCGCGGTGGTTACCGGTCGTGGCTGGCCGCGAACGCGCTGGAGCACACCTCGGACGCCTACCGCACGATCGTGTACGACGAGGCGAACGAGCCCGTGATGCTGCCCGGCTACCGCTCCGACGCCCTCGTGGACGCGGCCATCAGGTACGTCGCCGACCACCACGAGGAGCCGTTCTTCCTGTTCCTGTCGTTCCTGGAGCCGCACCATCAGAACGAGGTGGACAACTACCCGGCCCCCGACGGCTACGAGGAGCGTTACCAGGGCCGCTGGATGCCGCCGGACCTGGCCGCCCTCGGCGGCACCGCCCACCAGCACATGGGCGGCTACCTGGGGCAGGTCAAGCGGCTGGACGAGGGGCTCGGGCGGCTGCTGGACGCGCTGCGCAGCATGGACCTGCTGGACGACACGATCGTGGCGTACACCTCCGACCACGGCAACCACTTCAAGACCCGCAACGGCGAGTACAAGCGCTCGTGCCACGACGCCTCGCTGCGCGTGCCCCTGGCGCTGCGCGGCCCCGGCTTCGACGGCGGCGGCGCCGTCTCCCGGCCGGTCAGCACCATCGACCTGCCTCCCACGCTCCTGGAGGCCGCCGGGCTGCCCGTCCCCGACGGGATGCAGGGCCGCTCGTTCCTCCCGCTGGTCCGGGACCCCGGGGCGGCGTGGCCCGAGGAGGTGTTCTTCCAGGTGAGCGAGTCGGAGGTGGGACGCGGGATCCGTACCTCGCGCTGGAAGTACTACGCCGTCGCCGAGGACGCCCACCCGTGGGACGACCCCGCCTCCGACCGCTACCGGGAGCAGGCGCTGTACGACCTGGAGAACGACCCGCACGAGCTGGTCAACCTGGCGGGATTCCCGTCGCACGCCGGGGTGGCGGCGGAGCTGCGGGAGCGGCTCGTCCGCCGGATCGCGGAGGCCGAGGGGGCCGAGCCGGTCATCGAAGCGGCCGTCGAGCGACCGGCGCCGCCGCAGGCGATGACCGACCCGGAGGTGCGGCTGAGCGGCTCCAAGCCGGTCCGCTTCGGCCACCAGCGCCCGCCCGGCACGCGCTAGGGATCTCCATCGGCGTGGCGAGGGGAGTTCGCCCGTTACCCTCCGTAATCTCGCCTGGTGAGCGGAGGGAGAGGCGTCGTGGGTGGTTGGTCGAGTTCGTGGGGTACGGGCGGGCGGGTGTCCCGCCGGGCGTTCGTCACCGGCACATTCGCCAGTGCGCTGGCCGGCGCCGTCCCCCTGCTGGGGGCCCCGCCCTCGGCGGCGCAGCCGCGGCCCCGGGCGATGGTGCTGCGGGCCCGGCCCGCGACGGTCACCTTGGGGCGGCGCACGGTGCGCACCTGGACGTACAACGACGAGGTCCCCGGCCCGCAGATCAGGGTCATGGCCGGTGAGCGGGTCCGCGCGAAGCTGGTCAACGACCTGCCCGCGGCGACCACCGTGCACTGGCACGGCATCAGGCTCGACTTCCCCATGGACGGCGCGCCGGGGTTCAGCCAGGAGGCGACCCAGCCGGGCAAGACGTTCGACTACGACTTCACCGTGCCCGATCCCGGCACGTACTTCTACCACTCGCACGTCGGCACCCAGCCCGACCGCGGCCTGTACGGCACCCTGGTCGTCCTCGACCCGCGGGAGCCGCTCGACTACGACGAGGAGTTCACCGTCGTGCTCGACGACTGGCTGGACGGCATCGACGGCACTCCCGACGACGCCCTGGCCCGGCTGAACGCCTCCACCGACCACGACGACACCCTGCGCAGCGAGGCGCTCGGCGGCGTGGCGGCGGAGATGGTGCACCCGCTCTACCTGGTCAACGGCCAGGCGCCGGACTCCCCCATGACCTTCCGCACCGCGCCGGGCCGCAGGGTCAGGTTCCGGGTGATCAACGCGGCGTCCGACACCGCCTTCCGGGTGGCGCTCGGCGGGCATCGCATGACCGTCACCCACACCGACGGGTTCCCGTGCCGGCCCGTGGACGTGGACACGTTCCTCATCGGCATGGGCGAGCGCTACGACTTCCTGGCCCGGCTTGACTCGGGCGCGTTCCCGCTGGTCGCGATAGCGGAGGGCAAGCGGGGGCGGGCGTTCGCGGTGGTGCGGACGGATCGGCGGGCGGAGGCGCCGGCGAGCACCGTCCAGGTGCCGGAGCTGACCGAGCGCATGCTGGCGTACCGGGACCTGGAGGCCCCGTCGTCCCTCGATCTCCCCCGCCCGTCCAGGGCCATCACGGTGACGCTCGGCATGCGCCCGTCCGGCAACGAGTGGACGATGAACGACAAGGTCGCCGGCGACCACCTGCGGCTGCGCGTGGACCGGGGGGAGACGGTCCGGCTGATCCTGGACAACCAGTCGCCCATGTGGCACCCGATGCACCTGCACGGCCACACGTTCCAGCTGCGCCTGCCCGACGGGCGCGGGCCGCGCAAGGACACCGTGAACATCAAGCCGCGCCAGCGGCTCCACCTGGACGTGCTCGCCGACAACCCCGGCGAGTGGATGTTCCACTGCCACAACCTGTATCACCAGGAGCAGGGCATGATGGGCGCCATCGGCTACGGCCCCGCCCGGACCCCGGCCGCGGCCCACGCCGGCCACCGTCCCCAGCAGCACGACCGCAAGCGGAAGCGTCGTCGCTGACACTGTTCGCACATGCGTACAATGTGCGCTATGGTGAGGGGCATGGCGAAAGACGAGCAGTCCATCCCCTCGGTGTGGGCGCGGCCCCGCCGCGAGCGGGAGCAGCCGGCGCTGAGCCGCGACCAGATCGTGACCGAGGCCGTCCGGCTGCTCGACGAGGAGGGCATCGACGCCCTGAGCATGCGCCGCCTCGGCAGCCGGCTCAACGCCGGGGCGACCTCGCTCTACCGCCACGTGGCCAACAAGGACGAGCTGATCGAGCTCGCCGTGGACGCGGTCTACGGCGAGCTGCCGCTGCCCGAGGAGACCGACGCCACCCGGTGGCGGGAGGTCATCGCGCGCATCGCCCACGGCCTGCGCGCCACGATCCTGCGCCATCCCTGGATGGCCGCCAAGCTCGGCGAGGTGGGGCTGGCCTACCTGGGGCCCAACATGCTGCGCCAGACGGAGCACATGCTCGGCGTCTTCGAGTCCGCCGGGTTCCCGCTCGACGAGGCCGACCAGGCGATGAGCACGCTCGTCGCGTACGTGCTCGGCGTCACCACCAGCGAGGCCGCGATCCTGTCCATGATCGCCCGCAGCGGTCAGACCGAGCAGGAGTGGGTGGAGCAACTGTGGCCGGCGGCCGAGCGGGCCGTGCAGGACTACCCGCGGCTGCGCGCCCGTTACGCCGCGCAGCGCGGCCAGCTCTCCTCCCAGGCCGACCAGGACGGCTTCGAGTACGGCCTCCAGCGGGTCCTCGACGGCCTCCAGTCCCGCCTCGGCTGAACCCCATTTCGAGCCCTGCTCACGTGTGACATAAGCCTGCCATCGGTCTTGCGACGCGGCCTCGGGCTACGGAAGGATCGCCCAATCGAACCCCCCGTTCCCGCATGACCTTGGAGTGGCCGTCGTGCCCACACAGCACGCGAACGTCGAGCAGTTCGGATACCGGCAGGAGTTACGTCGCGGGGTCGGGATGACCGACCTCGTGTCCTACGGCCTGGTGTTCATGGTGCCGATCTCCCCATTCGCGATCTTCGGCTCCGTCTACGCCCGCTCGGGCGGCATGCCGGCCCTGGCGTACCTCGTCGGGATGATCGCGCTGCTGTTCACGGCAGCCTCGTACGCGCAGATGGTCAAGGCGTTCCCGCTGTCCGGCTCGGTCTACAACTACGCCGGCCGCGGCATCGCACCGCCGGCCGGGTTTCTGACCGGGTGGATGGTGCTGCTCGACTACATCCTCGTACCGTGCCTGCTCTACCTCGTCGCCTCCATCGCCATGCACGCCATCGTGCCGGAGATCCCCGTGTGGGTCTGGCTGATCGCCTTCGTGGCGCTCAACACCGCGATCAACCTCCGGGGCATCCGCATGACGGTCAAGCTCACCCGGATCATGATCGTGTTCGAGCTGGTCGTGCTGGCGCTGTTCCTCGTGGTCGGCGTCTGGGCCCTGCTCCAGGGCAAGGGCCGCGGGTTCAGCCTCTCCCCGCTGTTCAACCTGGAGACGTTCTCCTGGCCGGTGGTGTTCGCCGCGGTGTCGGTGGCCGTCCTGTCGTTCATCGGCTTCGACGGGATCAGCATGCTGGTCGAGGAGTCCACCGGCGGGTCCGAGCAGGTGGGCAGGGCCATGCGGCTGGCCCTGGTGCTGGCGGGCGTGCTGTTCATCGTGCAGGTGTGGGTGGCCGCGCTGCTGGTGCCCGACCCGGCGGGCCTCCTGCGGAATGGAGGCGACACCGCGTTCTACGACGCGGCCGCGGTGGCCGGCGGCCAGTGGCTCAGGCACCTCACCTCGACCGCCACCGCGCTCTCCTGGGGCGTGGCCAACACCATGGTGGCCCAGGTCGCGGCCTCCCGCCTGCTGTACGCGATGGCCCGCGACCGGCAGCTCCCGTCGTTCCTGGCGAAGGTGTCGGTCAGGCAGTCGGTGCCGGCCAACGCCATCGCGCTCGTCTCCCTGCTGTCCGTCGGCCTCGGGGTCTGGATGTCCACCCGCTCCGACGGCGTCGACCTCCTCAGCAGCCTGATCAGCATGGGCGCCATGGTCGCGTTCATCGTCCTGCACGCGTCGGTGATCGTGCACTACTCGCTGCGCCTCGGCTCGGACGCCATGTGGACGCACCTCGTCGCGCCGCTGATCGGGATGGGGATCCTCGTCTTCGTCGTGATCAACGCTCATGTGATGGCGCAGCTGGTGGGCCTGATCTGGCTCGGCGTCGGCGGCCTGGTGCTGGCCGGCCTGTACGCGCTCGGCCGCCGGCCCACCCTCCAGGGCCTGACCGGACGTCTCTGACGGGCGAGGGGACACCATGAACCGGCTGCCGCTCCACGAGGACCTGTATCTCATCGCGCACGACCAGTCCGGCAAGCCCCTGATCCACCAGTCGTCGATGGCTCTCGGGCTGGCCGGCGCGGTGGTGCTCGAACTGGCCGTCAGCGGTCGCGTCACCGTCTCCGACGGCCAGGCGAGCGTCTCCCGCCCTCCGGCCGGCGACATCCCCGTCTCCCTGGCGGACGGCGACGTCAGGCTCCTGATCAAGAAAGCGGCGAACGGCCTCTACGACCGCACCCGCGAGGCCCTGGTCGCCTCGGGCGTGCTCGTCAGGGTGAGCAGGCGCCGCCTGGGCATGCTGCCGTACACGCGTCACCAGCTCGCCGACATCGCCTCGGTCGTCCGGGCCTCTTCGGGGGTGCGCTCGGCGGTCGAGGGCTGGAAGCCGCCGGACGCGCGGTGCGCCGCGCTCTGCGGGCTGGTGGCGGTGCTGCGGCTGGAGTCGGAGCTCTACCTCGACCAGCCGGCGAACCGGCTGGTCGGCCGCCTGCGCGAGATCGCCTCGGCCGCCCCGCCCGTGGTGGGCGAGCTGGTCGCGGTCGTGGACACCCTGGTCGGGGAGGCCGCCGTGGCGGTCTACCGCTAGCCGTGACCTGAGCCGGGCCCGGCCATCGCCGCGAGGCGGCGGGCGAGCCGGGCGACGGCCTCCCGCAGCTCGGCGGGCTCCAGCACCTCCGCCTCGAAGCCCAGCCGGGCCACGTGCACGGCGAGCCAGTCGAGGTCCTGCCCTCCGGCGACGAGCACGCACCACCCGTCGCGATCGTCCTCGACGCGCCCCACCTGGGGCGGCACCAGCTCCCGCACCCGCTCTGGCGGCGCGTGCAGGCGCACCCGGGCGAGATAGCGGTAGGGCGCCTCGGCCACGGACCGCTGCACGTAGGCGGCCGGGTCAGGATGCTCCCTCGCCCGGAAGCGCCAGGTCGTCGCCTCCACCTCGTGCATGCGGTCCAGCCGGAAGGTGCGCCAGCCGTCGCGGTCGACGTCCCAGGCCATCAGGTACCAGCGGCGGCCGGTGGAGACCATCCGCACCGGCTCGACCGTGCGCTCGCGCTCCCCGCCGGCGTGGCCGGCGTACCGGAAGCGCACCCGCACGGCGTCGCGGCAGGCCCGCGCGAGCATCATCAGCAGCTCCGCGTCGATCTCGACCCCGGGGTCGACGAGGGTCTCGGTGGCGCCGTACACCGCCCGGACCTCGGCGCGCAGCCGGGGCGGCATCACCTGGTCGAGCTTGGCGAGCGCCCGCAGCGCCGCCTCGCCCGCCCCGGCGACCGTGCCTCCCGCCGCCAGCCGCAGGGACACCGCCGTCGCGATCGCCTCCTCGTCGTCGAGGAGCAGCGGCGGCAGCCGGGTGCCCGCGCCGAGCTGGTAGCCGCCCCCGACGCCCGCCGTCGCGTGCACGGGATAGCCGAGCGCGCGCAGCCGCTCCACGTCGCGGCGCACCGAGCGGTCGGTGACCCCCAGCTCGGCGGCGAGCTCGACAGCGGTCCAGGACGGCCGGCGCTGCAGCAGCGCCAGCAGCCGCAGCACCCGCTCGGTCGTCGACTCAACAGACACGCGCTCATCGTTCCACAGATCACGGACCGATCCTGTCCGCTATATGCGAGAGGCTTGAGCCATGAACGACCTGCCCTGGAACACCCTGCTCCGAGATCAGACCGACTGGCACTGGACCCATCAGCTGCGCGATCGCCTCGACGGGCTCACCGATGACGAGTACTTCTGGGAGCCGGCGCCCGGCTGCTGGAGCGTGCGGCCGCGCGGCACCGGCGCCGCGCCGGTGCAGGCCGGGGCCGGCGCGATGACCATCGACTTCGAATTCCCGATGCCCGAGCCGCCGCCGTTGACGACGATCGCCTGGCGGCTCGGGCACGTGATCGTCGGCGTGCTGGCGATGCGCAACGCCTCGCACTTCGGCGCCACGCCGACCGACTACGGGTCGTTCGAGTACGCTCCGACCGCGGACGCGGCGCTGGCCCAGCTCGACGCCGAATACGCCACGTGGCTGGCCGGGGTCGAGTCCCTCGGCGAGGCCGGCCTCGCCCGCCCGTGCGGGGAGGCGGAGGGGCCGTACGCCGAGTTTCCGCTGGCGGCCTTGGTGCTGCACATCAACCGCGAACTGATCCACCATCTGGCGGAGGTCTGCCTGCTGCGCGACCTCTACCTGCACACTCACCGGGAGGCGAGCTGACATGGCCCGCGACGTTCAGATCACTTTCGACTGCGCCGATCCGGCCGGGCTGGCCGCGTTCTGGGCCGAGGCCCTCGGCTACCGGGTGCAGGACCCGCCCAAGGGCTTCGAGTCGTGGGAGCAGGCCCTGGAGGCGATGGGCGTGCCGCCCGAGCGCCGCAACGACGCCTCGGCGGTGATCGACCCCGACGGGGCCGGGCCTCGGCTGTTCTTCCAGCGGGTGCCGGAGGGCAAGCAGGTCAAGAACCGCGTGCACCTCGATGTGCGGGCCGCCCCCGGGTTCGAGGGCGACGCGCGGATGGCGGCCCTGGAGGCGGAGGCCGAGCGGCTCGTCTCCCACGGCGCCACGCGGCTCCAGCGCCACGAGCCCGCTCCCCCGCTCGGTGCCGGTCACATCGTGATGGCCGACCCCGAGGGCAACGAGTTCTGCCTCGACTGATCGGCCGCGCCCCCCATGGACGGCGCGAGGTGCGCGGGTTACGCTCCGCTCGCCACAAGATGGGGGGCAATCCATGACTTACACGCTTTTACGCGGGAACTTCGTGATCCGGTACGCGGATCTCCCGCGTCAGGGCCCCGAGCCCGACGGCGACACCGTGAAGTTCCTGCCCGACTCGCCCGCGCTGGTGGAGGGGCTGCCGCGGCGCTCCGGCCACCCGCCGAAGATCAACCGCCGCGGTGTCTCCGTGCGCCTGGAGGCCATCGACGCGCTGGAGACCCACTTCGAGGAGACGCACCAGCAGCTCGCCGGGGCCAACGCGGCCAGGGACGAGTTGCTGCGCCTGCTCGGGTTCACGAACGTGCGTTACTGGGAGGACCTGCCCAACAAGGTGCAGTCGGCGGACCAGGACTCCCTCCGCGGGCACGTGCTCACGAACGGGGTCGACGCGAACGGCCGGCTGATCGGGTTCGCCTACGCCGGTGACCCTCCGGGGGCCGACGGGGCCTCGGTGTTCCTGGACCCGGCGCTCGTGGACGCGTCCGCCAACGGCACGCTGCTGGCCGGCGGGCTGGTCTATCCGGCGTTCTACGCGACGCTGCCGGCGCAGCTGCGTACGCACCTGGCGGAGGTGTCGCAGGCGGCCAGGGGGAAGGCCGCCGGCATCTGGCCCGGCTCGACCGCCGACCCCAACGGAGCCGCCACCGTCACCGGCCTGGCCGACGCCGAGGGCCTGGTGATGTGGCCGAAGCTGTTCCGCCGCCTCGTGCCGTACCTCGCGGCCGGTTTCACCGACTTCGACGGCTTCGACGCCTGGCTGCGCGCGGACCCGGTCAACCGGGACGACGAGGTGTTCCTGCTCACCAAGCTCGAACGCGGCAACCTGCACGACGTGATCAAGGGGGCCGGGCAGCAGATCCAGCTCACGGTGTGGCCGGAGGAGTTCATCATCGCCCCGGACCCGGCGCCGCCGGGCACCGTCGTCAATCCGCCGCCGGTCGCGAGCGGCTGACCGGCCGCATCGGCAGTGACGCACCAGAGTGGGGGCCGGGGCGCGCGCACAGCGCCCCGGCCCCCGCCGTGTCCGCGCGCTGAACACCGGTTGACGGGAGGCCTCCGGACCGCTTACGGTTCCGGCGATATCGGTGAAATATATCGATATAAATCCGAAACTTTCGGAGGCGTCATGTTTCGTGGAGTCGTCGCGGTCGCCTTGCTCGGCCTCCCTGCGGTGAATCCCTCCCAGCCCCCCGCCATCACCGTGAACGAGCACGTCAGGCACCAGGAGATCGACGGCTTCGGCATCTCCCAGGCGTTCCGGCGCAACGAGCTGCTCAAGGCGCTGCCGGAGTCGCAGCAGCGCGAGGTCCTGGACCTGTGGTTCGACCGTGAGAAGGGCGCCGGGCTCAGCATCCTGCGGCTCGGCATCGGCTCCTCCCCCGCCGGGAGCCCGTACGACCACATGGTGTCGATCCAGCCCGAGGACCCCGGCGGCCCCGACGCCACGCCCAAGTACGTGTGGGACGGCGACGACAACAGCCAGGTGTGGGTGGCCAAGGCGGCCCAGGCGTACGGCGTGAAGCGGTTCTTCGCCGACGCCTGGAGCGCGCCCGGCTACATGAAGGACAACGGCGACGACAAGGGCGGCGGCACGCTGAAGCCGGAGTGGCAGCGGGCGTACGCGAACTACCTGGTGGCGTACACGAAGTTCTACGCCAAGGAAGGCATCAAGATCACCGACCTGGGGTTCACGAACGAGCCCGACTGGACGGCCACGTACGCCTCCATGCGCTTCACCCCGGAGCAGGCCGCCCAGTTCGCCAAGGTGCTGGGCCCGGTGGCCAAGGGCGTGCACGTGACCTGCTGCGACTCCTTCGGCTGGAACCAGGCGAAGGCATACACGGCCGCGATCGAGGCCGACCCCGAGGCCCGCCGCTGGGTGAAGACCCACACCGGGCACACCTACGCCAGCCCCGTGGACGCGCCGCTGCCGACGACCAGGAAGACCTGGATGTCGGAGTGGAACCCGAACGGCAGCACCTGGAACGAGAGCTGGGACGACGGCAGCGGCTACGACGGCTTCGCGATCGCGCAGGCCGTCCACGACGCGCTCACGCTGGGGAACGTCAGCGGCTACGTCTACTGGCTGGGCGGCTCGCGCGGCGCGACCCGGGCGCTGCTGCAGCTCGACGACACGGCGAAGACGTATCGCGTGTCGAAGCGGCTGTGGGCGCTGGCGGCGTACAGCAGGTTCATCCGGCCGGGCGCGGTCAGGCTGGAGACGGCGGCGGCGGATCCGGCGCTGAAGGTCTCCGCCTTCCGCAACCCGGACGGCTCGCGCGTCGTCGAGGTGCTCAACACGGGCACCGCGCCGGTCACGTGGCAGGGCGTGCGCGGCCGGGCGACCGCGTACCTCACGGACGGCGCCAACTCGCTCACCCCGTCCGCGGTGACGGGCCGCACGGTGACGCTGCAGCCGCGGGCGCTCACCACGATCGTCATCCGCTGAGGAGGCCGCGGGAGCCCGGGCAGGTGCCGGCCCGGGCTCCCGTCATGAGCGGGGCGGTCAGCCCTTCGAGCCCGTGGTGGCGATGCCCTGGATGAACTGCCGCTGCAGGAACACGAAGACGGCGATCACCGGGAGCGAGGCGATGAGCGAGCCGGCCATCAGCACCGGATAGTCCGTCTGGTACTGGCCCTGGAGCGCGGCCAGCCCCGCCGACAGCGTCATCTTGTCCGGGTCGGTGTTGACCACCAGCGGCCAGAACAGGTCGTTCCAGGCCCACAGCAGCACCAGGATGGCCAGCGCCACCAGGCCCGGCCGGGCCAGCGGCAGCATGATCGACCAGTAGATGCGCACCGGCCCGGCGCCGTCCAGCCGGGCGGCCTCCTCCAGCTCGCGCGGCAGCCCGAGGAAGAACTGCCGCAGCAGGAACACCCCGAAGGCGCTGAACAGCCCCGGCACGATGATCGCCTGCAGGCTGTTGAGCCAGCCGAGCGACGACATGATCTGGTACTGCGGGATCACGAAGAGCTGCGGCGGCACCATGAGCACCGACAGGAAGACGCCGAAGAGCAGGTTCCTGCCGGGAAAGCGCAGCCGGGCGAAGGCGTAGGCGGCCATCGAGCAGAACAGCACCTGCCCCGCCACCCGCCCCGCCGCCATCACCACCGTGTTGAGGAACTGGTCGCCGAACGGCAGCAGCTCGAAGACCTTCGCGTAGTTGTCCCACCGCCACTCGGGCAGCAGGCTAGGCGGCACCCGGGTGGCGCCGCTGAGCGTCTTGAGCGAGGTGACGGCCTGCCACACGAACGGGGCCACCATCGCCAGCGACGCCGCGGCCAGCACCGCGTGCACCCCGAACGACCGACGACGCTCAGACATAGTGCACCCACCTGCGCTGGAGCCGGAACTGCAGGACCGTCAGCGCCGCGATGAGCAGGAGCAGCGCGATCACGATGGCGGCGGCGTAGCCGCGGTCGTCGGTGACGAAGGCGCGCTCGTAGAAGAGCTGGACCACCGTCTGGAGCCGCGAGTACGCCGGGTTGGCCCGCGCCGCCTGCCCGGACCCGGTCATCACGAAGACCAGGTCGAAGAGCTGCAGCGAGCCGATCACGGACACGATCGAGATGAAGAACGCGGTCGGCGACAACATCGGCAGCGTGACCGAGAAGAACTGCCGGACGCGACCGGCCCCGTCCAGGCTCGCCGCTTCGTACAGCTCCTTCGGGATGGCCTGCATCCCGGCCAGGAAGATGATCAGGTTGTAGCCGATGCTGCTCCAGATCCCCACCACGACCAGCGCGTACATGGCCGTGTCCGGATCGGCGATCCAGTTGGGCCCGTCCACGCCGACGACCGCGAGCACCTGGTTGACCAGGCCGTAGTCGCCGTTGTAGAGCCACCGCCAGAGCATGGCGACCGCGACCGGCATGGTGACCACAGGCAGGAAGAAGGCCGTCCGGTACACGGCCACGCCCCGCAGCCCCGGCAGGTTGAGCAGCGCGGCGAACACGATGGCCAGCGGGATCCCCACCAGGCCCAGCCCGGTGTAGGCGAGCGTGTTGAGCACGGCCCGGCCCACCTCCGGGTCGGCGACGAGCCGGACGTAGTTGTCGATCCCGGTCCAGGTGTGGCCCCCGAACGCGCCCCACTCGGTGAAGGAGAAGTACGCGGTCTGGAGCACCGGCCAGAGGTAGAAGATCGCGAGCCCGAGCCCGGTGGGGGCGATGAACACGTACCCCCACAGGGCCTCGGTGCGCGGCGGACGTCTCCTCGCCGCGTGAGCCGCCCTGGTGAGGCGCTTCTCGGCGGTGGCGGTCACGTCACTCCTTGGCCAGCAGCTCGTTCATCCCGGCCGCGAGGTCCACGGCCGCCTTCTCGACCGGCACCTCGCCGGACCACGCCTTGGTGAGGTGGGTCAGCTCGGCCTCCTGCCAGGCGGCGGTGTTCTTGGAGACGGGGTACGGCACCGCGTACGCGACGGCGTCGAGGAAGACCTGCAGCTTCAGCTCGGGATGGGCGGCCGCCCACGCGCTCTGCGTGCCGTTGTACGCCGGGATCGGCCCCTTCTTGCCCAGCAGGTCGGCGGCCGGCTTGGAGCCGAGGAACTTGACGAACTCCCACGCCTCGGCCGGATGCTCGGTCTTGGCCGACATGACGTTGGCGACGCCGTGGATGATCGTGGCCTGCTTCTCGCCCTTGGGGAGCGGGGCCACGTCCACCTTGTCCTTGGTGTAGTCGTTCTTGGTGAACTCGGCCACGTCCCAGGAGCCGCCCCAGTACATCGCCAGCTTGCCGGCCTCGAAGAGCTGGATCGGGGCGGTGTCGGTCATGGTCTTGAGGTCGGGCGACTGCCCGCCGGCGATCAGGTCGGTCCAGAACCGCAGGCCCTCGATGGTCTTGGGGTCGTCGTAGCCGGACTTGCGGCCGTCGGGCGAGATCACGTGGCCGCCGGCCTGGTAGATGGTGTTGTACTGGTACTCCTGGAAGCTCGTGAGCTCCGCGCCGATCGCGTGGACGCCCTTCTTGGCGTCGGTGAGCTTGGCGGCGGCGGCCTTGAAGTCGGCCCAGGTCCAGTCGGCTGCCGGATATTTCACCTTCGCGGCGTCGAAGAGCGTCTTGTTGTACCAGACGCCGATGGTGTCCATGTCCTTCGGCAGGCCGTACAGCTTGCCGTCGTAGGTGTAGAGGTCGACCAGCGGCTTGGGGTAGACGGAGCTGTCGACCTGCTCCTCGATGGGCTTGATGACGCCGTTGGAGGCGTACAGCTGGAAGTTGGGGCCGTTCATCCAGAAGACGTCGGGGGCCGCGCCGCCGGTCACCGCCGCCTTGAGCTTGGTCCAGTAGTCGGCCCATGGCGTGACCTGGACGTCGACGGCGATGTTGGGGTGCGTCTTGGTGAACTCGGCGGCCAGCTCCTGCATGACCGCCTGCTGGGTGGCGTCCCAGACGCCGTAGGACAGCGTCACCTTCTCCTGCGACCGCGCACCCGTGCCAGCCTGCTCACCGCCCGCGCACGCGGAGGCCAGCAACGCCGCGCAAAGGAGCGCCGCACCGCTCCGTGCCGACTTCCACATCTCCCGTGTCCTCTCCTAGAACGTGGGAGTAATGATGGAGTCCAGTGAAATTTTCTTCAAGGGCCTCCTTTGTTACAGATGGCTCACGAGCGGGGTGCGGCCGTCGAGCAGGCGGTCCTCGACGTCGTCGAGCGCGATCCGTACGGCGCCGAGCACCACGGCCTCGTCGCCCAGCGCGGACATGAGGACCTCGGGCGTGCGGATGCACCAGCGGTCCAGCTCGCGCTTGAGCGGCTCGATGAGCACGTCGGCCGAGCGGGAGTAGCCGCCGCCGACCACGACCATCTGCGGGTCGAGCGCCAGGACCAGGGCGGACACGCCGAGCGCCAGGTCCCTGACGTAGCGGCGCACGGCCGTGACGGCGGCCCGCTCGCCCGCCCGGGCCGCCGCGAACACGTCGCCCGCCTCGCCGCTGGCGGCCTTGAGGTGCTCCTGGGCGCGGATCCAGCCGAGCGCGGGCAGCGCGCCGATCTCGCCCGAGGCGTTGGCGAAGCCCCGGTGCACCTTGCCGTCGATGACCAGGCCGGCGCCGGTGCGGAGCCCGGCCAGCAGGAACACCATGTCCTTGGCGTAGCGGGCCACGCCGCGCCAGCACTCGGCCCTGGCGGCGAGCTTGCTGTCGTTCTCGACCAGGACGGGGCCGGGGACCAGCCGGCGCACGTGGGCGGCCAGGTCGACACCGGTCCACTCGGGCAGCGCCTCCGACAGCATCACCCGGCCCGCGCCGTCCACCAGGCCCGTCGTGCCGACGCCGGCGGCCCAGACGTCGCCCGCGGCCAGGCCGGCGCCCTCCAGGCACGCGGCCACCGCGGCGTCCACCGCCTCCAGCCGCTCCGGCCTGCCCATCTCCGGCGTCACCGGGACGGCGGCCCGGTCGCCGACGTTCCCGTCGAGGTCGGCGACGACGGCGCGGATCTTGTGGCCGCCGATGTCGACGCCGAGCACCCGCCCCGCGTCCGCCCTGAAGCGGTAGCGCCTGGCCGGGCGGCCCACGCTGCCCGCGGTGGCGCCCGCCTCCGCCACCCAGCCCTTCTGCAGCAGCTCGCGGACCACGTCCTCGGCGGACGCGCGCGACAGGCCGGTGCGCTTGGCGACCTCGGTGAGCGTGAGCGAGGACCCGCCCCGCAGCGCCTTGATCACGGCGAGCGCGTTGAGCTGCCTGAGCCGCGACAGGTCACCGCCGCTCAGATCCTCGCCCATGGACGCCCCTTGCCGTCAGCCAGCCGACTCCTAATAATGATGGTCTCCATGATATTTCGCCGGGAAGGTTCCATGACTGAGGTGACTCTAGCCGTCGTCGGCGGCGGCCTGCGAGGGCTGACCTACGCCCGCCACGCGCACGCCACGGGCGCGGGGCGGGTGGTGGCGGTCGCGGAGCCCGACCCGCGGCGCCGCGCCGCGTTCGCGGCGGAGTTCGGCGTCCCGGCCGAGTCGGCGTTCCCCGGGTGGAAGGAGCTGGCGGCGGCGGATCGGCTGGCCGACGCGGTCGTCATCGCTACGCAGGACCAGCTGCACACCGACCCCGCGGTGGCGCTGGCGGACCTCGGTTACCACATTCTCCTGGAGAAGCCGATGGCGCCGGACGAGCGGGAGGCGGCACGGATCGCCGAGGCCGCCAGGCGCAACGGGATCATGCTGGCCGTGTGCCACGTGCTGCGGTACACGCCATACACGCGGGCCGTGCGGGACCTGCTCGACTCCGGCCGGATCGGGCGGCTGATCAGCGCCCAGCACCTCGAGCCGGTGGGGTGGTGGCACCAGGCGCACTCCTTCGTCCGCGGCCACTGGCGCCGCCAGGACACCTCGGCGCCGATGCTCCTGGCCAAGGCCTGCCACGACATCGACTGGCTCGTGCACCTCTTCGGCCGGCCGCCCGCGCGGGTGTCGTCGTTCGGCTCCCTGTCCCACTTCCGCGCCGAGGACCGCCCCGCGTCGGCCGCGGACCGGTGCGTGGACTGCCCCCTGGAGCCGTCCTGCCCGTACTCGGCGCCGCGGCTCTATCTCGGGTGCCTCGGGGACGCGTCGAGCGAGTTCTGGCCGCTGTCGGCCGTCACGCCCGGGCGCACGCGGGAGGCGGTGCTGGAGGCGCTCCGGGTGGGGCCGTACGGGCGGTGCGTGTACGCGTGCGACAACGACGTGGTCGATCACCAGGAGGTGGTGATGGAGTTCGACGACGGGGCGACGTGCTCGTTCACGATGAGCGCGTTCACGCCGATGGAGGACCGGCGGACGCGGCTGTTCGGCACCCACGGCTACGTCGACGGCGACGGCCGCACCCTGCGCGTGGTCGACTTCCGCACGGGCGAGGAGGAACTCGTCGACACGACCGCCGCCCACGCGGGCGCGCGGGGAGCTTCGGAGGGGGCCTCGGCGGCGGACGGGCACGGCGGCGGGGACGAGGGCCTGGTGGACGCCTTCCTCGCCGCCGTCGCCTCGGGCGACCCGTCGCCGCTGCGCTCGGACGCGTTCGAGAGCCTCATGACCCATCGCGTGGTGTGGGCCGCCGAGCAGGCCCGCCGCACGGGCTCGGTCGTCACGTTCGCCCCCCACGCGTGAAGCGCCGCCGGGGGCGGGTGGGGGCTAGCCCCAGACCTCCTGGGCCGTCTCGACGATCAGGCGGAGCTTGGCGAACTGCTCGTCGGCCGTGAGCTGGTTGCCCTCGACCGTCGAGGAGAACCCGCACTGTGGCGACAGGCAGATCTGGTCGAGGTCGACGAACTTGGCGGCCTCGTCGATCCGCCGCTTGAGCGTGTCCTTCGACTCCAGCTCGCCCCGTTTGGTCGTGACCAGCCCCAGCACCACCATCTTCCCCGGCGGCACGAAGCGCAGCGGCTCGAAGCCCCCGGACCGCTCGTCGTCGAACTCCAGGAAGAACCCGTCCACCTTCAGCTCGCCGAACAGCGCCTCCGCCACGAAGTCGTACCCGCCCGAGGCGGCCCAGGAGGAGCGGAAGTTCCCCCGGCACATGTGGGTGGTGATCGTCATCCCGGCGGGCTTGGCGGCCAGGGCGGCGTTGATCTGCTTGATGTAGCGCAGGTGCATGTGCTCGGCGTCGTCCCCGCGCGAGCTCAGCTCCGCCCGCTGGGCCGGGTCGTTCAGGTACGCCAGGCTCGTGTCGTCGAACTGCAGGTACGTGCACCCCAGCGCGCCGATCCTGCGCACCTGCTCGGCGTAGGCCGCGCTCAGGTCCCGCCAGAACTCCTCCACGTCCGGGTAGACCTCGGGGTCGATGGCCGCCGGCCCGCCCCGGTAGTGGACCATGCTCGGCGAGGGGATGGTCAGCTTCGGCACGACCCCGCTGTTACGGCTGGTGGCGGTGTCGCGCAGGAACGTGAAGTCGTCGGCGAAGATCGGCTCGTTCAGCCGGATCCGCTCGTGCACGCGCAGCGCCGCCGGGGTGAACTCGATGTCCCCCTGCTCGTTGTGGAAGCGCACCGTGATGTGCTCGTCGCTGGCCTGGCCGATGCCGCCGAGCCGGTAGATGAAGTCCATGTGCCACGAGGCCCGCCGGAACTCGCCGTCGGTGGCGCTCTGCAGCCCGATCTCCTCCTGGCGGCGTACCACCTCCCTGACGGCCTCGTCCTCGGCCTCCCGCAGCGCGTCGCCCGTGAGGGTCTCGCGGGCGCGGAGCAGCGCGGGCGGGCGGAGCAGGCTGCCGACGTGGTCCGCGCGGAACGGCGGCGAGGTGCGCATCGAAGATCATCTCCTCTGGTCGTCAAGGTTGTGCCCGTAGAGCTGTCTGAGGTGGGCTTTGAGCAGCTTGCCCGCCGCGTTCTTCGGCAACTCAGGCACGAATTGCAGATATTTCGGGATCTTGAAGCGGGCCAGGCGGCCGTCCAGGTACGCCAGCAGCTCATCGGGCTCGATCACGGCGTCCGGGGCCGGCACGACCAGCGCCTTGCCCACCTCGCCCCACGTGTCGTCCGGCACGCCGATCACCGCGCACTCGGCGACCGCCTCGTGCCCGAACAGGACGCTCTCCACCTCGGCGGGATAGATGTTCTCGCCACCGGAGATGATCACGTCCTTGAGGCGGTCGGAGATGCGCACGTAGCCGTCCTCGTCGGCGATGCCGACGTCGCCCGAGCGGAACCAGCCGTCCGCCGACAGCACCTTCGCGGTCTCCTCCGGCCGCCGCCAGTAGCCGGTCATGACGTTGGGCCCCTGTACGTACACCTCGCCCGGCTCACCGGGACCCGCCGGGGAGCCGTCGGGCGCGACCAGCCGTACGTCGGAGAAGAAGCACGGCACCCCGGCCGAGCCCGCCTTGGCGATCGAGTGCTCGGCCCCGAGGAAGAGAGCGCCGGGCGCCGTCTCGGTCATGCCGTACCCCTGCAGGAACGTCAGCCCCCGATCCTGATAAATCCGGATCAGCGGCTCGGGCACCGGCGCTCCCCCGCACAGCAGGTGCCGCAGGCTCGACAGGTCCGCCCCCGCCCAGCGCGGCGACCGCGTGAGGAAGCCGAACATCGACGACACCCCGAACATCACGGTCACCCGCTCCGCCTCGATCAGGTCGAACGTCCGGTCCACGTCGAAGGAGGGCTCCAGGATGACCCGGCCGCCCTTGAGCACGGTCGGCACCAGCGTCTGGGCCAGCGCCGCGATGTGGAACAGCGGCGCGCTGACCAGCGTGACCTCGTCGTGCGCGAGCGGCACGTCGACCAGCAGGTTGAAGGTGTTCCAGGTCAGGTTGGCGTGGGTGAGCATGGCCCCCTTGGGGCGTCCCGTCGTCCCGGACGTGTACATGATGAGGCATACGTCGTCCTGGCGCACCGGCTCGTCGATCGGCTCGGGCGAGCCGGAGGCGAGCAGCGCCTCATAGTCGGTGACGTGCCGCCCCGGCAGCCCCTCGCCGTCCTGCTCCTCGCCCAGCACGAGGACCGACGCCTGCGCGTCCTCCAGGATGTAGCGCAGCTCCGGCCGGGCCAGCCGGGCGTTGAGCGGCACGAACACGGCCCCCACCAGCCCCGCCGCGAAGAACGTCTCCACCAGCGCGGGCTGGTTGACCCCGAGGAAGGCGACCCGCTCGCCGCGCCCCACCCCGAGCGCCGAGGCCAGCCGGTACGTCCGCTCGCTCAGCTCACGGTACGTGCGGTCATGTCCCCGGTACGTCACCGCCACCCGTTCGGGCGTCATGCGGGCCCGGCGTGCGGGCCATGAGCCAATCCCCTGATTCCGCATCGGCGCTCCTTGACGCTCAAGCCATCAAGTTAGGCCACTGGGCGATGGCTGTCACCGTTCTGCCCAAGTTTCATCCGGCACAACGTCGAGGAGCCGCTCCGCGATCCGCCCCGCCTCCGGCCTGAACCGCTCGTGCAGCGTGTGGCACACCCGCTGGGCCTTCTCCGCCGGCCAGTCGTGCGGCAGGTACCGCAGCGGCAGCCGCGGATCGGCCCTGATGATCTGCAGCCAGCCGGTCAGCAGCGTCAGCGAGCGCGCCAGGTCGTCGGGCGCGTCCGCCGCCGGGTCGGCCCGGTCCCAGCGGCGCAGGAACTCCCGGTAGCGCTCGCCCAGGCCCGACAGGTCGTAGGCGTCACCGACCAGCGCCTGCATGTCGGTGGGGTGCCGGGGCTCGGCGGAGAAGACCTTCACGTTCGCGCCGAGGTCCTCGATCACGTGCGCGGCGTCCACGTCGCCGGGAGCGATCCACAGGCCGTTCTGCAGCGGCCCGAACCCGGCCCAGACCAGCCGCGAGCGCAGCTCGTGCCGCTCCCGCTGCCAGGACTCGGGCAGCGAGAAGCCGATCAGCGTCCAGCGGTCCTCGTCCGCGTCGTTGACGACGCCGCTGTGCCAGATGCGCCGCTCGCCGTCCTTGAGCACCTCGGTGCTCGTCGGGGTGAGGCCGAAGTACATGCGGCGGCCCGCGCGCTGGCGGCGCAGCAGGCCGCGGCGGACCATCCGGGTCAGCGTCGAACGCGTCGCCTCCTCCGAGATCCCGACCTTGGCGAACGCCTCGATGAAGCTGCCCGAGGACACGCAGATCCCGCGGCCGTACACGTGATCGCCGAGGAACGTCAGAATCACCGACTGAGGCCGCATCTCAGCCCTCCCCGCATCTTGGGCATTCTCTTGACACCCGTAATATATCTGCCTACATTCAGGGCCACGTGAGGGAGCGCCGTCGCCTGGACTGAGGAACGCAGGGAGCGCAGCGACCGGAGTGACGAGGGAAGGCGACGGCTCCCCGGCGACCGAGCCGCCTCCACGGAGTGGAGGCCATAAGCACGGCTTGGAGGGTCCTGATGCGCAGGCTGCTCCCGTCTCTGGTTTGTCTCGCGTTGGCCGCGACCGCCTGCGGCGGTGATTCCGGCGGTGGCGCCCAAGACCCGATCAAGGTCGGCCTCATCGTCTCCCTCACCGGCAACTACACGCCGCTGGGCAGCGAGGACAAGAAGGCCGTCGAGCTGGCCGTCGAGCAGGTCAACGGGCAGGGCGGGCTGCTCGGCCGCAAGGTGGAGCTGGTCGCGCGCGACGACAAGACCGCCCCCGACCAGGGCATCGTGGCCTACAACCAGATCAAGGGCGACATCGACGTGCTGATCGGCCCGGTGTTCTCCAACTCGGCGCTGGCGGTCGAGCCGCTCGCGCAGCGCGACAAGATGCCGTACCTGTCGCTGGCTCCCGCCCAGGAGCAGGTCGAGCCGATCAAGTCGTACATCTTCGTCACCCCCGCCCTGTCCGGCATGTACGCCGAGCGCTACCTGCAGTACATCCAGGCCAAGGGCATCAAGACGATCGCCGTGGCCTGGGACTCCAAGAGCGCCTATTCGGTCTCCGGCCACAAGTCGATGATCGCGCTCGCGTCCAAGTACGGCGTGAAGGTCGCCGTGGACGAGCCGTACGAGACGACCACCTCCGACTTCAGCCCGCTCTTCACCCACGTGCGCGACTCCGCCGCCGAGGCGCTGGTGTTCTGGGGCTCGGGCGCGCCCGGCGTGACGGCGGCCAAGCAGTACGTGGCCTCGGGGCTCAAGACGCCGCTGTTCCTGACCGCGTCGCAGGCCAGCAAGCTGTGGCTGGAGCCGATGGGCGGCGCGGCCGAGGGCATGACGGTGCAGAGCGCCATCGGCGTCGTCGGCGAATATCTGCCCGACGGCAAGCAGAAGCAGGTCATCGAGCAGATGGCCAAGCCGTACCAGCAGAAACACGGCTATCCGCCACCGCAGTTCGCGCAGGACGGCTACAGCGCGAGCCTGCTGCTCTTCGAGGCGATCAAGAAGGCGAACAGCACCGACAAGGCCAAGGTGCAGCAGGCCCTGGAGAGCATGGACCTGGTCACGCCCAACGGCCGCTTCCGCTACTCCCCCACCGACCACTCCGGGCTCTCCCCCGAGTTCATCTCGGTCAACACGGTGCAGAACGGGAAGTTCGTTCCCACCGACTGGGCCAAGGAGCAGCTCACCAAGACCGTCGGCGCGGGGTAGCGGGTGCTGACGGTCACCGGGCTCTCCCGCTCCTTCGGGGGCGTCTACGCCGTCCGCGACGTGTCCCTGGCCGTCGCGGACGGCGAAGTCTGCGGCGTCATCGGGCCGAACGGGGCGGGCAAGTCCACGCTGTTCAACCTCATCACCGGGCATCTGACGGCCGACCAGGGCCAGATCTCCTTCCGCGGGCACCGGGTGGACCGGCTCGCGCCGCACCGGCGGGCCAGGCTCGGCATGTCGATCGTGTTCCAGGCGGCCAGGGTGTTCCGCGGCATGACGGTCAGGGAGAACGTCATGGTCGGGATGCACGGCCGTACCGGTGCGGGGTTCGTGTCGGCGGCGCTGCGGCTGCCGCGGCACCGGCGCGACGAGCGCGAGATCACCGCCGAGGCGGATGCCGTGCTGAGCCGCGTGGGGCTGGCCGAGTGGGCGGACCGGCCCGCCGACCTGCTGCCCATCGGGCAGCAGCGGGCGCTCCAGCTCGCCCGCGCCCTGTGCGCCCGGCCCCGGCTGCTGCTGCTCGACGAGCCCGCCTCGGGGCTGCGCGGCCAGGAGCGCGAGCAGCTCGCGGCGCTGGTGGAGGAGCTGCGCGCGGACGGGCTGACGATCCTGCTCGTGGAGCACGACGTCGCGTTCGTGACCCGGCTGGCCGACCGCGTGGTGGTGCTCGACCTGGGCCGGGTCATCGCCGACGGCTCGCCCGCCGAGGTGCGGGCCGATCCGCTGGTGCTCGCCGCCTACCTCGGGCAGACCGCATGATCGACGTCAAGGACCTGGTCGTCTCGTACGGCACCGCGACCGCGCTCGACCACGTCACGCTCACGGTGGGGCGGGGCGAGATGGTCGCCCTGCTCGGCCCGAACGGCGCGGGCAAGTCCACGCTGGCCAACACCCTCGCCGGGCTGCTCCGGCCCGCCGCGGGCACGGTCGGGATCGGGGGCAGGCTCGCTCTCATCCCTGAGGGCCGCCAGCTCTTCCCGGACCTGTCGGTCGCCGACAACCTGGCCCTGGGCGGGTGGCGGTCGGGCCTGCGGGATCCCTCGTCCGTGTACGACCTGCTCCCCCGGCTGGCGGAGCTGGCCGGGCGGCAGGCAGGGGTGCTGTCGGGGGGCGAGCAGCAGATGGTGGCGTTCGGGCGGGCCCTGATGTCGCGGCCCGAGGTGCTCGTGGTGGACGAGTTCTCCCTGGGCCTGGCCCCGAACGTGACCGCCGACCTGGCCGGCCACCTCGCCGAGCTGAACCGGGAGCAGGGGCTGACCGTGCTGCTCATCGAGCAGAACGCGCGGCTGGCGTTCGACCTGTGCGGGCGGGCGTACGTGCTGGAGTCCAGTCGGATCGTGGCCGAGGGCGAGTGCGCGGAGCTGGCCGGCGACCCTCGGGTGGCCAGCGCGTACCTGGGCGGGGCGATCACATGAGCGCCTTCCTCACGTACCTGCTGAACGGGCTCGCGGTCGGGTGCGCGGTCGCGCTCATCGCCAGCGGCCTGGTCGTGATCCACCGGGTCACGGGCGTGGTGAACTTCGCGCAGGGCACGTTCGCGGTCGTGGCCGGGCTGTGCGCGTCGTCGCTGCTCGGGCTCGGGTTCCCGCACGGGCTGAGCGAGCTGGCCGCCGTCCTGGTCGCGGCGCTGGCGGGGCTGCTGACCGGCCTGGCCGCCATCGGCCGGCGGGGCACCACGCCGCTGTCGTCCCTGATCGTGACGCTCGGCGTGGGCGTGCTCGCGTACGCCGTCGAGATCGTCCTGTGGGGCGACCAGCCGCGCTCGGCGCCCGGCCTGGCGGGCTCGGTGACGCTGGCGGGCGCGCGCGTCCAGACGCAGCACCTGCTGGTCATCGGCGTGACGGCGGCCGCGTTCGCGCTGCTGGCGCTCTTCTTCGGGCGCACCTACCTGGGCAAGGCGCTGACGGCGTGCGCCTCCAATCCGTACGCCGCCCGCGTGGTCGGGATCGACACGCGGCTGATGGGGCTGCTGGCGTTCGCGCTGGGCGGGCTGCTCGGCGGGATCGCCGGGGTGCTGGTGACGCCGCTGCGGCCGATCTCGTTCGACACCGACGTCACGCTCATCGTGAACGCCTTCGCCGCGGCCGTCTTCGGCGCGCTCACCCGGCCCGTGATCACGCTGGCCGGAGCGCTGCTGCTGGGCGTGGCCGAGACCATGGCCGCCGGGTACGGCTACGGATCGCACCAGCTGGAGGTGGCGCTGGGTCTCATGATCGTCGTCATGATCGTACAGGCGAGCCGGCGCTCGGCCATCTCGCAGGAGCAGACATGATCCGCCTGGTGGCCGGGCTGCTGGTCGCGGCCGTGACGCTGGCCCTGCCCGCGGTGCTCGACGACAGCGCGCTGGCCGTGTACATCCTGCTCGGGCTGGCCGCGATGGTCACTGTCGGGGTGTCGCTGCTGATGGGCTACGCCGGGCAGGTGTCGCTGGGCCAGGGCGCCTTCTACGCCGTCGGCGCCTACACCGCCGCGCTGCTGTCCCTGCACGGCGTGCCGCCCCTGGCCGGGCTGATCGCCGCACCCGTGGTGGCGGCCGCGGCGGCGCTGGTGATCGGCGTGCCGCTGCTGCGGCTGCGCGGGCACCATCTGGCGTTCGCGACGCTGGCCATGCAGCTCATCCTGCTCTCGCTGGCCGGGCAGCTGGAGGTCACCGGCGGGGACATCGGGCTGCAGGCCATCCCGCAGTTCTCGGTCGGGTCGTTCGAGGCGGGCGGCGCGTCCGCGTACGCGTACCTGACCTGGATCGGGCTGGCGCTGGTGATGCTGGTGACCCGGAACGTGATCACCTCGCGGCCGGGCCGCGCCCTGCGCGCGCTGGCCACCAGCGAGACCGCCGCCGCGTCCTCGGGGATCCCGGTCGGGCGGTACAAGCTGGTGGTGTTCGCGCTGTCGGCGGCGTTCGCGGGGCTCGCGGGCGGGATCTACTGCTTCTACACGGGGTACGTGGCGCCGGGCTCGTTCCCCGTGCTCATCTCGATCCAGTACATCGTGATGGCCGTGGTCGGCGGGCTGGGCACGATCTGGGGCGCCGTGGTCGGCGCGACCGCGATCACGCTGCTCGTGCAGGGGCTGAACAGCCTGGCCGCGCTGCCGGGGATGCCGTCGTACGCGCCCGGCGTGCTGTCGTACGCCGTGTACGCGCTCGTCCTCATCCTGGTCGTGCTCTTCCTGCCCCGCGGCCTGCTCCCCGCCGTCTCCGGCCGCATCGACCGGGAGCGCCGGGGGATGATGCATCGGTGACCGTTGAGAAGGCGTCGAACGTCGGTCCGTCGGGCATCGAGGTCGCGTACGAGCGCCTCGGCCCTTTGAGGCTGTTGACCAGACACTCAGGGCGACCTTGGGCGGGTAGCGGACGAGAAGGTGCACGTGGTCGTCCTCGCCGTTGAACTCAGCGAGGACGCATGCGAACTTCTCACACACCTCCTTCATAATCTGCCGGCAGCGGCTGACCATCTCATCGGTGAAGACGTTGCGCCGATACATGGTGACAAATACCAAATATGCAGTCAGCTCGTGAACGCAACGGCGACCCATTCTGATCTCGAGTTCGGTTCTCACCTCGCCGACATACACCAAATGACAAAATGTGGTTTGTGGAGCTGGAGAAACGCCACCGCGCTCATGCTGCGCGCCTGGAGCTGGACAGACGCCAGTCGGCCATCCTGGATGGCCAGGCGCACAACGCGCGGACGTTGTGGAACCTGCTGCACGAGTACTACACCTTCCGGCAGGGCCGCTTCGCCACACTGAAGGACTGCGATGAGGCGATCCGGCAGGCGCGCAGGGACATCGACTGGTTGAAGGACCTGCCCGCGCAAGCTTCCCAAGCCGTGCTCAAGACCTATCGGCAGGCGTGGGCGAACTTCTTCAACCCCGACCATCCCGCTGAGCGGCCGACGTTCAAAGCGCGTTTTCGGTCCCGGATGGCCGTGGATGTGCCACAGGGGCGGGATCTGCACATCACCCGGGTCAACCGGCGGTGGGGCGAGGTCAACATCCCCAAACTGGGCCGGGTCCGGTTCCGGTGGACCAAGGACCTGCCCGGCATCACCAGATCCTCCGCCGACGGGAAGATCACCGGTGCCCGGCTGGTCAAGGAGACCACCGGCTGGCACATCATCTTCCGCACCCAGACGATGGAGATGCCCCCGGCCCTGCACGAGGGCCCGGTGACCGCGATCGACCGGGGCATCACCGTCCCCCTGGCCCTGGCATCAGGGGAGAAGATCCGCCACCGCGAGCAGTGGCTGTCGCACAAGGAGGCCGAGCGTCTGCTCCGGCTGGAACGCAAGGCCGCCCGCCAGAAACGGGCCGCCAAGCCGGGACGGCCAACCTCGAACCGGTTGAAGAGAACCTATGACCAGATCGCCAGCCTGCGCGCGAGAGCCAAGCGCCGGGCGATCGACTGGCAACACCAGATCACCGCGAAACTCACCGACCGCTACAGCGTGATCGTGCTCGAAGACCTCAAGGTCAAGAACATGATGGCCGCCGCATCGGGCACCGTGGAGGAACCGGGGACGAACGTCGCCCAAAAGCGCGGCCTGAACCGGGCCATCGCCGGTGAGGCATGGTCGCGCACCGCCGAGTTCCTCGCCTACAAAGCCCTCGACAAGGGCGGGAAAGTCGCCTACATCCCGGCGGCGAACACCAGCCGGGAATGCCACCAGTGCCACACGATCACCCGGGGATCACGGCAATCCCAGGCCAGGTTCGTGTGCAAAAACCCAGCTTGTGGGTGGATCGGCAACGCCGACACCAATGCCGCCCGCACTCAGGTGTACCGGTACAACTCAGCCGTCGGACAGGCGGTAAACGGACGTGGAGGCCTTGCGGTACTGGGGCCTGTGAAGCGTCAAGCCACTCATCGTGAGACCACGCCCGCCCCGCAAGGGGCGGCCGCGTAACGACCATGAGAATCCTCCCCATACACGGGGAGGAGCATGTCAAATGTCCCTCATGGGCTCCCCCGGCTCGGTGCCGAGGCGGGCCGCCGCTTCAGCCCTGCGACGCTACGGTTCCTGATCGTGGCCGTCGGCGGGGTCGCTCTCGTCCACCTGCTCGTCCGCTGAAGCACGTCGCCTCGCCTCCGCAAGTGCGCGGCCCAGTCACGCTCGCGTGGGCGCTGTACGCGCTCCTCCCCGTCGTCCTGATCGTGCTGGCGGTACGGGTGCGCCGAACCCCCGCCCCGGCGGAGGCGATGGGGCATTAGTGTCGGCAGTCCACCCATGGTGATCGACTTTGGAGGGCGCCGTGCGGCGCGTCATGATCCTGCTGGCCCCGATCGCGGCCCTGGCCGCCGCTCTGGTCGTCGCCCGGCGGCGGTTCGTCGTCGTACGGATCAGCGGGGCGAGCATGCTGCCGACCTACCGCACGGGCGACCGGGTGCTCGTCCGCAGGACCACGGGGTCGGGTGTCGGGCGCGGCCAGGTCGTGGTGCTGCAGACCGCGCTGCCCGGGGGGAAGTGGCGTACGGGGCCGCTGCCTCGGCCGGGGGCGGCCATGTGGTTCATCAAGCGCGCGGTGGCCGTGCCGGGCGACCCGGTGCCCGCCCAGGTCATGGCCCGGGTGGAGGCGTCGCCGGGCGGCACGGTGCCGGCGGGCCGGCTGGTCGTCCTCGGTGACGGGCCGGTCAGCGAGGACTCGCGGGCATGGGGTTACGTGCCGTTCGACCGCGTGCTCGGCGTCGTCGTCCGCCGGCTCGCCCCCTCCTCCGACTCCGTCGGCTCGTAGCCCTGCGCCTGCAGGGTGAACAGCCCCGCGTACTCCCCTCCCAGCGCCATCAACTCCGCGTGCGAGCCGCGCTCGGCGATCCGCCCCTCGGCGAGCACGACGATCACGTCCGCTTCCCGCACCGCGCCGAGCCGGTGCGAGATCAGCAGGCTGGTCCGCCCCGCGCGGTGGCGGCGCAGGCTCTGGTGGATGGCGTGCTCGGCCTGCGCGTCCAGGCCGGAGCTCGGCTCGTCGAGCACGAGCAGGTCCCGCCCCTTCCGCATCAGGGCGCGGGCCAGCGCGAGGCGCTGCCACTGCCCGCCGGACAGCACCACTCCGGCCTGGGGGTCGTCCCGGTCGCCGAAGAAGATCCGGCTCAGCAGCGTGTCGTAGCCCCGCGGCAGCCCGGCGACCGTCTCGTGGACACCGGCCAGCCTGGCGGCGGCCTCGACCCGGTCCCGGTCGTCGAGCGCCGCGACGTCGCCGAGCCCGATGTTCTCGGCCGCGGTCAGGTCGTACGACATGTAGTCCTGGAACACCGCGCCGATGCGGCCGCGCAGCTCGGCGGGGTCCATCTCCCGCAGGTCGGCGCCGTCCCAGTGGATGGACCCGCGTACCGGGTCGTACAGCCGGCAGATCAGCTTGACCAGGGTGCTCTTGCCCACGCCGTTCAGCCCGACCAGGGCGAGGGAGCCGCCGCGCGGGATGAACAGGTCGATTCCGCGCAGCACCCACGGATGCGCGTCGTCGTACCGGAACCACACGTCGCGCACCTCGATGCCCTCGCGCAGCGCGGGGACGGGGCGCGGACGCCGCGGGACGGGCAGGTCCGGCGCGTCGGCGACGACGTCGAGGTAGTGCCCGAACATCAGCAGCGCGTTGTGCGCGTCGGCGGACTGGCTGACGATCGAAGCGAGCGCGGACTGCACCCCGGCGACGGCCGCGACGAACACGGCGACGTCGCCGACGCTCAGCGTGCCCGACGCGGCGCCGCTGATCGCCCAGAGCAGGCCGAGCGCGGCGACGGCCGCCCCGAGCAGCGACAGCGTCCCCTGGGTACGCAGTGTCCTGCGGGCGAGCCCCTGCTCGGCGGCGTTGACCGCGCGCAGCTCGCCCAGCATCCTGGCGCGCAGGAAGTCGCCGAGGCCGAACAGCCGGATCTCCTTGGCCGCGTCGGGGCTGGTGAGCAGGCCGGCGAAGAAGATCTGCCGCCGGCTCCTCGAGCTGACGCCCCACATCATCCCGGCGCGGCGCCGGGACAGGTCGAGCTGGGCGCGGACCGAGGGGAGCGCGGAGAGCGCCACGACGAGGATCATCCCCGGCGCCAGCACGGCCAGCGCCGCGGTGAACCCGGCGAGGGTGACGGCTCCCTGGGCGATGCCCAGGGAGGAGCGGACGATCCGCTGCGGCGCGTTCTGGCCGGCGTCCTGCGCCAGCCGTACCCGGTCGTGGAAGGCCGGGTTCTCGAATCGGCTCAGCCCCGGGTGGGCGTTGACGGCCTGGAAGAGCCGGTCCTGGATCAGCACCTGGAGCGCGCGGCGCAGCTGCTCCTGGGCGTACTCCGCGGCCGCGGGCAGGGCCGCGCCCGCCAGGCCGGTCACGCCGAGAGCCACGCCGTACGGGAGCAGCTCGGCAAGGCCCGCCCCGGCCGCCAGCCCGTCGAGCACGAGCTTGGTCAGCCACGCGGTGACCACCGGGACCAGGCCCATGAGCAGCACCGTGATCCCGGATGCCAGGACGGCGGCCGGGTGCGCCCGCCAGGCCGACGCCGCGGCCGCGCGAAAGCGCCGTCGCGGCGTGGCGCCGCCGTGCCCGGCAGGAGAGGTCATCGGCGCGTGGCCGCCGGCAGCCTGCCCGGGGCGGTGTCGGCCGCGACGACCACCCCGTCCCCGTCGACCAGGTAGAAGCTGGGGAACCGGGAGACCTGCAACGCCCTGCTCACCGGGCCGCCCATCGGCTCGACCACGACGGTGGCCGAGGTCAGCTCGCCGGTGAACAGCCGGGCCTCGTCGGGGTCGCCCGTGACCACGGCCAGCACGCGTTCGGGACGGTTGTCGGCCAGGTAGGACGCGAACTCCGGCAGCCGCTCGTGGCAGGACGCGCATTCGGTGGAGAACACCGCCACCACGGAGGGCCCCGAGAAGAACGCGCGCGACACGGTCTCACCGCCGAGGGCGGTCGCGCTGAAATCGCCGAGCGTCGTTCCCGGCTGCACCATCGGGGCGCCCGTCGGCGCCAGCTCGGCCAGCCGCAGCGTGTGCACGCGCAGCCGGCGGATCACCGCCAGGGTCAGCACCAGATCCACCAGGCACAGCAATCCGACGACGACGACGGCGGCCACGAGATACGGCATGCGAGCTCCTCAGGGGTG
This sequence comes from Nonomuraea sp. NPDC051941, assembly GCF_044593615.1. Classification (NCBI taxonomy): domain Bacteria; kingdom Bacillati; phylum Actinomycetota; class Actinomycetes; order Streptosporangiales; family Streptosporangiaceae; genus Nonomuraea; species Nonomuraea sp. NPDC051941. Next base: position 111,114 of record NZ_JBIUCF010000049.1, read on the forward strand.
GGCGGCGAAGCACGGAAAACCCACCAGGACGGTGCCGGCCTGGTGTCGGCCCGCACTGTCCTGGGGGCTGTCGGTAGGGCGCGTCAGCAGTAGTCGAAGCTGCCGCAGCTGGTCGTGCCGGTGGAGTCGTGGTAGCAGCAGGTCCGGCAGAACTTGCCCTGGCAGCACCAGTCGGTCCAGCACGCTGCCGAGGCGTTCGCCGACGGCAGGAACTTGTCGAGGAGTCGGTCTCCCAGCTTGTTGAGTGCGCGGATCATGGCGACCTCCTTGCATGGGGGATCTTTACGCGCTCACCGTCACCCAGCAAGAGCACCTTGTTAATGGAGAGATTGGCCGACACTGCGGAACATCGTTCGGCGGTTCAGGATCTTGACAGAGGCCACTTGGCCAGGTGACGGCCGATGACCAGGCGCTGGATCCTGCGGCGGCGCTTTGCCTCGGTGTACCTCCTCATCGGCGACTCTCCGAGAGGGGCGGCTCCAGGGACGTGGTGTCTGTCCGCCGGACCGCCCCGCGCCATGGCCGCCGGTTGGTGGCCCCGGGTCGGCTGTTAGCGCTCACACGTCTTCTTCCCTGTCGCGTTTCCTTCTCTGTCAGATGGCTGTGGTGGCAGGTCGAGCCAATACGAGACGAAGAGGCGACGTCAAGGAGGGCACCTCGCGCCCGCGGCGGGGCGGCGGACGCGCGTGCGGCTCATCAGGCGTTATAGGGGTCGCCTGACGTGACGGCGAGAGCGCCACTCTGAAACTTTCGCCGTTACTTGACAACTTTCGGAGCGGTTTCCAGACTGGGTGTCCGAGAAGGCTTCCTCCCGACATGTGGTGGTGCGCGGCGAGGACCGCCGTTCACGATGCCCTGGTGGTGTGCGTTCCCCGATCACGGGACGCGGCGTCGATCGCGTGGGGGTGACCTCGCGTGTCCGCTTTTCCGTGATTCAGTCTGGAGCACTCAGCCATGGGCGACACAGCCATACTTCCGCCGCGGCCCCTCAGGCGCCCGCGGGTTCTGATCGCCGCCGCCGTCGGCGCTATCGCCGTGGTCACCGCGGTGACCGTACCGATCACGCCGGCCGGTGCGGCGGCGAGCACGCTCGGCGCGGCCGCCGCGCAGAGCGGGCGGTACTTCGGCGCCGCCATCAGCGCGGGCAGGCTCGGCGACTCGCAGTACACCACGATCGCCGGCCGCGAGTTCAACATGGTGACGGCCGAGAACGAGATGAAGATCGACGCCACCGAGCCGAACCGCGGCCAGTTCAATTTCACCAACGGCGACCGCGTCTACAACTGGGCCGTGCAGAACGGCAAGCGGGTCCGCGGCCACACCCTGGCCTGGCACTCCCAGCAGCCCGGCTGGATGCAGTCCCTGTCCGGCGGCACGCTGCGCCAGGCGATGATCGACCACATCAACGGCGTCATGGCCCACTACAAGGGCAAGATCTACGCCTGGGACGTGGTCAACGAGGCGTTCGCCGACGGCAACTCCGGCGGCCGGCGCGACTCCAACCTGCAGCGCACCGGCAACGACTGGATCGAGGTCGCCTTCCGCACCGCGCGCGCCGCCGACCCGGCCGCCAAGCTCTGCTACAACGACTACAACATCGACAACTGGACCTGGGCCAAGACCCAGGGCGTCTACAACATGGTCCGCGACTTCAAGCAGCGCGGCGTGCCGATCGACTGCGTGGGCCTGCAGTCGCACTTCAACAGCGGCAGCCCGTACAACAGCAACTACCGCACCACCATCTCCAGCTTCGCCGCCCTCGGCGTCGACGTGCAGATCACCGAGCTGGACATCCAGGGCGCCTCCGCGCAGACCTACGCCGCCGTGACCAACGACTGCCTGGCGGTGGCCCGTTGCGCCGGCATCACGGTGTGGGGAGTACGTGACCAGGACTCCTGGCGTTCGGGTGACACCCCGCTGCTGTTCAGCGGCGGCAACAAGAAGCCCGCCTACGACGCGGTCCTCAACGCCCTGAACGCCGCCTCACCGGGCGGCCCCACCCCCACACCCACCCCGACCCCGACACCCACCCCGACTCCGACACCGGTCCCGGGCGCGTGCGCGGCGACCATCACGACGACCAACAGCTGGTCGGGTGGCTTCCAGTCGACGGTGACCGTCCAGGCGGGCAACGCGGCGATCAGCGGATGGACCGTGCAGTGGACCTGGCCCGGCGGGCAGAGCATCAGCAGCCTGTGGAACGGCCAGCAGAGCGTGTCCGGCTCCAGCGTCACCGTACGCAACGCCGCCTACAACGGCTCCATCGCCGCCGGCGGCTCCACGACCTTCGGATTCACCGCGAACGGCACCGCGGCCACCCCGACCGCCACCTGCACCAGCCCCTGACGGCGGCCGGACATGATGAGGAGAATACAGATGCGGCTGCCCTGGCGAGCGCGGTCAGCGCGCCCCTCCGCCGTCACGACCGCGGCGCCGCCCCGGCGGGCCTCTCACCGCGGCCTCGTGATCGGCGCCGTCGCAGTCCTGCTCGCCGGAGCGGGCCTGCTGACCGTGCAGCCCGCCCAGGCCGCCGTCGCCTGCCGGGTCGACTACGCCATCAGTTCGAGCTGGTCAGGGGGCTTCAACGCCAGTGTCACCATCAACAACCTCGGTGACGCGGTCAACGGCTGGCGGCTGACCTGGTCCTTCGGCGCCGGCCAGCAGATCACCCAGATCTGGAACGCCACCCAGACCCAGTCCGGCTCGTCGGTGACCGCCACCAACGTCTCCTACAACGCCTCCATCCCCTCCGGCGGCAGCACCAACTTCGGGTTCAACGGCTCGTGGACCGGCAGCAACCCGGTGCCCACGTCGTTCGCCCTGAACGGCGTGACCTGCGGCAACCCCGGCACCCCCACGCCCACCCCCACACCGACCCCCACCCCCACCCCCACCCCCACCCCCACACCGACCGGCACGTGCACTCTTCCGTCGACGTACCGCTGGACATCGACCGGCGCGCTGGCGAACCCGAAGTCGGGGTGGGTCTCGCTCAAGGACTTCACCACCGTCGTCTACAACGGCAGACATCTCGTCTACGGGACGACGCACGACACGGGAACGGCGTGGGGTTCGATGAACTTCGGCCTCTTCACCAACTGGTCCGACATGGCCTCGGCCAGCCAGAACACGATGTCCTCCTCCACGGTCGCGCCCACGC
>NZ_JBIUCF010000050.1:0-112461 GCF_044593615.1 Nonomuraea sp. NPDC051941
CGTCCTCCAGGTCGATCTCCGTCGATGCCTGGATCACAGTACTCATCAGGTGCGTTCTCCTTGATCAGGAGTTACACCAGTGACCGTACAGACCCCTGGGGCTCGGGACCTTGCGCTCGTTCCCACCCGGGCACGTGCTGATCAGCCAGGGAGATCGCGGCACATCGGTTTGGATCTTGTTGGACGCGCTGGTCAAGGTGACCGGAGGCGTTGAGAACGGTGTGGAGGCGACCCTGGCGATTCGGGTGTCAGGTGACATCGTGGGTGATATGGCCGCTATGGATGGGTCGCCGCGGTCGGCGAGCGTGACCACCTGCGGGCGCGCTGTCTGCCAACAGGTCAGGGGCCCGGTGTTTCGCTCTTTCGTGGCCCGGCGCCCAGCCGCGGCGCTGGCGCTGACGCAGGTCGTGGCCGAGCGGCTGCGTTGGGCCAATCAACGGCGTCTCGACTTCGCCGGGTATGAGACGAAGATCTGCCTGGCACGCGTGCTGATCGCGCTGATCTCGCGGCACGGCCGCGCCACGGATGACGGAATGAGCATAGGCATCCCGCTCACGAGAGCCGAGCTGGGCATGCTGGTGGGCGCCAAGGAGATCACGACGCAGAAGGCGCTGCGCGAACTGGCCGCGGAGGGGGTCATCCGACGGGGGCACCGCGACGTGGTGGTGAAGGACCTGGCAGGGCTGACTGCGCTCGCCGACCTCCCGTTATTAACCAAGCCATATTTCTAAGGCTTCTCTCGGCTGGCCGTGCCTCACCGTTGAGCTCACCCGCTCATTGGAGATGCCATGGTCACACACGATTACCGAGTCCTGCTCACAGCAGACATCGAGAACTACGGCGGCCGCACTGACGCCCAACAGCGAACCCTTCAGTCCGGACTGATCAGCACTATCGAGACGGCAGCAGACCGCGTCCAGCTGGACCATGGTGCGTGGGAGCGTCAGGTGGGCGGTGATTCGTTGACCGTCCACCTTCCCGCCGAGCCGGGCCCTTTCATCACGATTCCTCTCCTCCTTGACCAGTTCCTGACTGAGCTGGACGTGGCCATCGCAGCCCACAACAGCCGACGCTCCGATCCCACCTGGGCCCGGATGAGAATGAGGCTCGCCGTCCACGTCGGACCGCTGCAGTTGGACGGCGCGGCCGGGTGGCCCGGACAGCATGCGGTACAGCCCGCGAGGCTGCGCGATTCGGCACCGATCCGGACCGCTCTCGACACCTTCCGCGACGCTGATCTGGCGCTGATCGTCTCGCGGGAGGTGTTCCGCGACTACGTGTCACAGGGGCCGGGGCGGCCGAGACCGTCGGAGTTCCTGGAAGTCGCGGTGGCGGACAAGAAGCAGGAGTACACGGCATACCTGTACGTGCCGCACTTCGACGTCCACGACATGGAGATTCCGGAGTCCCAGCCGTCCAGCGACACCCCGTCATCACCGCCGCGGAGCATCGGATCGATCAAGAATCGGGTCAAGAGAGGTGACATTCTCTTCGCGCAAGGGGACATCAACGTCGCTCGTGAACCGAAGGGGAAGAAGAAATGAGCGACTCTCCGCCTGAGGAACCGAGATCCAATCCCCCGCAGCAGGAAGACCCGGAGACCGAGGCCGTTGCTCCCGAGGAAGCGGACGAGATATCCCAGGAACCCGACAACCAATCGATCCGCAACGAGATGACCGCCTCCGGACAGGAGTGGCTGGAACGCAAGCAGAACCTGGACGACCTGTTCGCCGACGAGCGGCCCAGCGCCGGCACTCGGGACCTGATCGGCCGCGTGCGCAACCGCGTCAAGAAGGGAAACATCTGGCTCGCCCAAGGCGACATCCACGTAGATCAGGGAGGGGCCCAACCGACGGCGACGATTCACGAGCTAACGGAGAACGAAACCGAGGACCTACGGCGAACGCTGGTACCGACCCAGTCGCAAGCGGAAACACGCAGGCTGCTCAACAGCGAACGCCTGGTCCTGCTCAGCGGCTCCGCGGAGACCGGAAAGGCGACCACGGCCACGGCGGCGCTGCTCGACTGGTGCGGCAGGGCGAGCTGGATCATTCCGCACGGAGCGAGCACGCCGAACCCCCGTGACTGGAAACTGGAATCGGGACACGGCTACTTGCTGGACCTAGTCGATACGCCCGACGCCGTGGATAGGGTGACCACGAATCTCAAGCGTGCCGGCGTCAATGCGGACTGCAGAATGATCGTCCTGGTGCCGGAGCACATCAGCTCCTCCGTCGCGCCCGTGATCGAGCACGACGCCCCGCCGAACACCCGGATCTTCGCCAAGCATCTGTCCGTTCAGGCATCGGGCGCCCGGCTCGCCCCGGACGATCAGCGGCTTCTGGACGAGGAACTCCGCGCCCACTCCGCACCCTGGCAGGTGGTCGAACTAGCCAAGCAGGTGGCCGCCACCCTGGAGGCCAGCACCTCCATCGAGATCATGCTGAACCGGCGATTCCACCGGATGCGCGCGAAGGTCGGCGAAGACCTGGAGAAGCGCAGGCCGACCCTAGGCCGGTGCTTCATGACAAGCATCGCCGTACTCCATGGGCTGCCCGAGGCGGAGATCTCCGGCGCGGCGCTGGCCCTGGCCGAACGGCTCGACGAGAAGTGGCGCCGTGATCACTCACCGAAACCGATCCAGCTCTGGGAGAAGCTACCCCTCTGGCTGAATTATGTGGATGCCGAGGCAACAGCTGCTGGGCCCGGTGGCGGGCGGAACATCAGGCTGAGACGCCCCCAACTGGCGGCCGTCATGCTGCGTGTGATCTGGGAAGACCAGCCGACGATCCGTGACTCGTTGGTCGACTGGCTGCTCTGGCTCGGCGGCGAGGGATCTTCGCACACCAGGATCAAGGTCGGGCATGCGGTCGGGAAGCTTGCGACCTTCGACTTCGCCCTCGTCAACAAGCGATTCCTGCAGGTGTGGAGCCAGTCCCGCCGTGCCCGAGATCATCAGCTCGCTGCCCTGGCGCTGGAAGCCGCAGCCGAAGACCCGTCGATGACACGCCGCGTCCACCTTCATCTCCGTTCGATGATCCAAGGCAACGATGCGGAGAAGGCGATCGCGATCCGCGCCTATGCCTCATCTGTCGGTCTCTCCGCCCCTGACCAAGCCCTCGCCGCGTTCAGGACCCTGGTCCTCACCAGGGGCGACAAGTTCCACCATGAAGTGGCCCAGTCCATCGCCTATCTGTATCGCGCGGACACCGCGCACACCATCGTGAACAACCTCGCCGATTGGGTCGACGAAGGAGGACCCGCTGGTCATCGCAGCGCCGCCCTCGCCTTCGGACGGTTGACCGCGCTATCCGTCCCGACCCCCGAGCGGCCGCATCTGAGCCGGCTCGATCCCCATCCCTCGCTCGTGACGCTCTGGCGCAACGCGCTCAGCTACGAGGAAAAAGGTCGCCTGGTCGTGCCCGAGTCCTGGGACCTGCTGCTGAGCGAATGGCTGCGCTACTACGACGAGCGGCCCACCGTACGGGAGATCACGGACCAGATCTTCAGCCTGACCGACAGGCGGAACGCCAAGCGGGCCCTGCTCTACCTTCGGCTCTGGCGGCACCACGGCGAGATCTCCGAGGATCTTCACCACCACCTGCGTCAACTCGTTCACAGGAGCTGATCACATGCGCAATTGGCTGGCACCCGTGCTTTATCACGTCCAACAGAACGAGCCCGAGGCCGAACCGCCCGTCAACATCGAGCCGTTCGTTCTGGCCTCGCCCGCCAAGGGCGACGCCTACGACTTCTCCGTCACCCTGCTCCGGACCGCGACCTCGGCCGGGAAACGGGCCCGAGCCCTCCTCAACGATGAAGTGCCCGAGGCCGAGGCGGTTCTCCAGCGCGCTTGCCAGGAGGTACGTCCGATCACCCGGCGGTTCGAAATCACCGACGCAGGCGCGGCGGAACAGGCCGCGAACGAGCAGCTCAGATCGATCTCGGGAGAGATGACGGGAGTCTACCGATGGACGGTCAGAGCCGAGGTGAACGTTCCCGAGGAGATACGCCAGCTCAACCGGGATGCCCACAGAAAGCAGCACGACATCAAATCCGACGCCGCCGCAGCGCTGCTCAAAATCCAGAGCACCGACGAGGTCCGGCAGAAATGGCAGGAGTTTCTCGCCGCCGTGGAGGGAAGCGCCCGAGTGGTGCACGCGATCCAACTGGCCGTCACCCCAGAGCAACTGCCGCAGATCATCGCGGATCTAGTCGAGCAGCGGCAGCAGGGAGCGCAGGAACTCCTTGGCACCGTCGATAAGATCATGCAGAGCTACCAGTCGGTGGACATGCTCAACTTCGTCGTCACTAACGAATCAGTACTCCGCAGCACTCTGGAACTTCTCGGCCTGCCCGTTCCTCCATTGGAGGACGACACTCTGCTGGTAGGCGGAGTGTGACCTGCCTGTCGGAGCGGCGTCATACCTACGCCTGCGCGGTCACGGCGGAGACCCGGTGAGCACGACGTTGATCAGCGCCGCGCTCACCGTAGCCGTCATTCCACTCAGGAGCAGCCAGAACCCCCAGCGGATGAGGCGATACTTCTGCCCGACGATGCGGCTGACCCGGTACAGCTGATCAGCGACCCGCTCCAGGTCCAGCGTCGAGGACTGCATCAGAGCGCTGGTGACGCTCACCGTGGAGTCGAGGCGTAAGACATCGGCGTAGTACATGACGGCGCTGTTCCCCTTCCGCCGATCCAACCGCGGATAGACCGCGCCAGCGAGCACCACCACGGACGCCAGAGCTGCCGCCGCGCCTGCCCACCACAGCCACTCGACGGCATTGGACATCGCGAAAGGTGACCAGCTTCCCGCGAGCAGGCCGCCTGTGACGGCGCCGAGGCCGATGCCAACGATGCCGAGGAGTACTTGGGCTTTGGTGTCCGCCCGGTTGAGCTCCTCGCGGGCCTCTGTGAGCAACTGTGTTCCGTAAGCGCACGCATCGTCCTCGGCTGCCTGCCGTTGGTCTGCAGCGGTTTGGGTGAGGGCTCGCAGGATCTTGTGGAACACGAGGAACCTCCTGGCAGGGGGCGATCACAACGCAGAACATTCCACGACCACCGTGGGTTGAAGCCCGTGATGTGCTTCGCGCCCGCTGTACATCAAGTCAACAGAAGGCTCTGCATGATCGTGGGCCACGTGTGGGCCATCCACGGCTTTGATCGAGTGGCATTCGTGCATCGCCCCTGGTCAAGGGCATGTCCACCAGCAAACCTGCAATGCTCTCCGGAGCCGGGTGCGTAGGTTCGAATCCTACAGGGGGCACTCGATCTTGAGCAGCGGTTCCGGCCGCCGACCAGGGCGAACATCGTAGGAACGGGCGGGTCTCCAGTCTCACGGAGCCCCGCCCGTTCTCGTTGACGCTCGCAGGTGGTGGACCGTCTCCACGGTCCACCACGCGAGGCAGATCTATGCTCTTCAGGCTTCTAGGAGGGCTCTCGCACTGTCCCGATGGCATATCCCTTCAGGTCTGAGAAGTGTCGCGGTACGCAACGCCGAACGCTGCTGGCCGCTCTGGTCGCCGAGATCTTCGCCGACTCGCACGAGACCTACGGCTACCGGCGCGTGCACGCCGCCCTGCTGCGCCGCGGCGAGCACTGCTCGGCCGAGCTGGTGCGTGCCTTGATGCGCGAGCAGGGCCTGACCCCGGCCCGGGCGCGGGCGTTCCGGCCGGCCACCACCGTGCAAGGCGACTACCGCGGCATGCCCGACCTGGTCGGCCGCGACGTCACCGCCGAACGGCCCGGCACCGAGCTGGTCGGCGACGTCACCTACATCCGCCCCTGGGAAGGCTTCCTCTACCTCGCCACCGTGATCGACTGCCACAGCAAGGCGGTCCTGGGCTGGGCGATGACCGACTACTACCGCACCGACCTGATCAAGGACGCGATCCGGATGGCAGCCGACACCGGACTGCTCCAACCGGGCACCGTCTTCCACGCCGACCGCGGCTCGAACTACATCAGCGACGAGTTCGGCCGCTTCCTGACCGCTCGGCAGATCCGCCGCTCGGTCGGCCGCACCGGGGTCTGCTACGACGACGCGATGGCCGAGTCGTTCTTCAGTGCGCTCAAGAACGAATGGCTGCACCGCTGACCAGCTTGCGGACGGTCCGGTGATCGTGGCCAAGGTCTTTAGGATTGTGCGTCATCCGGCCCTGGCCCAGCGCCAACTCGTCAGATCATGCCTCCGGCGGCGTTGATGGTCTGGCCGGTGATCCAGCGGGCGGCATCGGAGGCCAGGAACGCGACGACGTCGGCAATGTCGGCTGGTTCGCCCAGGCGGCCCAGCGGTGTGCGGGCCTTGGCGTCGTCAATGACGTGCGGGGGCACGGTGTCGATGACGTCGGTACGGGTCAGGCCGGGCAGGACGCTGTTGACCGTGACGGATCTGGAGCCCACCTCCCAGGCCAGCGTGCGGGCGAGCTGGTCACCGGCGGCCTTGCTTGCGGCCAGCAGCGCCATGCCGGGCAGCGGCGACACGGTCAGCGCGGAAGAGATCAAGATGATCCGGCCGTGGTCGCTGATGCGCTGCGCGGCCTCGCGCAGCGCCACGAACGCGGACCGCACGTTGGCGTGCAGATACTGGTCGAAGTCCTCATCGGTGGCGCGGGCCAGCGGCCCAGCGGTCGCCGTGGCCGCGTTGTTCACCCACACGTCCACCCGGCCGTACTGGCTCTCGGCCGCGTCGAACAACTCCTTGACCGCCTCGGGGCGGGTGATGTCGGTGCGGACCGCGGTGGCCAGCCCGCCCGCGTCCTTGATCTGGTCCACCGCCTGCGCGGCCGTCTCCTGGTCGCGGGAGCCGATGAGGACGCGCATCCCCGACGCGGCGAGCCGGTCGCTGATCGCCCGTCCGATGCCACGCGATCCGCCGGTGACGACTGCGACCCGATCCTCGATACGCATAACCCCTCCAATTAGTCGATCCTATGGATAGTCCATAGCATCGACTAATTTGGTAGAGGGTGTCAACTGTCCAGGTAGTAGACTGCCTGCCATGGCCGCCGCACCCGATGACGAACTCGTCGAGACGCTGATCGGCGTCTTCATGGAGATCGACGGCCTGTTCAGCATGGCGAGCCGCCGGCTGGGACTAACCCCCCAGCAAGCGCAACTGCTGTGCTTCGCCCAACATCTGCAGCCGTCCTTCGGCGAGCTCGCGGCCCTGCTGCACTGTGACAAGACCAACATCACCGGCCTGGTCGACCGGCTTCAGCGGCGCGGCCTGCTCACCCGCCAACCCGACCCCAACGACCGCCGGATGAGCCGCGTCCACCTCACCCCCCAGGGCGAGGCGATCACCGGCCAATTCCAGCAGGCCATCAACACCACCCTGACCACCCGCTTCAGTTCCTGGCCCACCACCCAACGCGACAGCCTCGTCCACCTGCTCCAATCCGCCAGAACAGCACTACGTCCCTGATCTCAGCGGCCACCTCCGACCCCAACACGCCACCAGCCCCGCAAAGCCGATCCCACCGAACCGGCACCGCACCGCGTAACCGCACTATGAAGCCGGAACCACGCCCCCCGATTTGCACCGGCCTCCGGACGCCACCTTCGGGACAACAAGCGTGAGTAACTGTCAACTTCGGCAAGCAAGGACGGCCGTCCCCCGATCAGACAGTCGCATCGCGCCAACACGGGGCCGCTGAAGTGCACATAGAGCGGGGAGCCGGCGGCTCCGAATGTCAGGTGATAGGGGGAGTGATTCGCGGGTCTCGGCAGCTTTCGACCGGTCTCCGGAGCCGGGTGGGCAGGTTTGAATCCTGCAGGGGCACTCGCGATCTCCATCGAAAGATGGGTAAGGACCTGCAGGTCCTTCTGCGTTTCGGGCGCGCCATCCGCTGCAGCCGATCCCATGATCACGTATGAGGAGCGTACCGATCTTGGGCTGTGCAGCAGCAAGTGACACCGGGGCGGCGATGATCCCCTCCGTGATCTCCTTGACGCCGGCCCCGGTCGGGCGACCGGCGACGTTCGCCTTGTCTGGACGGAGTCCGATCGGTGATCGAGCACATGCGCACCACGACCGGCCAAGGCCGGAATCACCTCAAAGGCCCGCGATCAGCGAGGGGTATCCAGCCCTTTGCGGTCGAGCGCTGCTCGGATCTGGCCGAGCCACTCCGTGCCCAGCCGGCGCCCGTTCGGGAGTTGGTCGCCTCGATCCCAGCGCCACGTTGTGATCATCGCCAGCATGAGGATCCGGCATTCGCGCAGCAAGTCTTGATCGACACCTGGATAGTGCGCGCTGACTTCTTCGGGCGCATGGGCGAGGTCGAATTCGACAGGCCCACGGCAGCATGTCTCGAAGTCTATGAACAGCAGTCCGTTCTTCGTGGTCAGCACGTTGCCCGGGTGCGGCTCGCCGTGCAGCAGCTGCTCGGCGCCGCCGCGCTCGCCGATCACTCGTCTCAGGCTTCGTAACGTGTCGCCGAGCAACTCCCGGTCCGCGTCGGCGAGCGCCGGAGTTTGGTCGCGGTTCGCCAGGAGTTGTTGAGCCTGCTCGACTCGCTCCGTGAAATGCGGCGTCGGGACATCGAGTTCGCGCATGCCGGTGTGTAGCCGCTCGAGCGCATCGGCGTAGTCGGCTGGTGAGGCCTCTCGAGGTGTCATGGGTTCGTAGTAGGTCCACAGCGTGACCGCGAAGCCGTCACGCTCATAGACGCGTGGCTCCACTCGAGGCTCGAGAGCAGCCACAGGACACCCGGAGTCGACGAGCCGCTGAGCGAGGTCGACTTCGAACTGTGCGACCTGATGCGCTACAGGCGCCACCCGGGCCAGGACGTCACAAGGCAGCAGACGCAGAGTGAGCTTGTTCGAGTCATGAAGAACGATCGCGTCGTCGGCTGTCAGGCCAAGTGAGGAAGCGGTCGACATGGCCGCGGCCACCGCACGCGGGACCTCTGACGCCTGCATCGTCGCCTGGTGTCCTCTCCCCTGAGTGCTGCCGTGCCCTCCAAGCGGTGCAACCTGCGCACCATACCAAGTTGTCGATTGAGCCGCGGTGGCGCGATGGGCAGGGCGCGACTGAATCGGCGATCTGCGGCCGGGGAGCTGGGCCGGGCCATCACCCTGACTGGCGGCCTTCCCGCCCACTGCGGCGAGATCCGCATCTGATACGCCTGCGTTTCCACCGGCAGCCAGAATCTCGAACGCCGATTCGATGTGCTGAAGGCGGTCGGCTGCCGTCGCGTCTTTGCCGACAAGAAGTCGGGCAAGACCGCCGAGCGGCCCGATCCGGCGGCCTGCCGCGCCTTCTTGGCCGAAGGCATACACCCTGGTCGTCCCGTTGCTGGACCGCTACGGCCGCTCTCTGGCCGTCCTCATCGCCATGGTCGGCGAACCCCACCGGCTTACCTCACTGCACGAGAACGTCGACGCCCCCCCCGGCGGACGCCTGAGCTTCCACGTCTTCGCCGCACTGGTCGAGTTCATCCGCGAGTGCATCGTCGCCGGCACCCGCGACCGCACCGGCGGCCGCCACACCGTTGTCACCCGGAGTTGCTGTGCGTAGCGAGCCGGAGAAGCTCGATCGCCAAGCTGCTCGGTGTCTCGCCGGGCACGCTGTACAGCCGCATCCCCGATCTACGACAATCTGCCAGAGTGGCTCTGCCCAGGAACTCAGGGACGGCTGAGCGGCTGCTCGCCATGCCCTATCTCAGCGCCGCCAGGCTGCCCCGTACGGTCCTCGTCAACGGATGATCTACGCCGAGTACCCGCTCGCAGCCGGCGAGAGCAGCCTCGTACAGGGAGGTGGCCCGGCGCAGATCCCCCGCGGAGGCGTACGTGTAGGCGAGGTTGTTGCGTGAGGACAGGGTTTCGGGATGGTCGGCGCCCAGCACCCGTTCCCGATCGGCCAGCGTCGCCTCGTGCAGCGGGATGGCCCGGCTCAGATCTCCCACCATCTGGTAGGCGTAGGCGAGGTTGCTGCGGGAGGTCAGGGTGGCGGGGTGATCAGCGCCCAGAATTCGCTCGCTGTCAGCGAGGATGGCCCTGAACAGTGGGATGGCGCGGCCGAGGTCCCCCGCCGACACGTAGGCGCTGGCAAGGTTGCTGCGGAAGATCAGAGTCTCGGGGTGGTCAGCGCTCAGCACCCGCTCACAGGCCGCCAGCGTGTCCTGATACAGCGGGATGGCGCGGCCGAGGTCACCCGCGGACGCGTAGGCGTGGGCGAGGTTGTTGCGGGATTGCAGGGTGTCAGGGTGGTCGGCCCCCAGCACCCGTTCTCGATCGGCCAGCGTCGCCTCAAGTAGCGGGATGGCCTGTCCCAGATCCCCCGCCATCTGGTAGGCGTAGGCGAGGCTGTTGCGCGAGGACAAGGTGTCGGGGTGGTCAGGGCCCAGCACCCGCTCACAGGCCGCCAACGTGCCCAGATACAGCGGGATGGCACGGCCCAGATCTCCGGCCGCCTCGTAGGCGCCGGCGAGATTGTTGCGGGAGGTCAGAGTGTGGGGGTGGTCGGCGCCCAGCACCCGTTCCCGATCGGCGAGCGTCGCCTCGAACAGCGGGATGGCCTGTCCCAGATTCCCCGCCATCCGGTAGGCGCCGGCGAGGTTGTTGCGGGATTGCAGGATGTCAGGGTGGTCGGCCCTCAGCACCCGCTCTCGATCGGCCAGCGTCGCCTTGTGCAGCGGGATGGCCCGGTTCAGATCCCCGGCCATCTGGTAGGCGTAGGCGAGGTTGTTGCGTGAGGTCAAGGTGGAGGGGTGGTCCGGGCCCAGCACCTGTTCGCAGGTCGCCAGTGTGTCCTGGTACAGGGGGATGGCCCGCTCCAGATCCCCCACCATCTGGTGGGCGCCGGCGAGATTGTTGAGGGAGGTCAAGGTGGAGGGGTGGTCCGGGCCCAGCACCGGCTCACAGGCTGCCAGTGTGTCCTCGTACAGCGGGATGGCGCGGCCCAGATCCCCCGCCGCCCAGTAGGCGCCGGCAAGGTTGTCGTGGGAGGTCAGGGTGGCGGGATGATCAGCCCCCAGCACCCGCTCGAACGCCGTACTGGCTCGTTCAAGACAGCCGATCGCGCGGGTGATGGCGCCTTGATCGCTGAGGAACAAGCCGGTGTTGTTGAGCAGGACGGCGGTGGTTGTGCTGTCGGTATCGGGGGAGGCGTGGTCGGTCAGAGCGGTGATGTGCGGCAGCAGGGTTCGCCAGGTCGGCCAGTCGGCCGGGTCCCTCCCCGTTTCGGGGACGGTGGCGAAAAGCAGGGTGGTGGCCTGGTCGCGGGCGGTGTCGATGTCGGCGGCCTGGCGGTGCGGGTCACCGGGGTCCGGGGTGCGAGCGACGGCTTGGACCAGCCGGTGCACGGTGATGTGTTCGGTGTCGAGGTTGATCATGTTGTAGGCGGCCAGCTCGCCTACCGCGTGGTGCACATCCTGTGCCGGGATGTCGAGACCGGCCAGGAGGGTGCGGGGGATCGGCTCGGCGCCGTACCAGGCCAGGATGCGCAGCAGCCGGCCGGTCAGCGGGACAGCGGCCAGGTGGTCGAGGGTCAGGCGCCAGATGCGGGCGATGGTGCGCTCGGCGTCGGCTCCGCGGGCGGCCCGGTCGTACATCACCGCCGGCTGCGCTCTCAGCAGCTCCAGGTAGGCGCGCGGGGTGAGCCGGGTCTGGTGCAGATACGCACCCGCCTGCTCGATCGCCAGCGGCAAGCAGCCCAGCTCCCGCACCAGCTCGACCGCCCCCTCCAGCAGGCCGTCGTGGGAAAGGCCGGGGGCGGCGATTCGGGCCAGCAGGTCGAGCGCCTCCCCTTCGCTCAGCACGTCCAGGCGCAGCACCTGAACGTCCAGCCGGTGCCAGCCCTCGCTCAGCCGGCTGGTGACCAGCACCTGCCCGGTCAGGGTACGTTCCAGCAAAGGCCGCACATCGGCCACGTCGACGACGTTGTCGAGCACCAGCAGCCACCCCTGGTGGGCGGCCAGCCACGCCGTCGCCCGCTCGGCCAAGGCCTTCAACGGCAAGGCCGTAGCCAGCTCCGGCTGCAAAGCGGCCGCCAAGCTCGCCAGGCCTGTCTGCACCTCCTGGCCGGAATCAGCATTGATCCACCACACCGGGTTGAGCGCGTCGCCGGCCTTGCCCTTTGCCGGGTGACGGCCTGTGGCCTGCGTCAGCGCGTAGTGCGCGGCCAGCGTGGACTTCCCGACCCCGCCCAAGCCGTGCACCGCGGCCACCACCACCTCACCCCCGCCCTGCAACGCCGCCTCCAGCGCGGCCAGTTCCTCGCCGCGCCCCACGAACGTGCGCGTGTGCCGGGGCAGATTCACCAGCCGGGGCGGGGCGGCCACCTCGGTGACCGGCCTCAGCGCCGCCTCTGGCAGTACCGTCTCGTGGATGATCTGGTCATGCGCAGACTGATAAATCCGGCCCTGTTCGGAGGCAGCGGCCTCCAACCGGATCAGCGGGTGCTGGTGCCCAGGATCGCCGTCCGTCATCGTTCGTTGATGATCTGATCGCGTCCGGCCTGATAGACGCGGCCCGACCCGGAGGCCTCTGCCCGCAGCTGCACGTTCGTCGCGTTGTCGCCGCTGGAGGCGATCCCGATGTTGTCGTTCCCGATCGAGATCGAGCGCGGCCCGGAGGTGGAGGTTGATGTGCCGAACGTCGCGACCAGCACCCGCAGTTCGGCTTCGGCGGCAGGATCGTCCTCCAGCAGATCGCTCAGCCGCAGCCGCCACGCCGACTCCTGCTCGCTGCGGATCCGATCCAGCTCGGCGCCGGTGCTGCCGACCAGTTCCTGCCGTGAGCGCTCCAGCCGCTGCTCGGCGATCTCCTGCCGGTCGTGCTTGCCCCGGCTCAGCAGCCGGGCGAAGCCCTGCTTGGCCGACGTCCACGCATCAGTGGTCATCGCCGATACCAACACCGTGCCACCCGCCGCCGCCAGAGCCGCCAACGCCTCGCTCAACATCTCAGGCCCGCCCCCTTGTCCGGCTATCGCCATGGACACGTTCCGCATTACTCCGACAACCGAACGATCATGGCCTGAGGGTCCGTTATCTGGTTTCGGCCGTGGGCGCCTGGCCGAAACCGAGCAGGCAGAGCCGTCAGTTCACGTCCTTTCTGACGACGCGCAGAACCCCGAGCCCGCCGGGGATGACGATCCAGGCCAGCACCGACGTGGCCAGGCGGGCGGCGGCCTCCAACGTCCAAGCCCCGCCCATGAGCGGGTTGGTCGTCGAATTGAGGTCCAGCCACGCGGCCAGGGTCTCGCCCGCCCCGCCGAGTTGCGCGACGAAGCTCCACAGCGCCGTACCGGCCATGCAGATCACGATGGCTGCCGGGGCGTTGAGCAGCAGCAGGCCCATCGCCAGGCCCTGCGCGGTCATCAGCACCATCACCGCGATCCACCCGAGTACGGTCTGCGGGGCGACGTACCAGGACGCCTCCACACCCCGTACCGCCGCCGCGACGGCCGTCGCCGGCACCGCCGCCACCAGCGCGAACAGGCATGCCACCACGGCTGTGCCCAGTGCCGGCAGGCACTTGGCCGCCAGCACCCGCGCCCGTCGCGGCTCCAGCGCGAACGTCGTCAGCGCCGTACGGTGGCTCCACTCCGCCGTCACCGTCAGCACGGCCAGCACGGGCAGCAGGATCCCCAGCGCGATGGCCGCGCTGCCGGCCAGCGTGAACAGCTTCGGCGGCCCGGTCAGCACGACGGCCCGGCCGGCGACGAGCGCGACCGCCAGGACGGCCAGGACCCCCGTCATGATCATGCTGCTGCGCGTGTCGAACAGCTTGCGGGTCTCGGCCCGCAGCAACCGGCCGAAGGGGATGCGGCCCGTGCCGGGCTCCGGTTCGCGAGTCACGCGGGGCTCCTGTCGGCGTCGGAGGTCAGGTCGAGGAAGGTCCGTTCGAGGCCGTGGCCCCGGCTCAGCTCGGCGACCGTGCCCTGGGCCAGCACCCGGCCCCGGCCGATCATGACGACGTGGTCGGCGACCTGCTCGACCTCGTGCAGCAGGTGCGAGCTGAGCAGCACCGCGCAGCCGCCGTCGGCCAGGTCGCGCAGCAGCCCGCGCATCCACTGGATGCCCTGCGGGTCGAGGCCGTTGACGGGCTCGTCCAGGATGAGAGCCCGCGGCCGGCCGAGCAGCGCGTGGCCGATGCCGAGCCGCTGGCGCATGCCCAGCGAGTAGCCGCCCACGGCCCGCCCGCCCTCGCGCCCGGACAGGCCCACCATCTCCAGGACCTCGCCGACGCGCGATCTGGGCAGGCCGAGCATCAGCGCACCCAGGGTGAGCACCTCCCTGCCGCTGCGGCCGGGATGGTGGGCGCCGGCGTCGAGCAGCGTTCCGACGTCGTAACCGGGGCGGTCGAGCCGCGCGTACGGCCGGCCGAACACGGTCGCCGAGCCCGACGTGGGCCGGGTGAGCCCGGTCAGGATGCGCAGAGCGGTGGATTTTCCGGCCCCGTTGGGGCCGAGGAAGCCGGTGACGGCGCCCGGCGGCGCGGTGAAGGACACGTCGTCGAGGGCCGTCACCCCTTTGTACGCCTTGCTGACGCGCTGGAATTCGATCACGTTGCAAGTCCACAGGAACGGGACCCGCCCGCTCATCGGACCTGGGGCGACGACCACACCGCCCCGGGTCCAGACCTCGCGGACGGATGTGGACCCAGGTCTGCACGATGACTCTCGTGTACGCGGTGGCCGCGGCCGTGATCCTGGCCGGGAGCACCCTGTTCGGGCTCTACCTGGCCGGCCGGCGCGATCTGGCCGCCGCCCGGCAGGACGCCGTGGTCGCGGCGCAGGCGCAGTGGGTGGAACAGGCCAAGCTGGAGGAGCGGCTCAAGATAGCCCAGGAGATGCACGACGTGCTGGCGCACCGGATCTCGCTGCTGGCGATGCTGGCGGGCGGGCTGGCGTACCGCGAGAACCTGTCTCCCGAGCAGACCCGCGAGGCCGCGCTGGCCATCCAGGAGAACGCGCACCAGTCGCTCAACGAACTGCGAGCCGTGCTCGGCACGCTGCGGCGCGAGGACGGCCTCGCGCCTCCGCAGCCGACGCTGGCGCACCTGGACGCCCTGTTCGACGAGGTACGGGCCGCCGGGCAGCGGGTCGAGGTGGACGACGCCATCTCCTGCCGCGACGCGTTGCCGGCGCAAACGGGGCGGCACGCGTACCGGATCGTGCAGGAGGCGCTCACGAACGCGCGCAAGCACGCGCCGGGCAGCCCCGTGACGGCCGAGCTGGGCGGACGGCCCGGCGAGGGACTGCGGATCCGGGTGAGCAACGCGGCCCCGCCCGGCGGTCCCACGGGGCCCGGAGGGCGGCTGGGGCTGGTGGGGCTGGCGGAACGGACCCGGATGGCCGGCGGCACGCTCACGCACGCCGTCCGAGATGGGCGGTTTGTCCTGGACGCCCGGTTGCCGTGGGAGGCTTGAACCCGTGATCAGAGTGGTGATCGTGGACGATGACCCGATGGTGCGCACGGGGCTGCGCCTCATCCTGGGCGGCGAGCCCGATCTCGACCTGGCCGGCGAGGCCGGGGACGGCAAGCAGGCCATGGACGTGATCCGCGACCTGCGGCCCGACGTCGTGCTGATGGACATCCGCATGCCGGAGCAGGACGGCCTCGTCACCACCGAGCTGCTCCTCAGCCGGCCGGCGCCGCCCCGGATCCTGGTGCTGACGACGTTCGACGCCGACGACCTCGTGCTGCGCGCCCTGCGGCTCGGCGCGCACGGCTTCCTGCTGAAGGACGCGCCGCCGCCGAAGATGATCGAGGCCGTGCGGGCCGTGGCGCGGGGTGAGCCGGTGTTGTCGCCGAGCGTGGCGCGCCAGGTCATCGCGGCCGCCACCGGTGGCCACGAGCCGCGCCGGCCGCAGGCGCTGGCGGAGCTGGCCGTGCTCACCGAGCGGGAGCGGGAGGTCGCGATCGAGGTGGCCAGGGGCGCCTCGAACGCCGAGATCGCCGCGAGCCTGTCGGTCAGCGTGGCGACCGTGAAGGCCAACATCACCCGCATCTTCGCCAAACTGGGCACCGACAACCGGGTTCACGTCGCCATGAAGGTCCGCGACGCCGGCCTCCTCTGACGCGGACACGCCCCGCATGACGCTTGTACGCCCCTCAATCGATGATGGCGGTGACCTCGGCCTCGATGAGAATGCCGGGCTCGAAGAGGATGTCGACCCCGATCAGCGCGAGCGGCGGCGTGGCGAGATCGAATTCGAGGGCCGCCTGTTCGATTCCCGCGTTGAAGGCGTCATACATCTCTCTCTTCCAGCCCGCGGCGTACCACGTGAAGCGGACGACGTCGTGGAACGTCGCTCCCGCCGCGTCCAGCGCCTTGGCGACGTTGCGGTAGACCTGGGCGACCTGTCCGGCGAGGTCGCCCGGTGCCACGAGCTCGCCGTTCTCGTCCCAGGCGACTTGTCCGGCGATGTGGACCTGCCTGCTGCCCGTCGCCACCGCGACGTGGTGGTAGATCGGGACTCGGACATGCTGGTCAGGGTTGATGAGCGAGACGGCCATGAGATTTCCCATCGGTCTTTTCGTTACGTCGGGTGAGCGCAAAAGCGGACAACTTGACTTCGTGGTCTCTTGCGGTTACTGGGAAACCATAGGAGAGTGTTCGCTGACGTGGAAGAACGAACTTTTCAGTGACTGGGGAACCAGATGGTGACCAAGCAGTTCATGGGCTCGTCCGATGAGGCGGATCTGAGGCGCGCGGACTCCCTGGCGCGGGAGATCTTCTCGGATGTCGCCAACAAGTGGGCGTTGCTGATCATCGAGGCGCTCGGTGAGCGCACCCTGCGCTTCAGCGAGCTGCGGGACGAGGTCGAGGGCATCAGCCACAAGATGCTCACCCAGAACCTGCGCATGCTGGAGCGCAACGGCCTGGCCGAGCGAAAGGTGTACCCCACCGTGCCGCCGCGGGTGGAGTACACCCTCACCGAGCCGGGCCAGGCCCTGCGGGCGACGGTCGACCTGATCTGCGGCTGGACCCACCAGTACTTCGGTCACATCGAGGCCGCCCGTCGCGGCTTCGACGCCTGACTGCTCACGTAGGCAAGCAGCCTGATCAACCGGATCAGGGGCGGAAAAAATGCCTGATCAAGACGACGGGCCGAGCACGAGTGTGGGAGGGACGTAATGTTCCCCCGGAGTGCGGTCGTCGGCGAGAACGTTCGCGGCGGCGAGTTGTCCCATGGACCTGAGCTCGAGGTCAATTGTCGTCAGCCGCCGGACCCCTTGGTCGACGATGATTCCCTCCCAGTTGTCGACCCCGACAACTGCCAGATCCTGAGGTACGCGTAGACCCTTGGCCTCACAGACATCGAGTACGCCGCGGGCGATGTGGTCATTGCCGCAGAACACCGCGTCGACCTTCGCGCCGGACTCGAGCAATTCCTGCATGGCCTTGGCTCCCGACCCCTCGGTCCAGGAGCCATAACGCGTCGGAGCGGCAGGGCGGAGCCCGGCCTCATTCAGCGCGCTGAGCATGCCGCGCTCCCGCAGGCCTACGGCGATACTCGACGGAT
This sequence comes from Nonomuraea sp. NPDC051941, assembly GCF_044593615.1. NCBI lineage: Bacteria > Bacillati > Actinomycetota > Actinomycetes > Streptosporangiales > Streptosporangiaceae > Nonomuraea > Nonomuraea sp. NPDC051941. The sequence continues at coordinate 17,481 of NZ_JBIUCF010000050.1, forward strand.
CGCCGGTGAGGTGGGCGATATGTGTGCGCCCGCGTTCGATCAAATGGCGGGTGGCGAGAGCTCCCGCGCCCTCGTTGTCCGGCAGGAAGACGACGTCTTCGGGGTGGTCGGAGGCCGCGAAGGCGTACGTCACCGGCACGGTGAAATGGTGCGTGATCGACGGTGATCGGCGCTCGTGCCCGTCCCCGATGACGATGAGTCCGTCAATTTGGCGAGCCTGGAACTGGCGGATGCTTTCGGTTATCTCGCGATGGACGAGAACGTCTTCGTCGAAGACGAGGGCGGCTTGTTGGAGCCTGCCGAGTTGCAGGACCGCGCCTATGACCACGGGCCCGGAAAACGTACTGTCCGCGCGGTGGGTGAGTACGCCGACCGTGCGGCTGCGGCCCAGTGCGAAGGAACGCGCGAGTGCATTTGGCCTGAAGTCGAGGCGTTCGGCGACGGCGAGCACCCGCGCGCGCGTCGCCTCGGAAATCCGGTCCGTTCCGTTGAGCACTTTCGAGGCAGTCGAGAGCGACACTCCTGCAATCGCAGCCACATCACTCAGCCGAACACTGCCCTTGCGGTTGGACGGCACCGGCCGATTGTACCGAAGGCGCGTCAATGACCCGCTCCGGTTGGAGGCGCGGGGGAGACCGGGCGGCCTCCCGCGGGCGTGCGCGTCGTCGGAAAGTGAGCCTTGACAGTGACCTTGGGCGCCGCTCACACTTCGCCCAATGCGAAATCGGTTTCGCAACCATGGTCATGTCGCCGTCCAGCGAGGAGAGTGAGCATGTCGATTGGCCCCACCCCCGCCCGCCGATTGACAGGGAGTCCATTACGCCGAGCGGTCGTCTCCGGGCTGGTCGCGCTCGGCGTCGCCGTCGCGACACTCGTCGCACCGGCCACACCGGCCCAGGCCGCACCGGGCGACGTCGTGCTCGGAGACTTCGAGAACGGCGTCACCCCCTGGTTCACGGCGACCAGCGGCAGCACGACCGTGTCGCTGACCGTGACCTCGGACGCGCCGGCGAGCGGCAGCGGCGCAGCCCGTCTCCAGGTGAACGCGCCCAGCGGGACCGCGGAGCTGGCGCGCGGCATCCCCTCGATCGACGCTCGCTCGCTGACCTTCGCCCTGCGCAGCACCCAGCTGAAGGGCATCGTCGTCCGGATGATCGACAGCACCGGGCAGGCACACCAGCAGACTCGCCCGCTCACTCCCGGATCGCAGTGGCAGACCGTCACCGTGAGTGATTTCGCCCCGGCCGGCGCGGCGGAGTACATCCACTGGGGCGGGGCGAACGACGGCGTCTGGCACGGGCCGCTCAAGCACCTGTCGCTCCTGGTAGACGCGTTCCGCGTCGTCAACGGCCCGACGGCGACGATCGACGTGGACGACGTGACCGTGCAGTGCCCCGCGCCCGACCTCGCGATCGTTCCGACGACGACGGGTAACGCGTTCACCACCGGGCAGGAGGTGTCGTTCGGCATCCATACCGCGGCGAAGTCCCTGGAGTGGACGGTACGCGACATCGACAACGCCGTGGTGACCTCCGGTGCGAAGGAGACCTCGCAGCTGGGGGGCACGCTGTCGCTCGGCGAACTGCCCACCGGCTGGTACTCGGTCGGCCTCGTGGCCGTGCAGCCTGACGGTCGGCGCGTCGCGGGCGGCACCGACGTGTCGGTGCTCCCCGCGTCCGACGCGCGCGAGGAGCGCATCGGAGTCGCGACGCATTACGGGCAGGCCTGGTCCACCGACACGATCCCGCTCATCGCCGACGCGGGAGCCGGTTTCGCCCGGGACGAGGCCTATTGGGCCCAGGCGGAGAAGGTCAAGGGCACGATCGACTTCCCCGCGAAGGTGGACGCGTACACCGCCGCGCTGTCGAGCAACAACCTCCGGTTCTTCGACATCCTCGCGTACGGCAACAGCCTCTACCACGAGGGCGAGGCGCCGGCCACGCAGGCCGGGCGGGACGCGTTCGCGAACTACGCCGACGTCTCGGTCGCCACGTTCGGGACGGACGACACCTTCTACGAGGTGTGGAACGAGTGGAATCTGCGTGACCGGACCGGGCCCGCCGGCGCGACCGCGGCGAACTACGCGGCGCTGCTGGCGACGACCGCCGATCGGGTCCGCGCGGCTCATCCCGGCGCGAAGCTGGCCGGCCCGGCGCTGGCCCCGATGGACGAATGGTCCAAGTGGGTGGACGACTTCATCGCCGCCGGCGGCCTGGACGATCTCGACGCGTTCACCACGCACCCTTACGACTTCGCCGCCGAGCCGGAGTCGTTCATGGATCACGTGGGGGTGATCCGGGCGAAACTCGACGCTGCCGGGCACCGCGACATGCCGATCTGGCTCAGCGAGCACGGATGGCACACCTCCGACACGCCGCTCGGCGCCGACGAGAAGTCGCAGGCCCGCAATCTGTCCCGTGCGGAACTGCTGGCCCTCGGCAAGGGGATCGGCAAGTACACCGTCTACGACTTCAAGGACGACGGCACCGACCCGAAGAATCCCGAGCACCGCTTCGGCATCATCCGCAACGAGAACGACCCCCGAGGCGCGTACACCCCGAAACCGGCCTTCGTCGCGCAGGGCATCCTGACCCGCCAGACCGACGACCGCGCGGTCCGGCAGGTGCCGGCGCTCGGCAGCGGGCGCTACGGCGTGGAGTTCGGCGCCCGCCCCGGCGAGCCCGCCGCCACGCGCATGCAGGCCCTGTGGGCGCTGAAGCCGGAGACCTGGAGCATCAAGGCGGCGGGCGAGGTCAAGGTGACCGACCTCTACGGCGCCGAGGCGACGCTGCGGCCGGACGCCGACGGCCGGGTTCACGTCGCCGTCGGCAAGGACCCGGTGTATCTCACCGGAGAGGTGGGAGAGGTGTCCGCGCAGTCGCCGTACGCACTCGCGGTCGACCAGGCCATCGAGGGTCTCGCGCCCGCGGCGAAGTGGACGGTCACCGCGGGGGACCGGGCGCTGGACGTGTCCCTGCGAACCGACGCCGGCACGACGTCGGCGCAGGTGGCGAAGGGTGAGACCCGGTCGGTCGCCGTCACGCTGCCGCCGGCGGGCGTGGGCACGCGTACCTGGACCGCCGAGGTCCGCGAGGGCGATCGCACGGTCGGGCTTCTCGCGGCGACCGCCGACGTGGTGGCCCGGCTCGGGCTCACCGGTACGCACGCGCTCAACGCCACCGGGGCCGGCCTGCTGCGCCTCACCCTCGTGAACCGCGGCGCCGAACCTGTCAAGATCGACGGGATCGACTGGACCGTGGGCTCGTCGAGCGGCCGGGCGCTGCCCGGCGCCACTGTCGCCGGCGACGACAGCGTCTCCGTCGACGTGCCGCTGTCCGAGCTCGGTGCCTGGACCGCCACCGCCACCGGTGACGCGACCGCCACCGCGCGCGGGACCCTCGTCGGCGCGGATCCGGTCGATGTGGCGTTCCGCCCGGTGCAGGTGGACGGCAAGGTCGACGATGCCGTAGCGGTCCTTCCTGCGCAGACGCTCGGTGCGGCCGAGCAGGTGATCAGCGGCTGGGCGGGCGATGAGGACCACAGCGGCCGTCTCTGGCTCACCCACGACACCGAACGCCTGTACCTGACCGCCGTGATCACCGACAACGCGCACGCCCAGCCCGCTCGGGCCATGAACATCTGGCAGGGCGACAGCGTCCAGCTCGGTACGACGCCGGGATGGCCCGGCGAAGGCGCCGTACCGGTCAGTGAGATCGGCACGGCGCTCACCGGCGCCGGTCCGGTGGATCTCGCGCGCTGGTTGCCCGCGAACGCCACGACCGAGGGGCTCGCGTCGGCGGTGACGCGTGACGAAGCCGCGAAGACGACCACGTACGAGATGTCGGTCCCGTTCGGTGCGATCGGGGTGAAACCCGGCAACGGGATCCTTTCGGCGACCGTCGCCGTCAACGAGAACGACGGCGCCGGCCGGCGCGGATGGAGCACGTGGGGCAAGGGCGTGGCGGAGTCGAAGGACCCCGCGAAGTTCCGGCCGTTGCGCCTGCTGGCGGCCCCCGCGGGCAACGTCAGGGTGAAGGCCACGGCGCTGTCGTCCTGCTTGTCGTCCCCGCCGCGCCTCACGGTCGTGGCGATGAACCAGGAGAAGGTGCCGGTCGACCTCCGCCTCGTGACGCCGCTCGGCGAGAAGGCGTACCCGCGGGTCGCGCCGGGCCGTGCGGTCCTGCACACGTTCTCCGGCACGGGCAAGGAACTCGCCGGCGGAACCGCGGTGGTTTCCGCGTCGTACCTGGACGCCGGTGGGAACTTCGCCTACCAGGGCCGTGCGCTCGACTACCGGCGAGTCACGTGCCGCGTCTGAACGCCTAGGCCGGGCCGTTCCGGGTTCGCCCCAGAAAGGCGAACCCGGGATGGCGCACGCCCTGAAAACCGCGAATTCGGCGGCCGATACGGGATAACGCGGTGATTGACACGCTCCGCGATCTTATGGTCTGCTACGAAAGCGGTTTCGCAACTGACTTTGCTGAGATCTTTAGGACTGCTCTTGACTGATTCCGCCTCGCCCGTGAAGCCCGCGCGCGTGCTGGTCACCGGTGCGGACGGCACCATCGGCCGGCCGGTCGTGGAGGCACTGCTGAGTGCGGGCATCTCCGTGACGGCACTCTCGACCGCATGGTCAGGGCCGTCGCCGGCCGACCGGGTGTTCACCGGTGACGCCGCTGACGAGGCTCTTGTCCGACAGGCGCTCGAGGACGCGGACGCCGTCGTGCACCTCGCCGCCATACCGCACCCCGGCCTGGGAACAGCGCGCGAGGTGTTCGTGGGCAACACCTCGGCCACCTTCACCGTGCTGAACGTCGCCGGAGAGGCCGGCGTGCGCCGCGCCGTCATCGCGAGCTCGATCAACGCGTTCGGCGTGCCCTTCAACCGGCACGATCTCACTCCCGCCTACTACCCGCTCGACGAGTTGTCGCCGGTCGCGCATGACGACGCGTACTCGCTGTCCAAGTGGGTCGATGAGCAGACCGGGGCCTGGGCGCACAGCCGCTGGGGGATCACGGTGGTGGCGCTGCGCTTCCCGCTGGTGAGAGACCTTCCCGAACTGCGGGAGATCGCCGCGCGGTTGAGCCGGAACCCGGGTGAGCAGGCGCGTCTCGCCCGGGAAGGATGGGCGTACCTGGCGATGGCCGACGCACTGGACGCGGTGCTGCGCGGGCTGACGCACCCGATCTCCGGGATGCACACCTTGCTCCTGGCGGCAGAGGACACCATCGTGGGGGAGCCGACGGACCTCCTGCTCGATCGCTTCGCCCCCGCGAGCGAACGCCGCCGCGACTTCCCGGGCCGCACCGCCCCCATCGACACCTCTGCCGCCCGCCGCGTCCTCGGATGGGTGCCGCGGCACCGGCTCGGCGACCCGAGCGGCCCGATCAACGCGACCTTCCAGGAGACGCCGGCATGAGCGACGACACGACGGCATTCGCACAGCCGTGGGACGCGCCCGACGACGTGCGCATCACGGGCGTCCGGGCGATCGCCACCGCCCCCGAGGGCATCCCGCTGCTGGTCGTGAAGGTGACCACCAGCGACGACGGCCTTTACGGGCTCGGCTGCGCCACGTACACGCAGCGGTGGCGCGCGGTCGCCTCGTACGTCGAGGAGCATCTCGCCAGGCTCGTCGTCGGGCGATACCCCGGTGACATCGAAGATCTGGTGCGGCTGGCCCGCTTCTCCGGCTACTGGCGTGAGGGGCCGGTGGGCAACAACGCGATCTCCGGGCTCGACCAGGCTCTGTGGGACATCGCCGGCAAGCGAGCAGGAAGGCCCGTTCACGAGCTGCTGGGGGGCAAGGTACGCGCCGCCGCCGACACGTACCTGCACGCGGGCGGGTCGTCGATCGAGGAGACGCTTGACCAGGCCGAACGCCTCCGCGAAGCCGGGCTGCGGCACATCCGGCTCCAGGTCGGCCAGTCGGGCCGCGGCACCTACGGCGCTCCACCGACGGCCGAGATCACCGAGGCGTCCGCGCCGTACCCGGGCGGGTGGAGCGTGCCGGAGTACCTGCGGCGTACGCGGGAGCTGTTCGCCGCCGCCCGTGAGCGCTTCGGCGAGGAGATCGAGCTGCTCCACGACGTGCACTCCCGGCTGACCCCGAAGCAGGCGGTCGTTCTCGCCCGGGCGCTCGAGCCTTATCGGCTCTTCTTCCTCGAGGACGTCATCGCCCCCGAGCATTGGGATCGCCTGCCGGAGGTGCGCGCCGCCTCGCCCGTGCCGATCGCGGTCGGCGAGCTGACGACCTCGGTGACGGATGCCGCGCGCCTGGTCCTCGGGGGCGGCGTGGACTTCATCCGCTCCCATGTGTCGGACATCGGCGGGCTGACCGCCGCGCGCAAGATCGCCGCAGCCGCGGAGCTCGTCGGCGTCCGTACGGCCTGGCACGGTCCAGGCGACACCTCGCCGATCGGCGCCGCCGCCAACGTCGCGCTCGACGTGACGAGCCCGGCCTTCGGCATCCAGGAAGGGCACGTGTACGGCGAGCCTGTGCACGAAGTGTTCCCAGGTACCTTGCGCATCGAGCACGGCTGGTTGCGCCCGAACGAAGCTCCCGGCTGGGGCATCGATCTCGACGAGTCCGCCGCCGCCCGCCACCCCGCAGGGCTGTCGGGACACGATGCCTGGGCTGCCCGCGTCCGAGGCCTGGACGGAGGACTCATCGCCCCCTGACCGCAGCACCGCGACAACACCAGCACAAAGTACTGAGGAGACCCATGCCCCCCACAAATGTCCGGAAGTTTGCTGCCGCCCTCAGTGTCAGTGCTGCAGCGTTCGCTCTCACTACGGGCTGTGGCGCCGAGAGCCCGTCGCAGTCCGGCTCCGTTTCCATCACCGTCGCCGGTCAGCCCACCCAGGAAAACCCCGATCAGCTCAAGGCGTTCAAGCGCAAGATCACCGACTTCACCAAGGCCAACCCCGGCATCACGGTCACCGGTGACGAGTCCTCGTTCGACGTGAACACCTTCCAGGCGCTGGTCGCGGGCGGGAAACTGCCCACGGTGTTCTACGTGCCCTTCACGGAGATGCAGGGGATCATCGCCCGGCAGCAGGCCGCGGACATCACCGGCTACGTCGGCGCGGACGCCGCCGCCAAGCGGGTCAACCCGTCGATCCTGAAGGTCGCCACGAGCCCGGACAGCCATGTCTACGGCGTTCCCGTCCAGGCCTACAGCATGGGGCTGCTGTACAACCGCGCCCTGTTCACCAAGGCCGGGCTCGACCCCGACGCGCCGCCGAAGACCTGGGACGAGGTGCGGGCCGCCGCGAAGGCCATCCATGCCAAGACCGGCGTGCAGGGCTTCGGCGCCATGACCAAGGACAACACCGGAGGCTGGGTGCTCACGACCATGAGCTACGCCTTCGGGAGCAAGATCCAGTCGGACGACGGCAAGCAGGCCAACGTCAACAACAACGCCACCCGCGCCGCGCTGGAGTTCTACCGCTCCCTGCGGTGGGACGACGACACCTTCGGGTCCGACTTCCTCATCGGGTACAAGGACATCACGAACGCCCTGGCCAGCGGCAAGGTCGGCATGATCGTGCAGGGTGCGGACACCTACACCCCGGTTGTTCAGTCTCTCGGGATGAAGCCGGACGACTTCGGCCTCGCCCCGATGCCGCAGGCGCCCGGGGGCCTCGGCACTCTGGGCGGCGGGTCCGTGGCCATCATCAATCCGCGGGCCTCGGCGGAGGAGATCAAGGCCGCGCTCAAGTGGATCGAGTTCGCCGAGTTCAACAAGTACAACAACGAACAGGCGGCCGTCACGGGCGCCAAGGCCGCCGCCGCCGACAAGCTGCCGGTGGGCGCACCGGTGCTCCCGCTCTTCGACCAGGCCACCACCGACCGGTATCTGACGTGGGTGAAGGATTACGTCAACGTGCCGCGCGAGCACTTCGCGGCGTACTTCGACTCGGCCAAGACGCTGCCGCTCGTGCCCGAACCGGCGGCGAAGGCGCAGGAGACGTACGGAATCCTCGACAACGTCGTGCAGGCGGTGCTGACCCGGCGGGACGCCGACATCACCGCCCTGCTCGACGACGCTCAGAAGAAGGTCCAGTCCGCGATCGACGCGGGCTGAACCGTCGCCCCCGTCACGCCGGCCGGTGCGACGGGGGCGACAGTCCAGAAAGGCGCCTCCGGAACGATGACGGACGCAACCATTCCCCCTACGACAGAGCGTTCGCGCGGTGTCGTGCGCTGGGTCCGCCGCGGCGGACTCTCGACATTGATCTTCTTCATCCCCCTTCTCACGTCATTCGGGCTGTTCTCCTGGTGGCCGATTCTCCGCTCCCTGCTGCTCAGCCTGCAGCGCACGAACTTTCTCACCTCCGAGTGGGTCGGGCTCGACAACTTCGCCCGCGTCCTGAAGGACCCTCTTCTGCTGACGGCGACCTGGAACACCCTGTGGTTCTCGATCCTGGCCTTCGTGATCGGGTTCCCGGTCCCGGTGCTTGTGGCGGTGTTCATCGGCGAGTTGCGGCGCGCGCGGAGGATCGCGTCCGCCCTCGTCTACCTGCCGGTGATCTTCCCGCCGGTCGTCGCCGTGCTGCTGTGGAAGGCGTTCTTCGACCCCAGCCCCAAGGGGGTGTTCAACACCGTGCTGGGCTGGTTCGGCCTCGGCCCCGTCCCCTGGCTGAACGACGGCGATCTGGCCATGCCGTCGATCGTGCTGCAGGCGACGTGGGCGTCGTTCGGCACCGCCACGATCATCTACCTGGCGACGCTGATGAGCATCCAGACCGAGTTGTACGACGCCGCCGAGGCCGACGGAGCAGCGGTGTCGCGCCGGTTCTGGCACATCACCCTGCCCCAGATGCGCGGCGTGCTTCTGGTGATGTTCCTTCTCCAGGTCATCGGCACGTTCCAGGTCTTCACCGAGCCGTACATCATGACGAACGGCGGTCCGGAGAACCGCACCGTCACGATCTTGATGCTCATCTATCGCTACGCCTTCATCTCCGGCGACTACGGCCGAGCCACCGCGTTGAGCGTCCTGCTGGCAGTCGTCCTCTCGGCCCTGTCCGCCGTGTACCTCTGGGCGACCAGACGCTGGAGCACCTCATGACCACCGAAACCGCTACGTCCGAACGCGGCATCCTCTCCTTCCTCGATCGTCGCAGACCTGTCGTCCGCGTCTCGGTCGCGGCGATCGGCACGCTCGTCATCGCCGGCCTCGTGATCCTCTGCGCGGGCCCGCTCTTCTGGCTCTTCAAGGCCGCCACGTCGACCACCACCGAGACGCTGTCGGCGCCGTTCTCCCTGTGGCCCAGCGGCATCCACTGGGACTCGTTCGTTCAGGTGTGGACACGCGTCGACTTCGGCCGATATTTCTGGAACACGCTCGCGCTCATGGCCGGGTCCCTGTTCCTGGGGCTCCTCGTCGCGACGACCGGCGGCTACGGTCTGGCGGTTCTCCGGCCGAAGTACGCCAAGGCCGTGTTCGCTGCGCTCCTCGCCACCCTGTTCATTCCCGGCGTGATCTCCCTTGTGGCGCTCTACCTGACCGTCATCGACATTCCGCTCGTCCATGTCAGCCTGCTGGGCTCGATGTGGGCGGTGTGGCTCCCGTCCTCGGCCAACGCCGTCAACGTGCTGCTCATGCAGCGATTCTTCGCCAACATCCCCCGGGAGCTCTTCAACGCGGCCCGCATCGACGGAGCAGGACCCTTCAGGATGTTCTTCTCCATCGTCCTGCCGATGTCACGCCCGATTCTCGGCGTCGTCAGCCTCCTCACGCTCGTCGGCTCCTACAAGGAGTTCCTCTGGCCGCTGCTGGTCCTGCCGAACCCGCAGGACCAGCCGATCTCGGTCGCGCTGCCGAGGCTGCAGAGCTCCATCGACTTCTCGCAGTTCATGGCCGCGCTCTTCATCTCGGTCATCATCCCCGTCGGTCTCTTCCTCGCTCTCCAGCGCCAGTTCCTGCAGGCGGCAGGCAACGCCGGCGCGCTCAAGGGCTGAGCCGACGCTTCGTCCGCACCCGCACCAAGGACACCGATGCCCCACTTCGACCTGCCCATCGACCAGCTCCGCGCGTACCGGCCAGAGGTCCGGGTCCCCGCCGGCTTCGACACCTTCTGGCGGCAGACGCTCGCCGACGCCCGGAAGGCGGGCGGAGATCCGCACTTCACCCCGGCCACGACGCCGCTCGTCGGGTGCCACGTCCTCGACGTGCGTTTCCCGGGGTTCGCCGGCGACCCGATCGCCGGCTGGCTGCTCCTGCCGCCCGGCGACGGGCCCCACCCCGCCGTCGTGCAGTTCCTGGGTTACGGGGCGGGCCGCGGGCTGCCGCACGAGTACCTTCCGTGGGTCGCAGCCGGATACGCGTGCTTCGTGATGGACTCGCGTGGCCAGGGCTCCACCTGGGGAGTCGGCGGGGCCACTCCCGACCCGCACGGGTCCGGACCGGCGGCGAACGGTGTCATGACCCGTGGCATCGAGGATCCCGGGACGTACTACTACCGGCGGCTGTTCACCGACGCCGTCCGTGCGGTCGACGCCGTGCGCCGGCACCCGTCCGTGGACGCCGCCCGCGTGGCGGTGTCCGGCGGGAGCCAAGGAGGCGGCATCGCGCTCGCCGCCGCGGGCTTGTCGGAGGAGCTCATGGCCGTCTTCGTCGACGTGCCGTTCCTGTGCCATTTCGAGCGCGCCGTCGGCCTGACCGACCGCGAGCCGTACGCGGAGATCACGCGCTATCTCGCCGTGCACCGCGAGAGCGCCGAGCGGGTCTTCGACACGCTCTCGTATTTCGACGGTGTGAATCTCGCGGCTCTGGCCACCGCTCCCGCCCTGTTCTCGGTCGCGCTCATGGACCAGACCTGCCCTCCGTCGACGGTTTTCGCCGCGTTCAACGCCTACGCGGGCCCCAAGGAGATCACCGTGTACTCCTTCAACGGCCACGAAGGCGGAGCCGCCGCTCAATGGCCGCGGCAGGTCGCCCTCCTGACGGGGACGGCACGGGCATGAGCGCGCGCTTCGGGGTCAACTACCTGCCGCGGGAGAACTGGTGGTACGCCTGGGCAGAGGACGATGACGACGCGTTCGCGGAGGATCTCCACCAGATCGCCTCGCTCGGATTCGACCATGTGCGCGTGCAGTGCCTGTGGCCGCTCTTCCAGCCCAACCCGTCCTGGGTGTCGCCACGCGCGCTGCGCCGCCTCGTCCGCCTGCTCGACCGTGCGGCGGAGAGCGGGCTCGACGTCTGCGTGACCGTGCTGAACGGCTGGCTGAGCGGCTTCGACTTCCGGCCGTCCTGGCTGAAGGACGTCGAACCCTTCACCGACGCCGCGGCCGTCACCGCCGCGGAACTGCTCGTCGGCGCCGTCTCGCGAGCGGTCGAAGGCCACCCGGCGCTCTGGTGCGTCGACGTCGCGAACGAGCCCAACGTCCTCATGCGCCGTCTCAAGCCAGGTGAAGGCGAGGCCTGGGCCGCGAGGATGCTCCACGCCGCTCGTGCGGCCTCCGTGCCGGTCACCGTGGGAGTCGACCATGTGCCGTGGATGAGCGACGACGCCCCGATCGGGCGGGCGTTCGTGGCCGGCGCGTGCGATCTCGTCCCGGTGCACGCGTGGCCGTTCTTCACCGGTGCTCTGGCCAGGGTCGGGGAGGAGCGCGCCTGGGCCATCCCCGACTATCTCGCGCAGGTCGCCCGCGCGACCCCTGGCGCTGCCGGCAAGCCGGTGTGGATCCAGGAGCTCGGGGTCTCCCCGCTCTGGCTCACGGACATGGCCGTGGAGGACTTCGCCGAGCGGATGTTGCGGCGTGCCGCCGCGATCCCCGGACTGGGCGCTGTCACGTGGTGGGCGTCCCACGACATCAGCCGCCGCTTCACCGGCTTCGACGAGCTCGAGTACGGCCTGGGCCTCATCGACGCCGAAGGACTGGTGAAACCGATCGGATCGCGGGTGGCCGAGGTGGTCGCGGAACTGCGTGAGCGGCCACGCGGACAGGCGGCAGCGGAGTCGACGATCACCCTGCCCGCCGGACGGGCGCCTGACATCGACTTCGCCGAAGGCTGGTTCGCGCGCATGGAGGCGACCGTCGGACCCGCAATCGTTCATGAAAGGGGCATGTGATGAGCGAGCGTACGCTTCACACGGACCTTCTGGTCGTCGGAGGAGGGCTCGGGGGAGTCGCCGCCGCGTTGACGGCGGCGCGCCTCGGCATCCGGGTGGTGCTCGCCGAGCGGTCGGACGGGCTCGGCGGCCAGCTGACCACGCAGGCGGTTCCGCCGGACGAGCACCGGTGGATCGAGACCGAGCTCGGCTCGACCTCGTACCGCGAGCTCCGCGAGACCGTCCGAGCCCACTATCGCCGCCTTTACCCGCTTGCCCCGGACGCGGCCGCGGACCCGCAGCTGAATCCGGGTCGGGGCAACGTCTCGCGGCTGTGTCACGAGCCGAGGGTGGGCGCGCTGGCGATCGAGGAACTGCTGTCTCCGCACCTCGCCTCGGGCGCGATCACCGTGCTGCGGGAACACGACGTGGTGAACGTGGACCGCCGCGACCGGCAGATCGCCAACGTACGGCTGCGCAGCCGGGAAGGCGACCTCGTCGAGGTGACCGCCCGCCTCGTGGCCGACGCCACCGAAGAAGGCGACCTCCTGGAGCAGGCCGGCATGCTCTTCACGATCGGGGCGGAGTCGCGCGACGACACCGGCGAACTCCACGCACCGCCGGAGCCGGATCCACGGGATCAGCAGGCGGTCACCTGGTGCGTGGCACTCGAATATCGCGAGGGTGAAGACCACACCATCGACAGGCCCGGCGACTATGAGCACTGGCGCGACACCGTCGACCCCCGCTGGCCCGGCCCGCAGCTGTCCTGGAAGGACATCGTGCCCGATACGGGTGCGGTGCGGTGGCGGCCGCTGTTCGTCCACTCGCCCGAGCAGGCCGTCCACACAGGCGCCGACGACCTGTGGCACTACCGCCGGATCCTGTCGCGGCAGAACCTCGACCCGAGCTTTCCCGGCGGCGAGATCACGCTGGTGAACTGGCCGCAGATCGACTACTGGGAGCGTCCGCTGCTCGGCGTGAGCGCGGAGGAGCGTGAGCAGGCGCTGGCGGAGGCGCGCTCCCTCACCCGCAGCTTCGTCCACTGGATGCAGACCGAGGCCCCTCGCCATGACGGCGGCACCGGCTATCCCGAACTGCGGCCCAGGGGCGATGTCACGGGCACCTCGGATGGCTTGGCGAAGGAGGTGTACATTCGCGAGTCACGCCGGATCCGTCCCCTGTTTCGGGTGACCGAGGCGCACATCGGGGTGGAAATGCGGGGGCCCGGCGAGGGAAGCGCCCTTTTCGAGGACAGCGTCGGCATCGGCCACTACCGCATCGACCTGCATCCCAGCACCTCCGGCCGAGGCTATGTCGACATCGACTGCTTCCCGTTCCAGATTCCGCTCGGGGCCCTCATCCCGGTCGACGTCGACAACCTCGTCGCCGCGAACAAGAACATCGGCACCACCCATGTCGCCAACGGCGCGTACCGGTTGCATCCGGTCGAATGGTCCATCGGCGAGGCGGTCGGCGCTCTGGCGGCCCAGATCGCCGGGACGGCCCAGACCCCGGCGCAGCTCCGGGCCGATCCGGCGAGCCTCCGCCGCCTGCAGCGACGTCTTCGTGATGACCTCGGTGTCACTCTCGAGTGGCCCGATGACATCCGCACCGGTCGGTCCGCGAGCTGAGCGGCTCGGCGATGGTCACGTTCTCCTGCCACGCGCGCTCGGCCCGGCCCTCGTCGGCGGCGTGGAGCAGCCCTTCCCCGGGGAGTCCGCATGGCGCCGGTGGACCTTGACGTCGTCATCGCCTCGCCGGTGCGCCGCGGGAGCCGGTCGACGGCCCGCTGCGACTCGATCATCACTCCAGCGGGCTGCGGATCACTCTCACCCGGATTCCTGGGGGCTCCAGGCGATGATCTGGCCTCTCTCGGTGATGCGTTTCCGAAGCTGCTCGGGGTCGATGTCCTGAACGGCAACCTGGTTCCGGATCGCCAACGTCGCCGCGACGGCAGCCGACTCCGCGAGAACGCAGAAGACCGGTTCCATGCGGGTGGCCGCGTACGCGATGTGCGTCGCCGACAGGCACACGGGCACGAGCAGATTCGCGCAGTCGCTCTTGTGCGGCGTGATGACCCGGTAGGGAACGGGGTACGGCCGGCCCGTTCCCAGGTGTCCGCCGATGAACATGTCGCCCTCGGTCGCAACCCCGAGTCGCCCTGTTTCGGAATCGCGATGAGCGATGCGCCGGGCCGGGTACACGTCCACGCCGAAGAGGGCGAGCCCGATGGCATCGGTGGGATCGGTCTGGTTCAACACATCCGCGTGGGTAAGGGTGTACCGGCCCTTGAGGCGCCGGGATACCCGTACATAGAGCTGGTGCGGCCACCCGTCGGTCTCCGGGAAGACGTCGGCATCCAAGCCGTACGCGGCCGTCTCCCGCCGGAACCCCTCGGGCACCTCAGGGTGGGTCGAGAGGAAGTGGTGCAGGCCGCGGAGATAGTCGATGTGGTGGAGCCAGATCCGCGACCGGACGTTCCAGTCGCCGTCCTGGTAGTCGTGGCTCACGCCGACGGGCGCATTCGTGACTAGGGAGGCGCGCTGGTAGTTGTATTCACCTGAATTGAGCCATCCGGGAAACACAGCTCGGAGTCTGTCCAGCTGGTCGCCGGTGCTCGTGCTCACGGACTTGATGTGCTCGACGTAGCGGCGGATCAACTCGAATGTGTCAGGTGAGTAGTCGTCCGGCGCGGTGATCTCAGCCCTGTGACGCTTGTCCGACGTCAGATAGAAACGGAAGTTGTATGCCTGGGTGTAGCCGTCCGCCGAGCCGATCGGCAATCCGTGGTCCTCGTCGATGAGCGGGATGAGCCCACTGGTGGGATCGCCCGGTACGACGTAGGGGTCGATCGGCGTCCAGTTCGTGACGTGACCGACGCCTGCCGGTGCCTCGCCGAAAGCCTGGCGTGATTCGCGTCCGGTTCGATAGGGAACCTCTGCGAGAGCCATCAGGTCGCCTTCGTAAGAAGCATCGACGAAAATCGACGCCGAAATGCTGAAAGGCTCTTCCGATTCGGATGCCGGCGGCGGCACTCCCCATTTGCTCGGCGGTGAAGGCTCAAGCTGGATGGTGTCGATATGGTCGCCGTTTCGCGTCGCCGAGCGGATGCGGTGCTCGAAGATCACTCTGATGCCGGCCTCGGAAAGCCACTCGTGGAACCCGCGCACGATGTCCGGGGGATGGTTCCCGAAGCGGAAGATCACGTCGTTCGTCAGTCCTCCGACAGCCTCGGGAAGGGGGCAGTCCTGGAGCGGTTTGATTCCCGAGCCCAACATTCCTCCGAGCCGACGACCTGGCTCGACGAGTATTACGGAGTTGCCCTCCTGGTGTGCCGTGATGGCGGCGACACAGCCTGCGGGTGTTCCTCCGTACACGCAGATATCGGCCCTCAGCGTCATCGATTCCGTCCTGTTCGAGATTGGTCCTCATATTTTTTCGGACTGCGCAGGACCACGGAATGGCGATTTTGGTGGAGATCATGCACATTTTGATGAGAGGCCATGGGATGGGTCTTGATGGTTACCTGCTGGCGCCCCGGCGCCCGCAGTTCAGCCTCGGTTCCGACACGTACGAGGGGTGGTGCATGCTGCTGCCGAGGAACGGAACGTTCTCCTATGAAGTCGAGGATGAAGCGGCGCACAGAACCAGAGCGGTGGGTGAGGCCGGGCTTCGGGGCGAGGCGCATTTCGGCGATGTCGTCATCAGCCCGCCGGGCAGCACGCTACGGCGGCAGATGAAAATGCCGACGTCGTTCTTCTTCGCGCGATTCCTGACCGCTCTGGAGCCGCCGATCGGCTGCAGTCGATTGCGCGACGTCGATCGCCTGCGCGCCGACCTCGCACTTCTCGAATCCACGCAATCCGCTTCCGATGAAGGTCATCAAAGGTTGGATGCGGAGATGGTCGCGGCGCATGTGGTCGACGACGTACTCATCACCCTACTTTGGGAGCGGACGCGGGGAGACGTGCGTGAAGACGTTCTGGTGCGGAAGGCGATCGCCTTCATCCTGGAGTGCTTCACCTCGCCGGATCTTTCGCTCGGCGACCTCGCGAGGACGCTGGGCGTCAGTTCTTCGCTGCTCTCGCGACGCTTCCGGGACGTTCGAGGTGTCACACCGGGCCAATACCTTCGTGGCGTCAGGTTGCGGAGAGCGCGGGAGCTGTTGACCGGGACCGACTTCACCCTGCAGACCATCGCCGAACGGTGCGGATATCGCAGCGCGTTCTACCTCAGCCGAGTCTTCAAAGCCACCACCGGTCAGTCGCCTTCTGAATATCGCGCGGGGAGCCCGTCCATCAGCCGTTGACCTCGGCCACCCAGCGGGATCCGTCGAGCCCCTCGGTGAAGAGGGTCGAGACCAGCGGGTCGTGCAGGTAGGTCGGTGACTGCATGGCCCTCTCCTGGATAGGTGGCTTACGGAGGGCTCTGTTCATCAGGAGGTTTCCATGAACGAATTCGCACCTGTGCCGGAGTTCGCGCGAGGACCGGAAATCCCTGATGCCGGCTATCTCGTCACGGAGCTGGGTGGCGGTGCCTACGGCATCACCAGCGGGATGGTGAACACCATGTTCCTGGTGACCAAGAACGGCGTGGTCGTCGTGGACGCCCCGCTGGACCTGGGCGGAAACCTGCTGGCGGGGATCGAGGAGGTCACGCCGAAGCCGATCACTCACCTGATCTACAGTCACGCGCACGCCGACCACATCGGCTCCGCGCACCTGCTGGCCCGCGACGATTTGAAGATCATCGCCCACGACCGTACCGCCGAATTCATCAAGAAGGCGCACGACGGCAACCGGCCTCTGCCCAACGAAACCTTCAGCGGAACGAGAAGGGAGCTGGACATCGACGGAGAGCGGTTCGTCCTCGAGTACAAAGGAGACTGGCACCTGCCGGGCAATCTGTTCATCCACCTCCCGGAACATCGCATCCTGACGGCGATCGACAGTTTCACCGTCAAGAACGCGCCGTTCTTCCGTCTTCTCTTCACCCCTCATGTCCCCACGTATTTCGCCGCGATGGACCTCATGCTGGAATACGACTTCGAAACCGTCGTCTCGGGTCACATGGCCCTCTTCGGCACTCCTGACGACGTCCAGACGCATCGCGAGTACATCCGCGACCTGCGCACCTCCGCCACCGAGGCGCTGCGCGAGGTGGACCTGAGGGAGGCCGCCGCCGCTGCCGGTGTGCCGGACGACAATCGGCAGGCCCGGCTCAAGGTCTGGATGGACGCGGTCGTCGCACGTGCGACGGAGCTCATGCCGGCGTCGTGGGACAAGCGCCTCGGCGGGACCGACATCTGCCTCGCCGACAACCTCAGCGTCGTCGCATGGAGCGCTTTCATGGACTGACCGGATGGCAGCTCAAAAACGAGTTCTCCCTGGATGTGGCGGTTCAATAGGGTCACGTCATGACGCTCTTCGGTTCGGTCATCGACGTACGCCCCCTGTTCCCGCGTGAGCGGCAGGCCATGCTGGACCTGCTGCGTGCCCTGGACCCGGCGGACTGGGCCAGACCGACGATCTGTCCAGGCTGGGACGTGCACGACGTAGTCGGTCACGTTCTCAACGACTACATGCGGCGCCTGTCGGGCAGCCGCGACGGGCACGGGGGCGCCGTCTTCGCCGACGACGAGACGCTTCCCGCCTACCTCGCGCGGACCAACGACGAGTTCGTCCGGGCCGGTCGCCAGCTCAGCCCGCAATTGCTGATCGACCTGCTGGAGCACCTGGGGCCGCAGCTGGACACCCTCTGGGCGGCACGCGACCTGCAGGCGCCCGCCGACCTGAACGTGTCCTGGGCCGCCGCCATGGACCTCGACAGCCCCGCCTGGCTCGACATCGGTCGCGAATACACCGAGTTCTGGGTTCACCAGCAGCAGGTCCGCGACGCGGTTTCCCGGCCCGGAGCCACGCAGCCCGATCTCATGGCGCCGGTGCTGGACCTCTTCGCGCGCGCCCTGCCGCACACCTTGAGGACGTACGAACGCCCCGACGGCACAGCGGCTCACCTGGAGGTGCTCGGGGCGGCCGGCGGGCAGTGGAGCGTGGCCTGGCAGGGCGGCCGATGGCGGCCGGGGATGCCCGGCGACCGGCCGGCCGCGCGGGTCTCGATGGACCAGGACACCTTCTGGCGGCTGGCGACCAGGGGCATCAGCGTCGAGGAGGCCCGCGCACGCTCGAACCCGAGCGGCGACCCGGAGCTCACCGCGGCCATGACGACCTTGCTCGCGGTCGTCGCCTGAAACGACCGGACAGGGCCGCTTCACCCGTCACATGCACTGACGCCGGTCGGCGTGCAGGGGCGCGAGCTGCCGGTCGTGCAGGCGGGTGAGGAGCAGGAGGGACGCGACGGCGCCGATGAGGGCGCAGGCCATGTCCCACTGGGTGTCCCACTGGTCGCCCTGGACGGCGAGGAAGGCGTCGGCCGCCGACCCGGCCGCGAGCGCCGACCACCACTCCAGCATCTCGAAGAAGGCGCTGAAGGCCAGGCAGACGCAGACGGTCAGCGGGGCCAGCCACGCGCTGCCGCGCAGAGGGGAGGTCCGCACCAGCACCTCA
Source organism: Nonomuraea sp. NPDC051941 (assembly GCF_044593615.1). NCBI lineage: Bacteria > Bacillati > Actinomycetota > Actinomycetes > Streptosporangiales > Streptosporangiaceae > Nonomuraea > Nonomuraea sp. NPDC051941. Next base: position 36,113 of record NZ_JBIUCF010000050.1, read on the forward strand.
CGGACCAGGATCGCGGGCACGAACCCCTGCACCAGATGGCCGACGCGGTCATAGGGGTTGCGCGACAGCGCCAGCACGTCCTGCAGCCAGTGCCCGAACGGAACCCGCGCATAGGTGTAGTGCCCCCCGACGATCAGAACCAGCGCGTGCACGGCCAGCAGGCAGCACAGCAGCGTGGTGAGCGGGAAGCGCCGCCAGAGCACCACCAGGAGCGGCAGACCACCGATCACCCAGAAGGTCTCCAGGAGCCAGGTGAGCCGGTCGTAGGGACGCAAACCCGAGACGACCAGAGCGAGGAGCACCACGGCGGCCAGCACCAAGGGCAGCCGCCGGGCGGCGGAAGCAGGAGTCATGCGATCAGCCTCGAAAGCGGTGGGGGTGAGAGAAGCGAGGGGAGCAGGTCATCGTCATCGACCGCCTGATGTCCGGATCCGTGGGACAGGCGTCCTTGCAGACATCCGTCGTGCGCCCACAGACTATCCACATGACAACGAATCGGTCCGACGAAGTGATCTTCGCCGTGTCCGACGGAGTGTTGCTGCTCGACGTGGCCGGCCCCGTTCAGGTCTTCAACGACGCCGGTGGATATCGGGTGCGGTTGGCTTCGCCGGACGGGCAGCCCGTTCGCAGCGATGTCGGCATCTCGCTGAGCGTGGATCTCGCGCTGTCGGATCCGGACCTCGACGTGGACACGCTGGTGGTGCCGGGCTATCCGAGGAGGTCGTCAGGGGTTCTCGGGTCCGCGCTGGTCGACAGGCTGCGGGAGCTGGCGCCGCGGGCCCGGCGGGTGGTGTCCGTGTGTACGGGCGCGTTCCTGCTCGCCGAGGCCGGGCTGCTCGACGGCCGGCGGGCCACGACGCATTGGGACGCCTGCGCCGAGTTCGCGGCGCGGTTCCCGGGCGTCACGGTGGAGCCGAACGCCATCTACGTACGCGACGGCTCGATCGTCACGTCAGCGGGTGTCACCGCCGGGATCGACCTCGCGCTGGCGCTCGTCGGGGAGGACCAGGGCGAGGACCGGGCCCGTGCGGTGGCCAAGCACCTCGTCGTGTTCCTGCAGCGTCCCGGCGGGCAGCGCCAGTTCAGCGTCCCGGGCGCCGCTCCCGCGCCCCGCAACCCGACCGTACGCCGCGCGCTCGACCTGGTCGCCGCGGACCTGTCCGCGGACCATCGCCTCGCCACGATGGCCGCCGGCCTAGCCGTCAGCGAGCGTCACCTGACCCGCCTGTTCCGCCGCGAGCTGGGGTCGACGCCGGCCCAGTTCGTGGAGCGGCTCCGGGTCGAAGCGGCGCAGGCCCGGCTGGAGTCCGGGGACGCCATCGTGCGGGAGATCGCCAAGGCGTGCGGCTTCGGCTCGCAGGAGACGATGCGCCAGGCGTTTCTGCGGGTGCTCGGTGTGGCGCCGTCGGCGTACCGGAATCGGTTCCGGCTGGCCGGCCACCGGCCCGTGGTGGATCCTCAGACCCGAGGCTGACGGCGTTCAGTACATCTTCGTGGTGGTGTGCTGGACGGCGGAGGGAGCCAGGCGGACGCCGCTGGCGGTGACCCGGTGGCCGCGGGTGTCGGTGACCCGTACGGAGAAGGGGCCCTGGCCCGCGCCGGACTCGGCGATCCAGTAGTTGTAGTCGGCCCTGGCCAGCTTGCGCCACGCGCCGCCGGCGGTCTTCACCTCGACCGAGGTGAGCGGGTTGCCGTGGTTGTTGACCAGCAGGGCCAGCCACCACTGCGACGACCCCTCCTTGACGCGGAAGGAGAGCGGTTTGCCGATCTTCGGGTTGGCGGCCGGCCTGTAGGTGACCCCGACCAAGCCCCTGTCGGGGTCCGCGACGCGGGCGAAGGCCTTGCGGCTGAGGTCGATGTGCCCGGCGGGGCACTCTGGGCACTGGTCGACGACCTTGACCTGCACGGAGCCCTTCGGCCCGGTGACGGTCAGGTAGCCGCCGCAGGCGGCCGCGGCGCGGTACTCGCCGCGGGAGAGCGCGACGTAGAGATCGCCGGCGGGAGGCGACGGATAGGAGCAGTTGCCGCCCCCGGACCGGAGTTCGTAGAAGGTCGCCTTACCGCTGGTCGCTTTCGCCGACGCGCCGGCGGCCGCGGTGCTCTCCTTGCTCCGGCCGGATTGGGCCAGGGCGGAGGCAGGGAGGAGCGAGGTTGCGGCGAGCGCGGCGGCGAGAACAGTGGGTAAGCGGCGCATCCAGGTTTTCCTCTCATATGTGATGGATGCGACAGTAGCGAAATCGGTATATCTCGGTACGGTAAAGCTGCAGATCTTCCGTGATATGTCCGGGAAATAGCCGGTTATTGCCCTGGATGTTCAGGCAGCGGCAATCGACACTCGCGTCATGAAATCGATGACGAAAGCACTGCTCGCCGGGTCGGCGCTGGCCTGCCTGGCGGTGGCGGGCACGACGGGCACGGCGCACGCGGCCGTCGGACGGCTGACGTTGATCAGCGGGACCGCCGGCGTCAGTTTCAGCTACACGACCTGCCAGCCGCCCCGGGATCAGCCGGTGGAGCTGTACGAGGTCGACACGTTCGACAACCAGCCGGTTCCCGGCTGCCAGGTCGTGCTCACCGGCCGTACGGGCGCGAGCCAGGTGCTCTGCGTGGGGCGCGGAAGCCTGCCGCCCGAGCTCCGCCAGGTGCTTCGCGTCCGGATGCAGCCGGGCACGGCCCCGCCCTGCGCCTACGGGCCGACGGCGGGCAGCTGATGCGAATCGGCTGACGCCAGGTGGGCGCGGATGCTCTCGGCGTCCACCCCCGTCTCTTCGGTCCGGTCGATGCCGAGGGCGGACATGATGGTCAGGGCCTCGGCCCAGTGGCGCCGGGCGTGGTCGGGCCGGCCGAGCGCGTGGTGGGCGTGGGCGAGGCCGTCGTGGGCGCGGGCCTGGTCGCTCGGCTGGTGAAGGTCCGAGGCGAGGTCCAGCGCCTGGCGGTGGCAGTCGAGTGCCTGGTCGGACTGGCCGCGGGCATGCTGCAGCCGGCCCATGCCGTGGAGGGCCTCGAACTGCCAGTTGCTGTTGCCGATCTCGCACGCCAGGCGCAGGGCCTGCTCGTAGCAGTCGTACGCCTCCTCGTACCGTCCCTGGAAGCGGTGCAGGTGGCCGAGGCCGTTGAGGCTGTCGAGCTCGCCGAGCCGGTGCCCGGTGGCGCGGGCCAGCCCCAGGGCCCGCGTGAAGTAGCCGGTGGCCGGGCCGTGCGCGCCCTGTCCGAGGTGGATGAAGCCGATGCCGAGCAGCGCCCGTAACTCGCCGGTGCGGTGGCCGATCGAGCGGGCGATGACGAGCGCCCGCGCCAGCTCGTCGGCGCTCGTGTCGTACCACCCCATGATCCGGTGGACGTTGCCGGCGGCGATCAACGCGTCCAGCTCACCCGTACGGTGACCGATCGCCCGGGCGATGTCCAGCGCCTGCTCGAAGTGCTCGGCGGCCCGCGCGTACTCTCCCTGGAACCCGCGGACCATGCCGATGCCGTTGAGCGCCCGTAACTCGCCCGCTCGATGACCGATGGCGCAGGCGATGGCCAGGGCGCGGGAGGAATCCTCCAGAGCCGCCTCGTACCGGCACTGCATCTGACGGATCTCGCCGAGCCCGAGGAGGGCCTCCAGCTCGCCCGTACGGTATTCGGCGGCCCGGGCCGCCGACAGCGCCCGCTCCAGGAGCGTCTCGGCCTCGGCATACCGGCCGCGGGTGCGCAGGCACCGGTGCAGGGTGGCCGACAGGTGCCGGACGTGTTCGGAGAAGCCGTGCTCGGCGGCCAGCTGCGCGAGGCTGAGCAGGTTGGACAGCTCGGCCTCGAGCCACGCGGCGGCGTCGGCCACCGCGGGCGGCGCCACCTCGCCCGGCGCGATACGCGGCCGCATGTCCGCCTCGTAGGGATAGAGGAGGTCCATCGCCGCCGAGGCCGCGCGGCTGTAGTGGTTCAGCAGCCGCGCCGAGGCGGCGCGCCGGTCGGACTCGGGCTCTTCGCCGGCGGCCCGTTCGGCGGCGTGTGTCCTGATCAGGTCGTGGAATCGGTAGCGGCAGGGGATCGGCTCCTGCAGCAGGTGGACCTCCAGCAGCCGGTCCAGCAGCGTCGCGGCCCGCTTGACGGTGGTGGCCAGCAGCGCGGCGGCCGCGTCGGGCGCGAGGTCCATGCCGGGGTGCAACCCCAGCAGCCGGTACGCCCGCCGCTCGGCGTCCGTGAGCTCCTGGTAGGACAGGTCGAGCGCGGCGGTGACGCTGTGCTGCCCGGCGCGCAGCTCGCTCAGCGGGTGCTGGTGCTCCTCCAGCCGCTGCAACAGGTGCCGCACGCTCCAGGCCGGATGGGCCTTCAGCCGGGCCGCGGCCAGGCGGATGGCCAGCGGTAACAGCCCGCACCGCCGTACCACCGCGGCCAGCACCTCCCGTGGCACCCCCGCGACCCGCTCCTCGCCGGCGGTGCCGGTGAACAGCGCGATCGCGTCCGCGAGCGGCAGCACGTCGACCGACACCGTACGGGCGTCGTCCAGCCCGACCAGCCGCCGCCGGCTCGTCACCAGCACCAGGCAGCCGCCCGCACCCGGCAGCAGGGGCCGCACCTGGGCCTCGTCGGCGGCGTTGTCCAGGACGATCAGCATCTTCCGGTCGGCCAGCACGCTGCGATAGAGCGCGGCCCGGTCGTCGAGGTGCTGCGGAATCGTCTCCCCGGGCACGCCCAGCACCTCCAGCACGCGGGCGAGCGCGTCGGCCGGGTCCGCCGCGGGCATGCCTCGCGTGTAGCCGTGCAGGTCGACGAACAGATCACCGTCGGGAAAGCGCGGAGCCAGCTGGTACGCGGCGTGCACGGCCAGCGCGGTCTTGCCCACCCCCGCCATGCCGTCGATGGCGGTGACCACCACCGTGGCGGCGTCACCGATGTCGTCGAGAACGGCCAGCTCCCGTGCCCGGCCGATGAACGCCGCCGCGTCGGCGGGCAGCTGCCGCGGGGTCGGCCGCGCGCCTTCCGACAGGCCGTTCGCGGCACGCGTCAGAACGGACACCTCCGCGGCGTCCAGGCCCAGCGCCACGGCCAGCGAGCGCACCGACGCGCTGCGCGGCCGCCGCAGCTCGTCCGCCTCCAACCGGCGAACCGTGCGGACGTTGAGCCCCGCCCGCGCCGCCACCTGCTCCTGGGTCAGCAGCGCCCGCTCACGCCAGCTCCGTAACAACGCGCCCAGGCCCGGCCCCCCGACCGGACGGCCCGCCTCGGCGCCGTCGCGTACTCCTGACGGCATGAACCCATCTCCAAGTGGTCAGCTGTCCGGATCAAGAACGAGCCTATGTCATTCTCCATCGGCCCGCTGGCCCTGGCGCAGGCGCTACAGGAGGCTGTCTCGCGCGTAGGCGGCGGCCTCCGTGCGGTTGCGTACGCCGATCTTGGCGAAGGCGTTGTTGATGTGCGTCTTGACCGTCGTCTCCGCGATGAAGAGCGCCGAGCCGATCTCCGCGTTGCTCATCCCCCGGGCGACGAGCCTCAGCACCTCGACCTCCCGTACGGTCAGCCCGTCGGGACACGCCGAGACCGGCGGCGGCGCGGCACGGGACAGCGCGTCCACCAGCCGGCGGGACACCGCCGCCGAGAACGTCGACTGCCCGGCGGCGGCCGAGCGCAGAGCGGCGGCGATCTCCGCGCGCCCGGCGTCCTTGGTGAGGTAGCCGCAGGCCCCGGCCAGCAGGGCGGAGTCCACGGACCGGTCGTCGTCGTACGTCGTCAGCACCACGACGGCCACCTCCGGATGCGCGTGGGCGATCCGCCGCGTGGCCTCGACGCCGTCCATCACGGGCATGCGCAGGTCCATCAGCACGACGTCGGGGCGCAGCTCGGCCACCAGGCGCAGGGCCTGTTCGCCGTCCCCGGCGTCGCCCACCACGTCCACGTCGTCGACCAGGTCCAGCAGCGCCACCAGGCCCTCGCGCATGAGCTGCTGGTCGTCCACGACCAGGACCTTCATTCCGGCACCTCCGCCCGTACCTCCCACAGGCCCCCCGACGGTCCCGCGCTCAGCGTCCCGCCCGCGAGCGCCAGCCGCTCGCGCATGCCCTGCAGCCCGTGCCCGGATGACGGCGCCGCGGCCGCGTACGGATTGCGCACCACCAGCCGGACGGCGCCCTCACCGTAGCCGATCTCCACCGTGACCGGCTCGCCCGGCGCGTGCTTGGCGGCGTTGGTGAGCGCCTCGCGTGCCGTACGCAGCAGGCAGACCTCCGCCGCCGGGGTGATCGGCCGCCGTGTGCCCGTCGTACGCAGCTCGGCCGGCACCTCGTGGTCCCTGCGGTGCTCGGTGACCAGCAGGCTCAACGCGTCGGGCAGCGGCGGCACGTCCTCGCGCAGCGCCGCCACTGCCGAACGGGCCTCGACCAGCCCTTCCCTGGCCAGTGCCCGCGCTCTGCGGACGCGCGCCACCGCCCCCTCCACGTCGCCCCGCTCGGTGAGCATGGCCTCGGCGACCTCCAGCTGCACCCCCAGGGCGCCGAGGGAGTGCGCGAGCACGTCGTGCAGCTCCCTGGCGATGCGGGTCCGCTCGTCGAGCGCCATGGCCCTGGCCCGGTCGTGCTGGGCCTGCCGGTACTGGCGCCGCTGCAACGCGAAGAGCACGGTGAGCATCACGACCGTCCCGCGGACCACGATCGCCGATCGCGGCTGCTCCCACCACAGCAGGCTGCCGACCATGAGCACCAGGTCGGTCGCGGTGACCGCGGCGATCGCCGCCATGCTCGGCGTCATGTGCGCCGCGAACAGCAGCAACATCGCGAACACGAACACCGTGGGCGCCGGCTCGACCGACCCCGACACCGACGCCGCGACCGCCGAACCCGCCGCCAGCGCGGCCACGGCCACGCGCGGGAACCGGCCGTCGAGCAGGACGAAGGCGAGCCAGCACGCCATCGACACACCGAGTGCGGACCACAGCAGCGCGGGGACGCGATCGGGCTCGGCGGCCGCCAGCGACCAGGCGAGGACCAGGCTCAACAGCAGCCTGACCAGGCGCCCCGTTTCGGGGTCGTCGGCCGCCAGGAGCCGTACGACCCGCCCCCACACCTCTCGCATCGCCTAGCGCGAGTCCTTCAAGGTCAGAATCATGTCCACCAAGATAAGCCGGAAGGCCACGAAACCGACGACCACCAGCAGCGCCACGACGACGATCGCGAGCAGGAACTTGCCGTTCATCTTTCCCCCGTTGGCGTCCAGGAGCCGGTGCAGCAGTTCGAGCCAGAGGCTGCCCGGCCGTCCAGAGTGCTTGTCCATGCCTGGGACGGTAGGGACGGGGCGGGGTGGAGCGGCACCTCCGAAGGGTGGAGAGCGGGGTGGAGGCGCTGTCATGATGGGCTGATGCCCCCGGAGACCGCTTATCACGGCGCGCTCGGAGACCAGTTCGCCGAACATGCCACCACGAGCCCGTACAACGCCTACGTCGACCGGCCCGCGATGCTGGAGCTCGCCGGTGACCTCGCCGGGACGAGGGTTCTCGACGTCGGGTGCGGAGCCGGGCACTACGCGGCCGAGCTGCTGGCCCGCGGGGCCGAGGTGGTCGGTGTCGACGGGAGCGCCGCGCTGCTGGGTCACGCGCGGGCGCGGGTGGGGGAGCGGGCCGAGCTTCTTCTGCGCGATCTGGAGGAGCCGCTGGACTTCGCCGATGACGCGTCGTTCGACGGGGCCGTGTGCGCGCTGGTGTATCCCCACGTCACCCGCCGCGCGCAGTTGCTGGGCGAGCTGCGCCGGGTGCTGCGGCCGGGAGGGTGGCTCGTGGTCTCGACCGGCCATCCGACCGCCGACTGGCAGCACTTCGGGGGCTCGTACCACGCCGGCGACTGGGTCGAGCTTCCCGTGGGCGACGGCCCGTTCTCGATCCACTTCCAGCGGATGTCGCTGGAGGTCTTCCTGGGGGAGCTGCTGGCCGCCGGGTTCGTCCTGGAACGGGTCGTCGAGCCGCGCCCGGTGGCCGCCCTGCGGGAGATCGACGAGGCCGCCTACGACAAGCTGAACGAGCGGCCGTCCTTCCTCGCCGTCAGGCTCGTACGCCCCTGACCGCGGCCGCGGGATTCTTCAGACGGCCACCGGGGTGAGCCGGTTGCGGACCCATGAGGCGCCGGCCGCGGCCGGCCAGAACCGGCTCGCCAGGTTGCGTGCGGCGATCCCGGCGCGGGTGGCGGGGACCATCATGGCCGCGGCCGTCGCGACGTTCCCCTGGCGCGGGTCCACCAGGGTGCGGTGCTCGGCCTCGTACCGCGCGAAGGCCGATCGCGGGTCGGCGGGGGTGGCGGCCAGCTCCTCGGCGAGGGTGTAGGCGCCGGCCATGGCCAGGGTGGAACCGTCGCCGAACAGCGACACCGACGAGGCCGCGTCGCCCAGCAGCGCTATACGCCCTTCGGCCCAGGAGTCGAGGCGCACCTGGCTGACGGAGTCGAACCAGAGGTCGTCGGTGGCGCGGACCTGGTCCAGCAGCTCCGGCACGCGCCACCCGTCACCTGCGTAGGCGTCGGTCAGGATCCGCTTGTGCTGCGCGAGGTCGCGGTGGTTGAAGCCCCGCACCTCCGGGTGACGGAAGATGAAGGCCGCCAGGGCGCGGCCGTGTACGGGGTGGACGGAGGCCAGCCGGCCGGGGGCGTTGTGCAGGACGACGTCCTGCTGGTTGTCGGCCGGGCCGTCGAGCTGCATCGTCGCGACGTAGAGGCCCATGTGGCGGACGAACGCGGACTCGGGCCCGAAGGCCAGCCGCCGGGTCGTCGAGTGGAGCCCGTCGGCTCCTATGACGAGGTCGAACCGGCGCGGCGCGGCCTTCTCGAAGGTGACGTCCACGCCGTCGCCGTCCTGGCTCAGCGCGGTCATCGTGTCGCCGAACAGGACCTCGGCCGAGTCGCGGCTCGCCTCGTACAGGATGGCCGCCAGGTCGGTACGTGTCACCTCCACCTCCCGGCTGCCGGACGCCTGCCGCAGCGCCCGCATGTTGACCCGCCCGACCTGGCGGCCGGAGGCGTTGACGAAGCTCATCGCCGTCACCTGCGTGGCCGCCTCGCGCAGCCGCGGCATCACGCCCATGCGGTCGGCCACGGTCACGGCGGGGCCGCGGACGTCCACGGGGTTGCCGCTGGAGCGCAGGCCGGTGGCGCGTTCGACGACGGTGGGCCGGAAGCCGCGCCGCGCCAGCCAGTACGCCAGCGTGGTGCCGCCGATGCCGGCTCCGGAGATCAGGACTGTCTTCATGACTCACTCCTCAGGTTGCCGTGTTTCGCCGTGACCATATGACGAGATTTGAAAGTTAGTCAATTGCTAGTTGGTGAGTTGACCAGATTTCGCATTTGGTCATATGGTCTGCGGGTGAGCGCCGAACGACTCCGAGACCCGCGGCAGCGAGCCGAGCGGGCCGCACGGATCCTCGACGTGGCGGCGGACCTGCTGCTGCGCCACGGCTACCGGCGGGTGACCATCGACGACGTGGCCGCCGGGGCCGGCATCGGCAAGGGGACCGTCTACCTGCACTGGAAGACCCGGGAGCAGCTGTTCGGCGCGGTCTTCGCGCGGGAGGTGCTCCGGGCGATGGACGAGCTGCGCCAGGCGCTCCGGGAGGATCCGCGGGCATGCCTGCTGCACCGGTTCGCGCGGGCCTACTTCCTGGCCATCGCGAACCGGCCGCTGCTGCTCAGCTTCCTCCTGGCCGATCCCGACCTGGTCGGCAAGCTGACCAGCTCCCCCGACCCGGCCCGCGACGAGCGGCACGGCGCCATGGCCCGCGACTACCTGGGGCTGCTCGCCGAGCACGGCCTGCTCCGCGACGACATGAGCGTCGATGAGCTCGGGTTCGCCTACCAGGCGACGTTCGAGGGGTTCCTGCGGGCGGGGGGCGCCTCGGACGGCCGGGAGCAGCGGGCGGACCTGCTCTCTCGTACCGTCCGGCGGGCGTTCGAGACCGAGTCCGCGGTCCCCGACGCCACGTTGCGGGACGTCGCCGCGGCCGTGGTCACCTTGCTCGGCGACGTGATCGACGCCGACCGCGCCGAGTCCGGCATCCCCGAGGGGTAGAGCGCCGGCGCGCCGGTCAGGGCTGGGAGATGAGCTGGACGCGGATGCCGTTGTCGTACGGGACCACGATCGTCTGGTCGCGGCCGAGCTTCCACTCCGGGTTGACCAGGAACAGCCGGCCGCCGGAGGCGAGCAGGAGCCGGAAGCCGCGGTAGCGGTGCGCGTAGCTCGGGTCCTTGCCGGTGGTCTTCAGCCGGATGTGGGTGATGCCGGGAGGTACGTCCTGCAGCGGCTCCTTCATGTCGAGGATGACCTCGGCGCGTTTGGGCAGGTCGTGCGCGTCCTGCTCGCCCCGGCCGGTGCCGTAGGCCCACGCGACCGTGGTCGAGGCCCAGAACAGGCCGGCGACGGCCAGGCCCAGCACGCTCAGCACGCCGTTCCTGGCCAGGCGGGGTGACATGAGCGGGCGGCCGCGGTTCTTGCCGTGGATGTGGATTCCGTACGCCACCATGGCCGGGCCGGACGCCAGCGCGAGCGGCGTCGCGCCGATGACGACGCTGGTGTCGGCGTCCCCGAGGAAGATGCCGATCATCGCGCGGCCGATCAGGAGCAGGCCGACGAGCGTGAAGCCGGCGGCCAGGAAGGTGTTGACGGTGTCGCCGGGGCGGCGGGCGAGCTGCCAGGAGACGGTGGCGTGGACGGCGATGACCAGCAGCGTGCCCAGGCAGATCAGGGCGGCCGGGACGTGCACGACTTCGAGGCCGTCGAGGAGCAGGCTCTGGTTGGACAGGCCGGTCATGTCGAGGGATATGCCGAAGTAGTCGAAGCGGGCGCGGGTTGCCACGTAGCCGAAGTAGATCAGCAGCGCGGTCGCCAGCGTGGTGGGGCCTACGGCCTCGGCGAGTTGCCGCACCCGCGCCGAGACCGCCTCCTGCCCGGGTGCCGTCTCTTGCGCGCTCGCTGCCTCCGGCGCGCTCGCCGTCTCCTGCCGGGGTGCCGTCTCTTGCGCGCTTGCCGTCTCCTGATCGGGTGCCGTCCCCCGCTTGGTCGCCGGCTCCTGTCCGGTTGCGGTTTCGCTCGCGGGCTCGTGCGTGGTGGTCACTCTCCCTCCGGAGCCGTGGTCGTGCCGTCATCCGCCGTATCCGGCCCGTCGTCCTGCGATCCGGAGTCCGAGTCCTCCTGAGAGCTGCCCGAGTCGTCGGTGGAGGTGCCGGTGTCGTCATCCGGCGACGGCGTCGGGGACTCTTCGGAGGAGGTGCCCGAATCGCCGATGTAGTACGAGAACTGCGGAACGTTGTTGGATGTCTGGCCGGTCACTTCCACCGGCGCCTCCGCCGTCGGCGGCGGGCCGCCCCAGTCGCGGACCTGGTCGCAGGGCGCGTCCTCGACGTTGACGCACAGGTAGCGGAAGCGGACCACCGCCTGGATGACGTACGGGCGGTCAGAGGCGTCGCCCGTGATGATCGCGCCCGCGAGGCACTGCGAACCGGCCCTCAGCTGGACTCCCTGGCACAAGGGGTCGCCGGTGGGGTCGCAGTGGCCGGGGGCCGATCGGGCCGTGGCGCGGCCGGGGCCCGACTGCACGGCGAAGGAGACGGACTCGATCGTGCCGACGGTGGAGGTCTTGTTGATGATGGTGACGCAACCGTCGTCGCCGGGGGAGCCGTCGAGGTGCACGCCGTTCCAGTGGACGCTGCGGCGGTTGTTGCGCGTTCCCGGAGGCGTGGACCTGTCGCCGGTCGGTTGCCCGTCGGCATCCTTGCCCTGACCGGTCGAGCCGTCGGGCGCTCCGGTCGCCGAGCTGTCGTCGTCGGGCGCACCGCTCGTCGTACCGTCGGCGTCAGGTGCGTCGCTCGCCGAGCCGTCGGCGTCGGGTGCGTCCGCCGAGCCGTCCGGGGCGTCCGCGGTGGCGTTCGTCCCGGTGCCGGCCATCGGCTCCGCGCCGTTGCCGGTGGCGACGCCGGCCAGCCAGGCGATCCCGAGGACCGCCACGAGGCCGAGGATTCCGGCCATGATGAGCATGCGTGCCCGCGATGGCGTCATGGATCCTCCTGGAGTGCGTCGCCGATCCCTCATCAAGCCCCAGAATCGGCTCCTCCGGCTGGGATCGCATGAGTACCCCCTTACTCAAAGCGACGTTCCCCGGACGGCGGCCGTGACGGTCACCTTCTCCAGCCCTCAGGTCGGCGCCTGAGGGGATGCCGAGCGCTCAGGTCTGGCCCGGCCCGGCGTCTGAGGTGACGCCGAGCTGGTCGAAGGCCGCGCCGACGCTCGGCCACAGCGCGGCCGGGTCGCCCGCCGCGACCTCGTGGCCGGCCTTGTAGCAGGCCAGCGCCACCTGCGGGGCCAGCGCGGCGGTCTCCGCCGAGGCGCCCTGCTGCCTCAGGAGCTCCCCGGCCAGCTCGACGAGGCGTCGCTGTTTGCGGGCCGCGCGGTCGTCGAGCTCGGGGTTCGCCGCGATCAGCCGTTCGCGCAGGACGTAGCGGTCGGTGTCCCGCGTCGCCCATGCGCAGACCGCCGCCACGGTGTCGCGCAGCAGCGCGAGCGCCTCCGGCAGCGACGGCGGACGGTCGAGCCGCAGCTCGCGGTGTCGCCGGGCGATGTCGTCCAGCAGTTCCTCCTCGCCGGCGAAGACGACCTCCTGCTTGTCGCCGAAGTAGCGGAAGAACGTGGTGCGGCCGACCCCGGCCCGGTCGGCGATGTCCGCGACCGTCACACCGGCGTAGTCGCGTTCGGCGAACAGCTCGTAGGCGGCCGCGACGATCTCGTCACGGGCTCGCTGCTGGTTGCGGGCGCGGAGGGTGGATCGGGGCACCGCCTCAGTCTAGTCGTGCTGTACTTCGATCCATTATGGTACGAAGTACCACTTAGGTACTCCATTCCAGGGAGTTGGACATGCGAGCGGTGCAGATCACCGAGTTCGGCGGGCCCGAGGTCGTGGCCGTGCGAGAGGTGCCCGAGCCCCGGCCGGGAGCCGGTCAGGTTCTCATCGACGTGGCGCGATGCGGGGTGAACTTCGCCGACGCGCTCCTGCGCGAGAACCGCTACATCGCCGCCGTCACGCTGCCGCTGATCCCCGGGATCGAGGTCGTCGGCCGGACCGCGGACGGGCGACGGCTGGCCGCGATGATCTCCGACGGCGGGTATGCCGAGAAGGCCGTGGTGGCGGAGGACAGCGCCTTCCCGGTGCCCGACGGGGTGGACGACGTGACCGCCATCGCGCTGCTCGTCCAGGGGTTGACCGCCTGGTGGCTGATCAATCGCACTGCTCGGGTGCAGCCGGGGGAGAGCGTGGTCGTCCACGCGGCGGCGGGCGGCGTCGGCTCGCTGGCCGTACAGCTGGCCAAGCTGCGCGGCGCCCGCGTCATCGCCACGGCCGGCACGCCGGACAAGCGCGAATTCGCACTGTCCCTCGGCGCGGACGCCGCCGTGGACCCCGCGGCGGACGACCTCACCGGGGCGTTGCGGGCGGCGAACCACGGCGATCCCGTCGACGTGGTCCTGGAGATGACGGGCGGCCGCGTCACCGACCAGAGCGTCGCCGCGCTGGCCCCGTTCGGCAGGCTCGCCTACTACGGGATGGCGGGCGGGGTCGAGCCCACCCCGGTGCCGCCGCGCGACCTGCAGCGCCGCTCGGCCACGGTCAGCGGCTTCTGGCTGATGAACGCCCTCGCGCACCCGGAGGTCCTCGGCAAGGCGTACGTGGAGATGTCCGGGCAGGTCGCGGCGGGTGAGCTGCGCGTCGTCCACGGCGGCGACCACCCGATGTCGGAGGTACGGCGCGTGCACGCGGACCTGCGTGGCCGCCGGACCGTCGGCAAGCTCGTCCTCGACCCGACAAGATAGAACCGATCGGTTCGATCTCTGTTAGGATCCGGACTTGTGGCGATATTTGTCTTGATCCCCGGTATGTGTCATGGCGGCTGGTGCTTCGACGAGCTCGCCGAGCAGTTGCGGAGCCGAGGGCATCGCGCGTACCCGCTGACCCTGACCGGCATCGCCGAGCGCGGCCACCTGCTGACCGGCGGGGTGAACCTCGACACGCACATCCAGGACGTGACCGGCGTCCTGGCCGCCGAGAACCTCACCGAAGCGATCCTGGTCGGCCACAGCTACGGCGGGATGGTGATCACCGGGGCCGCCGACCGCGCGCCCGAGCGGGTGCGCGACCTGGTCTACCTCGACGCCGTCGTGCCCGGCCACGGGGACTCCTGCTGGAGCCTCGTCACCGATCAGGAGCGGCGCTGGTACGTGGACGTGGTGGACAGCGGTTACGCGACCCGGCCGCTGCCGTTCTTCGACCCGCGCGCCACGGCCCATCCGATCGCCTCGCTGCTCCAGCCGCTACGGCTCACCGGAGACCTCGCGCACGTGCACCGCAGGGAGTACGTGTACGCGGCGGAGTGGGAGGGGGTGTCGCCGTTCACGTCCATATACGAGCGGCTGCGCCGCGACCCCGCGTGGACTACGCACGCGGTGGCCAGCGCGCACAACCTCATGCGCGACGCGCCGCAGGACCTGCTGGAGATCCTGCTCGACGTCGCCTAGCACGTCCACCGGTCCGTTCGGCGCGGCCTCGCCGAACGTGCGATGACCAAGCACCCTGTTCGACCGCTGCTCGAACTCCTCCAACGAAAAGCCGCCGACCACCGACCGCCGAACCACCGATGGCCGACCCGCTGACGGCCGACCCCCACAGCCGAATCGCCGAACCGTCGACCGCAGCCGGGCGCTCCATGCGCGATCGGTGCCAGGCATTCGCGACTCGGCAATCCGATGTCGGAGAGTCGAGGTTGGGGAGTCGAGATCAGCGGGCCGAGGTCAGGGAGTCCACGAAGCGCGACATTCCGGCCAGCCATCGGTCAGGGTTCTCGGCCTTGCGGTGGACGAACTCGGCCACCTCCGGGTGCGGGAAGATGTGGAAGCGCTCGGCTTCGAGGCCCTCGACGACCGCGGTTGCCACGTCCGACGGATCGAGGATGATGCCCGAGGCGGCCACGGCCCTCGCGGTCAGATGGTCCTCCTCCAGCCCCTGCTCCAGCATGCCGGTACGCACGCCCTGCGGGCACAGGACGCTGATCTTGATGCCCCGCGAGGCGTAGTGGATGGCCACCCACTCGGCGAACGCGATCGCCGCCGCCTTCGTCACCGCGTACGGGGCGTCGCCGGGGCAGCTGATCAGGCCCGCGGCGGAGCAGGTGTTCAGCAGGTAGCCGCCGCCTCGGGCGATCATGGAGGGTACGACGGCGCGGGCGGCGTACACGTGGGCCAGCACGTTCACCGCGTACAGGCGGCTCCACTCCTGGTCGGGGGCGTCCAGGCCGTGGCCGCCGATGATGCCGGCGTTCGAGCAGAACAGGTCGACCGGTCCGAACGGCGTCTCGGCCAGGGCTGCCACCTCCGGCTCCGAGGACACGTCCACGCGTACTGCGGTGGCGCGGTCACCGATCTCCTTGGCCACTGCGATCGCCCCGGCCTCGTCGAGGTCCGCGACGACGACCCCGGCCGCTCCTTCGGCGGCGAACCTGAGCGCCATCGCCCTCCCGATCCCGCCGGCCGCACCCGTGACGACGACGACCTTGTCCCGTACCCGCATCTGCACTCCTTCCGGTCCCGAGCGCGTCCGCCCTGCCGGGCAGGCACTTCCACCGCCCCGCCCTTGCCGGGAACGACTCCGCCCTTGCGTATCTCGACCGCCTCTGGCCGCTTCGGCCGAAGTCCGACCTCCCAGGCAGAATCCACCCTGACTGCCTCCCACCGGAACCCCCGCCCGAGAAGGCGATCCCGCCCTGACTGCTTCCCGTCGGGAACCCCGCCTGAGAAGGCGAACCCACCCTGAACGCCTCCCGTCGGAACTCCCGCCCGAGAAGAGGCGGTATGGGCGGCGAACCCCAGCAATTAGAGCGTGATTCTGCTGCGGCTCAGCGTGATCAGATGAGAGGTTTCTCATCTGGGCTTCAGCGTGGTCTCCTCGAAGGGCGTCAAGGTCAAGGTCATGAAGCATCGGGGAACGTTGGTCCTCTTCGCCTTGGCCGCGGCGATGGCGGGGTTCATGTCGGTGGGGCTGGTGCGTGCGGCCGACAGCGAGCCCGATCTGGGCGAGGCCGTCGTGGTGTCACACACGCCCGCGCTGGGCGAGGCCGGCATGTCGGCCCCCGCGGGGAGCGGCGCCCCCGGGCCGGGCTCCGGCCCGCCGACCCCGGTCGCGAAACCAGGCCTCACCCCGGGCGCGAGACCGGACCTCACCCCAGGCACGAAACAGGAGCCCACTACGGGCACGACGCCACCGCGCGCGACGGACACGGCGTCACAGTCGGCCGCCGATGCCAGGTCCGGGCCTGCCGCGAATGCCGGATCCCAGCCTGCCGCTGATGCAGGATCCCGGCCGGCCGCCGACGCCGGGTCCCAGCCCGCTGCCGGGGTGAGGCCGCAGCCCACCGCAGGCGTGAAACCGAAACCCACCGCGAGCGCCAGGCCGAAGGCCGGCACGAGCACCGGCCCGAGACCCGCCGGAGCCACCGGGTCGCGCGACGGCGACGAGGCCGCGGCGCGCGGGACCGCCGTGCGGCCCGTCCCGCGCCAGACCAGGGCCGAGCCGGTCAGACCGCCGGCGCCGAGACCAGGTGGCGGTGACGATGACGACGACGGTGGCAGTGGCGACGACGGTGGCGGTGGAGATGACGATGACGGCGACGACTGACCAGGCGATCGAATGCGGGTGAGCGCCCGTGCCCGGATCGTGGGCTGGATGCTCGCCGTCGTCGGCCTCGCCCTCGCGGTCTCGATCTTCGCGACCTGGACCATCCTGCTGGCTCGTCTCGACGACCGTACGAACCTCGAGCTCAGCAACGAGGCGGAGAAGCTGCGCCGGTACGCCGCGACCGCGCGCGACCCGGAGACCGGCCGCACGATCACCGACGTAGGAGAGCTGCTCACGGGATACCTGGCGCTCAACGCGCCCGACAGGTGGGAGACGTTCTTCAGCATCGTCGACGGCAAGGCCCACAAGATCACCGCGATCCCGCCACCCGTACGCCTCGACATCGACGACGCGCTGGTCGCGCGGCTGGCCACGGCCATCAAGCCCGGCGGCGGTGAGATCGAGAGCCCGAAAGGAACGGTCCATTATGCGGTGATCCCGGTGACGGTGAAGCCCGACCCCCGCCCGGGCCACCTCGTCGTGGCGATCCTCTACGATCGCCACCGCGACGAGATCGTGGACGCGGTCCGGGTCCTCGGGCTGTCCGCGCTGGCGGCGCTGGCGTTAGCGGGGGCGGCCGGGTGGTTCGTGGCGGGGCGGGTGCTGGCGCCGGTCCGGCTGATCAGCCAGACGGCCGAGCAGATCAGCGACTCCACCGATCTCACGCGCCGGCTCGACGTGCCGGGCGACGACGACGTGGCCGCGCTGGCCGCGACGTTCAACCACATGCTCGACCGGCTCGAGAACGCCTTCGTCGTGCAGCGGCACTTCATGGACGACGCCGGCCACGAGCTGCGTACGCCGATCACCGTCATCCGCGGCCACCTGGAGCTCATGGGCGACGATCCGCGCGACCGCGCGGAGACGCTCGCCCTGGTCACCGACGAGCTCGACCGGATGAACCGCATCGTCGAAGACCTCCTCACCCTCGCCAGATCGGAGCAGCCGGGCTTTCTCGACATACACGACGTCGAGGTGGCCGACCTCACGGTCAGCGTCGTCGCCAAGGCCCGAGCGCTCGGCACCCGGCGCTGGCGGGTCGACGAGGTGGCCGAGGCCCGCGTGCCCGCCGACCGCCAGCGGCTCACGCAGGCGCTCATGCAGCTCGTGGCCAACGCCGTCCGCCACACCACCGACGACGACCTGATCGCCGTCGGCTCCGCCGTCCGCGACGGGTGGGTCGAGCTGTGGGTACGCGACAGCGGCCCCGGGGTGGCGCCCGCGGAGCGCGAGCGGATCTTCGGACGGTTCGTGCGCGGCGCGGGCCGCACCGTGACGTACGAAGGCGCCGGTCTGGGCCTGGCCATCGTCAGATCGATCGCCGAGGCCCACGGCGGCAACGTCAAGGTGACGGAGGCCCAGGGCGGCGGAGCCCGTTTCGTCATGTCCATCCCGCTGTGGGAGCTCTGGAGGCTGGGATGAACCGGATACTGATCGCCGAGGACGAGGCCAGGATCGCGTCGTTCGTGGAGAAGGGGCTGCGGGCCAACGGCTTCGTGACCGCCGTGGTGACGGACGGGGTCGCGGCGTACGACCTGGCCTGCGCGGGCGGATTCGACCTGCTCATCCTGGACATCGGGCTGCCGTTGAGCGACGGGTTCACGGTGTTGCGGAGGCTGCGGCAGTCCAGGGTGGCCATGCCGGTGATCATCCTGACCGCCCGCGACAGCGTGAGCGACACCGTGGCGGGGCTCGAGGGCGGCGCGGACGACTACATCGCCAAGCCCTTCGCCTTCGAGGAGCTCCTGGCGAGGGTGCGGCTGCGGCTGCGCGTGCGCGCCGACCGCACACCGGAGGTGACCGTGCTGCGGGTGTCGGATCTGTCGCTGGATCTGCGTACGCGACGGGCGTACGTCGGGGACCGGGCGGTGGACCTGTCGACCAGGGAGTTCGCGCTGGCGGAGATCTTCTGCCGGCACCCCGACCAGGTCCTGACGCGCGAACAGCTCCTCAGCCACGTGTGGGGCTTCGACTTCGACCCCGGCTCCAACGTGGTGGACGTCTACGTACGCTACCTACGCCGCAAGATCGGCGCCGACCGCATCGAGACCGTCCGTGGCACCGGCTACCGCATGAGAGCCGCCTAATCATCACCTCACCCTCGCCTCACCCCGCCCCGAAAAGCTGTTCTCAGCAGCACCGACGGAGGGAGCGCCGTGACAGCCGGACTGGTAATGGATCTCGCGTCGATCGTCGCCCTGGCCTATGGCCTCTACTACCGGCGACATCATCGACGTGACCTGCTCTTCGCCTACGTGGCACTCAACGTGGGCATCTTCGCGGTGGTCTCGCTCCTGCTCGTCCAGCGCGTCGACGTCGCCGTCGGCTTCGGCCTGTTCGGCGTCCTGTCGATCATCCGCCTCCGCTCCAGCGAGATCACCCAGCAGGAGATCGCCTACTACTTCATCGCCATCGTGCTGGGCCTGGTCAACGGCATCGCGGGCGCGTGGCCGCTGACCGCCCTGCTGCTGGACGGCGTCCTGCTGGTGGTGATGTACGTCGCCGACCACCCGGCCCTGCTCGGCCGCACCCGCCACCAGGTCATCACCCTGGACGTCGTCCACTCGGACCCGGACCTGCTCCGGGTCGACCTGGAGAGCCGCCTGCGGGCACACGTCCTCCACTACGTGGTCACCCAGATCGACTACGTCCGCGACATAACGGTGGTCGACGTCCGCTACGTGGCCCCTCCCCAACGGGCCGGCGTCCGCTGAACCCCGTGAGCCGGAGTCATGCAGAAGGTGGTGGAGGTGTGGTGATGGGTGAGTTGGACGCGGATGTGCTGCTGGCCGGGATCGCGGCCGAGGTGGCGCCGATCGGGCTCGAGGACGTGCCGGAGCTGATGAGCCGGGTCGATCGCAAATACATCGTGACGGCCGCCACCATGGCGGCACTCGCGGCCGAGCTGGGAGACCGGTTCGCCGTGCTGCGCATCGGGGCAAGACGCCAGTTCCGCTACACATCGACGTACTTCGACACGCCTGACCTGCTCACCTTCCACCAGCACCGGCAGGGTCGGCGGCGCAGGTTCAAGGTGCGCACCCGCACCTACCTGGACGGGGGCGGCCGGTGGCTGGAGCTCAAGCTCAACGGCACCCGTGGCAGCACCGACAAGCACCGCATCCCGTACGACGACGCGCCGAGCCGGACGCTCACCCGGGAGGCGTTCGACTTCGTGCGCGACACCCTTCTCGCCGAGCTACACCTCATCGCCCCGGAGACGCTGGGGCCGGTGCTGTCCACCGACTACAAGCGGGTGACCTTCATTGACCCCTCGGGCGCGGCCAGGCTCACCTGCGACACGGGCCTGCTCTGCCACGACGGGTGCTCCAGCGCACCGGCGCGCCGCGACCTGGTGCTGCTGGAGTCGAAGTCCGCCGACGGGAAGGCGCTGGTGGACAAGGTCCTGCGCGGGCTGGGGGTGCGGCCGGTCACCGTGAGCAAGTACTGCCTGGCTGTCGCGGCGCTTCGGAACCTGCCCGCCAACCGCTGGCACCCGGTGCTGCAGCGCTATCTCGTCCATCGTCCCGAATCGGGTGCCCAACGCCTGGTGTCCAGGGGCTCAGCAGGGTGCTGGGGCCAGGCGGCCGCGCGGGGAAGGAGGCGGGCGGCGCCTCGGGGAGCACACGCCGGGGGGAGGAGCAGCGGCCTCGGCATCGGCATCCAGGGGTGATTCGGTGTCCGGGTTTGCTTCGGCGGGAGGGGGGTCGAGAGGGGGATCGCCGCGTTCGGATTGGTTCGGCGGGCGGGGGGATCGGTGTGTCTCCCTTCGTTGTGACGGCGGCTGATCAGGGTGGTGCGGTTTACGGGGTCCAGGCTGGGTCGCGGCCGATGATGCCGAGGAGGCGGTCGAATTGCGGGGCGCTGTCCGGCACGTCTACCGGTGGGCCGAAGGCGCCGCGTTGCCGGCCCATCTCCGCCATCTGGTCGGTGAAGTGGAGCGCCCGCGAGACGGTCTCAGCGTCCGGCTCGTAGTCCTGGCCGGTGGCTCTGGCCAGGTCCCAGCCGTGTACGACCATGTCGACGAGGTACATGTGGGCCAGCGTGGTCATCGGCAGGCCCATGGCGGGGCTGGTGCCCTCCCACGCCTCGGGCCGGGACCAGGCGGCTAGCGTGCGCTCCGCGCGCTCGGGGAAGTCGCCCGCGTACGGTTCCTGCTCGATCCTCTCCCCCTGGCGGCCCAGCGACTCGAACAGGTCCGCCACCCACTCGAGGTGGTTGATCAGGTCCTTGACGTCGAACTTCGCGCACGGCGTCGAGGAGCCGAACTGCTCGGGTCGCATC
Organism: Nonomuraea sp. NPDC051941; assembly: GCF_044593615.1. Classification (NCBI taxonomy): domain Bacteria; kingdom Bacillati; phylum Actinomycetota; class Actinomycetes; order Streptosporangiales; family Streptosporangiaceae; genus Nonomuraea; species Nonomuraea sp. NPDC051941. Next base: position 57,054 of record NZ_JBIUCF010000050.1, read on the forward strand.
GCGCGGACCAATCCCGCGGTCCGTTCGGTGGCGCGCGTCATCAGCGGCATCATGTCGTCCATGGCAGCCATGATGCCCCGCCTGACCCAGGCGCGGCTTGTAGAAACGCGACAGCGCGGCTGGGTCGACCCGTACGCGGGGCTCGACGCCTTCGATTTCTTCAGACAGGCGCCATCAGCGGAGATTGCGACGTTTGTGGAGCACTTCTGGGTCGTCACGTGGACCGACCTCGCCGAGCCGTACGAACAGCGCATCGTCTCGCACCCCACCGTGAACATGACGATCACCACGGACTTCCATCAGTTCGCGGGAGTGATCAAGGGCGGGTTCTCGTACACGATGCGGGGCAGCGGCCGCGTGCTCGGCACGCGCTTCCGTCCGGGCGGCTTCCGGCCGTTTCTCGGCGGTCCGGTGTCGCAGTTGACCGACCGTTTCGTGGAGATCGGCGAGATGTACGGCTCGGCGGGCGCCTCGCTGGTCGAGCAGGTTCTGGCCGAGCCCGATGCCCGGGCCGCCATCGGGCTGGTCGAGAGGTTCCTGCTGGGTCTGGGGCCGGAGCGGGATCCGCTGGCCGAAGAGGTCGCGGCGCTGGTGGAGATGGCCGAGAACGAGGTCTCCATGACCCGGGTCGATGAACTGGCCGCCAGATCGGGGCGGTCGGTGCGCTCGTTGCAGCGGCTGTTCCGGGACTATGTCGGCATCGGCCCCAAATGGGTGATCCGCCGCTTCCGCCTGCACGAGGCGGCGGAGCGGGTCTACGAAGGGCTGGACCTCGCGACGTTGGCCGTCGAACTCGGCTATACGGACCAGGCTCACTTGACCCGCGACTTCACCGCCGCGGTCGGGATGCCGCCCGCGGCCTACGCCCGCCTCAGAGGATAGGCGCGAGCGTATAAGTGATTAGTCGATGAGGTGATTTGCTGGGGTTCGGGTGGATTTCTGGTAATTGCGGGTTTCTGCGCATTCGAGTGTTTCGGATAGCAGCCGTCGCACCGTTTCATCGAGCGAACTGTTCTGATCGATGACGGTTTCGTAGCCGCCGGGCAGCAGGTCCCGTTCGATGTACCATTCGCGCATCATGTCCGGGCCGAACTCCGCGCTCTGCGGGCGGGTGGCGTGGCGGCGGAGCGTTTCCTCGAAGGGGATGTCGAGGTAGAAGAAGCGGCTGCGGCCGGGGAAGTCCTCGCGCAGGGACTGGAGCATCGGGGCGTACCTGCCGGCCGTGAGGATGCCCTCGAGGATGACGTGGTGGCCGTGGTCGAGCGCGTAGCGGGTGACGGTGTCGATGAGGCCGATGTTGACGCCGTCCGGGACGTCGAGTTCGCGGAGGATGTCGCGGCGCAGCACGTCCTGGCTCACCACCGCGAGGCTGCGCCTGCCGTACGCCTTGCGGAAGGCTCGGGCGACGCTCGTCTTGCCCGAGCCGGAGTTGCCGCGCAGGACGATCAATTGTGTGAGCATCCCGGCCAGCGTAGCCGCTGCTCACGGGTTCGTGCCGCGAATCTGATGGGTACGGTCGTCATATGCTTGAGCGCATTCACGAGATATCGGGAGTCTTGCTAAGTGCGGACGGATATCTTGACGATTTCTGGCCGAATTTCCGGAACATTGATGACGTGTTCTGGAAACTCCAGCGTATTCAGCGCTTCGAGGCCGGGGAGCCAAGCTGGCTCGCGATGATGGACTGCGACTGGGAACGCTCGCTCAAGCTGGTCGACGACACGGGCGACGAGGGCCGGGGCAGGGCCTACCCCTGCCGGCGGATCCGGATCGTCGAGCAACCCGTCACGCCGTACCTGCAGTGGGAGATGCACGTGCTGGCGCTGCGGGTGGGGGTGGCCGAGCAGGTGCGGGTGCTCGACGCGGCGGAGGTGTCCGACCTCGAGATCGACCGGCGCCTGCCGGAGCTCGTCGTGCTGGGGTCGTCCGTCATGTACGAGGTGACGTACGACGCCTGCGGGACCCACAGCGGTGCGAGGCGGATTGACGACCCTGATGTGATCGCGGCGTGCCGGGGCGAGCTCGACAAGCTGTTCGCGGCCGGGGAGGACTTCCGGGCCTATTACGAGCGGGAGATCGTGACGATGCCGGCTCCCCGGGTGACGACCGTCTGAAGCCGCCCCGGGTGACGACCGTCCGTCACAGGGGGAGGCCGCCGGTGGCGGAGTTGGTGGAGCCGGTGGCCCGGTAGGCGGCGATGGTGCGTTCGGCGATGCGCATCTGGTGGATCTCGTCGGCGCCGTCGGCGAAGCGGGCCCAGCGGGCGTGCTGGAACATACCGGCCAGCGGCGTGTCCGTCGAGTAGCCGAGCGCCCCGTGCACCTGGATCGCCCGGTCCACGATCCGGTTGAGGCTGTTGGCCACGAAGTGCTTGGCCATCGACACCTCCGTACGGAAGTCCTCACCCTTGTCGATCTTGGACGCGGCGTGCAGGACCATCAGCTTGCACTGGTACAGCTCCATGGCCGAGTCGGCGATCATCCACTGGATGCCCTGCTTCTCGGCCAGCAGCGAGCCGTGGCTGTAGCGGTTGAGCGCGCGCTCGACCATCATGTCCAGGGCCGTCTCCGCCTGGGAGATCCAGCGCATGCAGTGGGCGAGCCGGGCCGGGCCCAGGCGGTACTGGCCGAGGCGGTGGCCGTTGCCGCGACCGCCCAGGATCTGGCTGTCGGGCACGCGGAGATCGGTGATGACGATCTCGCTGTGGCCCGTGGAGCCGTGCATCGTCTCGACCTCGCGCACGTCGTTCCAGCCCGGGTCGGGGAGGTCGATGAGGAAGGCGGTGTTCGCGCCGCGCGAGCCCTCGGGCACGTCCGGCTCCGTCCGCGCGATGAGGATCGCGAAGTTGGCCCGGCGCGCGTTGGAGATGAACCATTTGTGGCCGTTGATCAGCCACTCGTCCCCGTCCCGGACGGCCGTGGTGCGGATCAGGGTGGGGTCGGAGCCCGCCACCTCCGGCTCCGTCATGGCGAAGCAGGACATCTGCGTGCCCTCCAGCAGCGGCCGCAGGTACTTCTCCTTCTGCTCGTCCGTCGCCCAGTGCAGGAGGGTGTGCATGTTGCCCTCGTCCGGGGCCATGCAGTTGAGCACCCACGGCCCGACGCGGGTCTTGGCCGCCTCCGACTGCACCATGGCCAGCTCGACGTGGCCCAGCCCCATGCCGCCCCACTCCTTCGGCATGTGGGGCAGCCACAGCCCCTCGGCCTTGGCCTGGGAGCGGAGCCGGAAGATCGTACGCAGGTAGGCGTCCCGGTCGGCCTCCTTCACCTCCTCCATGGCGGGAATGACGGTCCCCTGGATGAAGGCGCGGACCCGCTTGCGGATCTCCTCGTGCTCGGGAGCGAGGGTGAAGTCGATGGCCATACCCGCCACCGTGTCACGGCCGGCGGAGCGGCGTGAAGGCCCAGGACATGCGCGGCTCCACGGCCCAGTGGAAGAGCTTGCGCACCGGCGGCGTGCAGAGCAGGGTGGCGGCGGCCACACCGAGCAGGATCGACAAAGGCACGCCCAGCTCGAACCGCTCGGCGACCTTGACCACGAACCCGTGGAGCAGGTACGCGTACATGGTGGCCGAGCCCAGATCGCTGAACCACGTGTGCCGCGCCGGGGTCACCGCGAGAAATGCCGCCACCAGCACCGCCCCGGCCACCAGCAGCCCCAGCCGCACGGCCGTGCCGGTGAGGTCGTCCACGTGCAGCGCCGAGTTGGACAGCCGCCATCGGATCCACTCCGTCGGCACCTGGTCGTGCACGAGCAGCGCCGCCGCCAGCCCCAGCCCGAGCGTCAGGAAGCCGGTCAGCCGCATGTACGGCCTGCGCAGCCACGCGAAGTGCTCCGGCTTGAGCATCAGCCCGAGCACGTAGAACGGCAGCAGCGCGAACGTCCGGTTCATGGCCAGCTCGTCGGGCAGCGCGCTCATCCCGGTCAGCAGCGACAGCACGACCGCGACCGCCAGCGGCCACCTGAGCTGCTGCCACACCGGCGTCGACAGCCGCCAAAGGAACAACGACAGCAGGAACCAGGTCAGGTAGTACGGATCCAGCAGGGTCAGCTCGAACTTCCCGTACAGGATCAGCCGCGGCAGCGAGTACGCCACCTCGAAGATCAGGTACGGCACCGCCAGCGTGGAGATGAGCTTGCGCGCCTTCCCCGCCGAGAACGTGAACCGGCGCGACAGATAGCCGCTCAGCACGATGAACAGCGGCATGTGGAAGACGTAGACGTAGAAGTAGAGCGCGTGGGCGATGGGGTGGTCCCGCTGGTCCTCGATGAGGTGACCGCACACCACGAGCAGGATGGCCAGGTATTTGGCGTTGTCGAAGAACGGGTCCCTGGCGGTCACGGACCGGGTGTCCAGGGCTACGGGAGCAGTCACAGATCACGCACCCTAGCCACCGAACGCGTAACCGCCAGGAAACGCCGAGTGAGGGCTTACCGAAGGGCCGGTGTCGCTTCGCGTACCGTGTCCGCCAGCGCGGACGCGGCGGCGGCGTCGAGCCTGCCGTCCACCACCGCCGTCACGACCCGCCTGGTCAGCGTGTCCTCGACGACGAGCGGCCGGTCCCAGGCCAGCGCCTGCCCGACCCCCGGATAGTGCTCGACCCGTACGAACCACGGGTCGCCGTCCGACTGCACGAAGACGAGCGTCCAGTCCCGCCCCTCCGGCGTGGTGCCGGACAGGCCGACCCAGGGGTCGCGGCTGCCGTGCACGGCCTCCTCGTCCCCGGGGAGCGCGATCCGGGCGGTGGAGGTGCCGGGGGCGCGCCAGAAGAAGCCGCCGTACCCCGCGCCCACGCGCCCCTTGGTGGCCGAGCTCCGGACCTCCAGCGGCGCGCCGGTGAGGTTGGTGAGCGTGAACGCGAAGTCCAACGCCCAGAAGTCCCCGAACGGCCGGGCCGTCACGGTCCGCTCCTCGCGCGCCACCACCCGCCCGCCGGGCCCCGCCCACTCCAGGTGCTCGACGAAGCCGGAGTCGTCGAGCCGGGAGAACGACAGGTGCCGCTGAGCGCCGTGATCGTCCAGCCAGGCGGGCCCCTGGTCCTTGACGTACGTGCGGCCGCCCCAGAAGTTCGCCCCGCCCAGGTCGGAGATCGCCACCCCGACCCCGAGGTGGTGCACGTGGTCCTCGGGACGCACCTCGGTGACCTCGACGCCGCCCAGCGTCCGCACCCCGTGGAGGTAGGGCCGCGGGGAGTCGGTGGCCGGCAGGTCGGGCCGCAGCTCGTACGAGGCCACCGCCCGCCCGGAGGCCAGCAGCTCCACCCGGGTCCAGGGGACGTCCAGCTCCGAGTAGAGCGACAGCGTCTCGGCGCTGCGGGCCGTCACGTCGGCGACACCCGGCAGGAACCGGTGCGTGACCTCGCCCGACGCGGCGTCCCGCTTGACGTCCTGGTAGCGCTCCGGGATCGGCAGCGGCTCGGGAGCCAGCCGCACCGCGTCCAGCACCTGCGTGAACGTCTCCGTGGCGGACAGCGGCACCATCAGCTCGGCGCCCGTGCGGACATGGTCGATGAGGTTCTCCAGCAGGTCGGTGCGCTCGTACGCGGTCGTCGTGACCGTGCCGTCCGGCAGCTCGACCTTGAGCCGGTCCTGCGTGTAGACGAGCGTGGCGCGGCCCGCGTCGCCGTGCACGACCAGGTACGGCTCGCTCCGGCCGGTCGCGCAGAGCGTCACCGCGATCGTGATCACGAAGCCGTCGTCGAGACGGATCCGCAGGCAAGACGTGTCGTCCGACTCGATCGGATGGGCGTGGTAGAGCTCGGCCTCGATCTCCGCGACAGGGCCGTCCACCAGGGCGAGCGCGGTCGCGACGGCGTGCGCGAACGGGTTCGTCAGCGCGCCGTCCACCACGTCCACGCCGTCGAGCCGGCGCTTGCCCGACCAGGCCGACCTGGTGAAGTAGGACGAGGGCCGCTCCCAGGCGCCCGCGCCGCCGATGCCGCGCACGCGCCCGATGGTGCCGTCGGCGATCAGCGAGCGCAGCGCGGGGACCGCCGCCGAGCCCAGCGACTGGAAGCCGACCTGGCAGGCCAGCCCCGTCTCCGCCACCGCCGCGGTGATCCGGGCGTGCGCGGAAGGGCTCGCCGCGGGCGGCTTCTCCAGCAGCACGTGGGATCCCGCGTGCAGAGCGGTCACCGCGAGGTCGGCGTGCGTGTGGATCGGCGTGCAGATGACCGTGATCTCCGCGCCGGTCTTCGCGAGCAGCTCGCCCAGGTCGGGCGACTGCAGCGGCGAGCCGAAGTCCACTTCGACGGGCACCACGTCGCAGATCCCGGCCAGCTCGATCAGCCCCTGGTCGGCCAGCCTGCGCAGATTGCCCAGATGGTGCCGCCCATGGCCGTGCGCACCAGCGAGTACCACCTTCATCGCGACCACCTCAGTCCGAGCCCCGCGTGCGCGCCCGCCCGCAGGACCCCGTCGGAAATCTGCACCGGGTACGGCTCCGCCAGCAGCCCGAGGGCCGCGAACGAGGCGTCCTCCACGTCCTCCGCCATGACCGGCAGCGGCAGGGCCAGCGCGAGCTGCCCGGACACCTCGCTCAGCAGATGCGGATAGACCGGCACGTCGTACGTCCTGGCCAGCTCCACGATCCGCAGGAACGGCGTGATCCCGCCGACCCGCACCACGTTCGGCTGGACGATGTCGCACGCCCCGGCCGCGAGCAGGTCACGGAAGCCGTAGGTGGTGTAGACGTTCTCCCCGACCGCCACCGGCACGTCGATGGAGCGCCGCAGCTCCACGTGCGCGGCCACGTCGTCGGCGGGCAGCGGCTCCTCGATCCAGTGCAGCCCGAACTCCCGCAACGCGGAAAGAGCCCGCCTGGCCCGGTGCAGGTCCCACCGCTGGTTGGCGTCGATCATCAGCAGCCGGTCGGGCCCGATCACCTCGCGCACGGCGGCCACCCTGGCCACGTCCTCCGCCAGGTCGGGCCGGCCCACCTTGATCTTGACCCCCCGGTACCCGGCCGCCACCCAGCGCCGCGCCTGCTCCACCAGCTCCTCCAGCGGGTAGTGCAGGTTGACGCCGCTTCCGTAGACCGGGACCTCGTCACGCCGCCGGCCCAGCACGTCGGTCAGGCCGCTGTCACCGCAGCGCAGGTCCCACAAAGCCAGGTCGATCCCGGCCAGCGCGATCGTCGTGATCCCGCCGGGCCCCGCCTCGCGCAGGTGCCGCCACAGCCGGTCCCACACCACCTCGGGGTGCGCGGGCAGCCCGATCAGCGCCTCCCGCAGGTCGTGGTCGAGCAGCGCCCGCACGGCGTGCGCCCCGATCTGCGGCGTCCACGAGAACCCGGTGCCGGTCCGCCCGTCCTCCAGCGTGACCTCGCACACGACCACGTGGTTGGCCGGCACGTCCGCGCCCCAGGGCCGCGGCAGCGGGGCCGTCCGCAGCGAGGTACGCAGGTCGGCGATCGTCATGACGCGGCCAGCTCCAGCCCCGTCTTGATCAGCGCCTCCAGCTCCTCCAGGTGCTCGTCGGTCGGCTCGACCAGCGGCGGGCGGACGGCGCCCACGTCCAGGCCGCGCAGCCGTACCCCGGCCTTGACCAGGGCGACCGGGTAGCCGGGGACCTTGCCGCGCAGCCGTACGAGCGGGGCGTAGAACCCGGTGAGCAGCCGCTCGTCACCGTTCAGATAGGCCAGCGCGATCTCCGGCGCGAACGCGAACACCGCGCTGGAGTACAGCTCCACGCCGATGCCCCGGTAGGCGGGCATGGTCAGCTCGGCCGTCGGCAGCCCGTTGAAGAACAGGAAGTCCGGGTACACCTCCCGCACCGCCAGCACGATCCGCTGCATCCGGTCGATGTCGCCGACGCCGTCCTTGAGCCCGATCACCCCGGGGATCCCGGCCAGCTCCACCACGGCCTCCGGCTCCAGCACCACGGAGCCCCGCTGGTAGACGATCACCGGCAGCTCCGCGGCCACCGCCGCCACGTAGGCGGCGAAGCCGTGCCCCGGCCCCTGCGCCAGGTACGGCGGCATGAGCAGCAGCCCGTCGGCGCCCGCCTCGCGAGCCGCCCGCGCCTGGTTCAGCGCCGTGCCGAGCGGGCCGCCCGCGCCCGCGAACACCGGCACCCGCCCGCCCACGACCTCGGCCGCCACCCGCACCGCCCGCGCGTGCTCGGCCTCCGACAGCGCCGAGAACTCGCCGGTTCCGCACGCCACGAACACGCCGCCGGGACCGTGCTCCATGCCCTGCCGGATGTGCTCGGCCAGCACCTCCTCGGCGAGCCGGCCGTCGGCGTCGAAGGGGGTCACGGGGAAGAACAGCACACCGCTCAGGTTCATTCAGCATCCTTCAGTTCGGTACGCCAGCTCCGCTTGGGCTGCCAGCCGAGCAGGCGCTCTGCCTTGGTGATCGAGAAGGCGGGGGTGGTGCCGGTGAGACCGGCGGCGAACGGTTCGGTGCCGGGCACGACCTGGGGCAGCAGGTCGGCGAGCGGCTTGCGGGCCAGCGCGTCCGCGGCCCCGGCGAAGAACACCTCGCCGTTGGGCAGCTCGGGCAGCGCCGCGGCCAGCACCGTGATCATGTCGGCGCAGTCACGGGCGTCGATGTAGTTGAACAGCGAGACCCCGCCCAGCTCCGGCCGGTCGAGGCGCTCACGTACCGTGTGGCCCGACTGGGTGGGCGCGCCCGCCCACTCCTCGGGCGGGATGACGAAGCACGGCCTGATCGCGGCCATCTTGGTCGTCCCGGCCAGCGCGAACGCCTTCATGGTCTGCTCTGCCGTGACCTTGGACAGGTTGTACGCGTTCCACGGGCGCACCGGGTGGTCCTCGTCGATCGGCAGGTACGCGGGCGCCCAGCCGCCGGGGGCGCCGTACCCGATGACGGTGGGGCTGCTGGCCACCACCACGCCCGGTACGCCCAGCGCGACGGACGCCTCGCAGACGTTGAACGCGAGCTGGGTGTTGACCTTGAAGATCACCGATTCCGGGAGGCTGAACGGGGTCGCGATCGCGGCCAGATGGATCACGGTCTCGGGCCGGAACCTGGCGATGACCTCGAAGGTCTCGCCCGTGTCCGTGAGATCGGCCGGTAAGGCCATCGCGGCCTCGGATGGCGTGCCGGGCGTTCGGTCGACGCCGATGACCTCGTGCCCGGCCGCCGCGAGCGTGGTGACCACGCTACGGCCGAGGCGTCCTGCGCTTCCGGTGACGAGGACTCTGCTCACCGTGAGGGCTCCTTCAAGACTGCAAACAGTTGCACTAAACCTTTGTGTCCTCAGGGCGAGGTCGTCAAGGGGTGATTTCGCCCCCCTCGCTGGAGCAGGGGTTTCCTGATGCAACGGGGCGGCAAGCGCTTTCATGGTACTCAGGGATTCTGCAAGCGGTTGCGTTAGGGTGGGCGACTGTGACAGTGACGATTCGTGATGTGGCCCGGGCTTCCGGTGTCCATGTATCGACCGTGTCGCGGACGTTCTCCGCACCGCACATGGTGAACGCGGCCACCCGTACCAGGGTGCTCACGGTGGCCGAGGAGCTGGGATACCGCCCCAACCGGGCGGCCAGGGCGCTCACGACGGGCCGCACCCACAACCTCGGCCTGATCGTGGCCGACATCGCCAATCCGTTCTTCCCCCCGCTGATCAAGGCGGCCCACTCGGCGGCCAGGCAGCGCGACTACCACCTGTTCGTGGCCGACACCGACGAGGAGGCGGCCACCGAGGAGGAGCTGGTGCAGGCGTTCTCCAAACAGGTGGACGGCCTGGTGCTGTGCAGCCCGCGCTCGTCCAACAAGGCGCTGGAACGGCTGGCCGCGCGGGTGCCGTTAGTGGTGATCAACCGGCGGCTGCGCGGCGCCGCCACGGTCCTGATGGACGTCGGGCACGGGGCCAGGCTGGCGGTCGAGCACCTGACCGGGCTCGGGCACCGCCGCGTGGCGCTCGTGTCGGGCCCGGCCGGCTCGTGGACCAGCGCGGAGATCCGTACGGCCGCCGAACAGGTGGAGGGTGTCGAGCTGATCGTCATCGGCCCCAACGCGCCCACCGAGCGGGGCGGGCTCGCCGCCGCGCGGCGGGTGCGGGACTCCGGGGCGACCGGCGTGCTCGCCTACAACGACCTGGTGGCGATCGGGCTCATCGAAGGGCTCGGTGACCTGGGGCTGAGCGTGCCGCGGGACGTCAGCGTGATCGGGATCGACGACATCGTCTCCGGACGGCTGAACCGCCCCAAGCTCACCACTGTCGCCATGCCCACCGCCGCGGCCGGCCGGCTCGCCGTGGATCTGCTCATCCAGGAGGTCACGGCCACCACCTCGCTGGAGACGCGCCTGGTGATCAGGGACTCCACTGCTCCGCCACGGTAGCGGGTCGGCTGCAAACGGTTGTACTAACTGAGCAGCGAATTCATCTGACTTCTCGGACGGGCAGGCTCTCTACCTGGGAAAACGTCGTAACGATATATCGGTAACGGCTATGTAACGTCTGCAAAGGGTTGACGTAACTTTCCCGCCAGCTATAGGAAAGCGCTATCCATTCACATCTCGCCGGAAGGTCCGTGAATGACGAATGAGTTCCGTCATGGCTGACACGGTGGCGGTGAAGACCCGAGCCCCGCGCGAACCGGCCACGCAGGCCGGCGGAGGCGGACCCCGCTCCCTGCGCGCCCGCCGCGAGGCCAGGGCCGCCTACCTGTTTCTGGCGCCCTGGTTCGTCGGCCTGCTTGTCATCACGGTCGGCCCGATCATCGCCTCGCTCTACCTGTCCTTCACCGACTACAGCCTCCTCAAGGAGGCCAAGTGGGTCGGGCTGGACAACTACATCAAGATGTTCACCGAGGACGAGAGGTTCATGTCCTCGCTGAAGGTGACCACGATCTACGTGGTCGTGTCGGTCCCGCTGCAGCTGGCCTTCGCACTGGGGCTGGCCCTGGTGCTCGACCGGGGGCTGCGCGGGCTGTCGTTCTACCGCTCGATCTTCTACCTGCCCTCGCTGCTGGGCGGCAGCGTCGCGATCGCGATCCTCTGGCGCAAGGTCTTCGGCGCCGACGGCCTGGTCAACGCGGCGCTGTCGATCTTCGGCATCCAGGGGCCCGGCTGGGTCGGCGACCCCGACACGGCGCTGGGCACGCTGATCCTCCTGCACGTGTGGACGTTCGGCGCCCCGATGATCATCTTCCTCGCCGGGTTGCGCCAGATCCCCAGCAGCTATTACGAGGCGGCGGCGGTGGACGGCGCCGGGACGCTGCGCCAGTTCCGCTCGATCACGCTGCCGCTGCTGACGCCGATCATCTTCTTCAACCTCGTGCTCGAGGTCATCAAGTCGTTCCAGTCGTTCACGCAGGCGTTCATCGTCAGCAACGGCAAGGGCGGCCCGGCCGACTCCACCCTCTTCTACACGCTCTACCTCTATCTGAAGGGGTTCAAGAGCTACGACATGGGCTACGCCGCGGCGATGGCGTGGGTCCTGCTGCTCATCATCGCCGCCCTGACCGGAGTGAACTTCCTCGCGTCTAAGTATTGGGTCTTCTATGGCGACACCAAGTAGGCCGCTCCCGGTGCTGTTCCGCCCTCTCAAGGGCGGGCCGGTGGTCAAGCACATCCTGCTGATCGGCTTCGGCCTGGTCATGCTCTATCCGCTGCTCTGGATGATCTCCAGCTCGCTCAAGCCGGAGGAGCTGATCTTCCGGGAGCCGGGGCTGTGGCCCAGCCAGGTCACGTTCGAGAACTACACCGAGGGCTGGACGGCGCTGAAGCACCCCTTCGGCTACTACCTGTGGAACTCCGCGGTCGTCACCGCGCTGTCCGTGGTGGCCAACCTGGTGGCCTGCTCGCTGGCGGCCTACGCCTTCGCCCGGCTGAACTTCCCGCTGAAGAAGCTCTGGTTCGCCATCATGCTGGGCACGATCATGCTGCCCCACCACGTCGTGATCGTGCCGCAGTACATCATGTTCTCGAAGCTCGACCTGATCAACACGATCTGGCCGCTGGTGATGCCCAAGGTGCTGGCGACGGACGCGTTCTTCGTCTTCCTCATGGTGCAGTTCATCCGTACGCTGCCGAGGGAGCTGGACGAGGCGGCCGAGATCGACGGAGCGGGCTATTGGCGCATCTTCATCAGAGTGGTCATGCCGCTCTGCCTGCCCGCGCTGGCCACGACCGCGATCTTCACGTTCATCTGGACGTGGAACGACTTCCTCAGCCAGCTCCTTTACCTCAACAACCCGGACAACTTCACCGTCCCGGTCGCGCTGCGCACGTTCCTGGACGCCAGCAGCGACTCGCAATGGGGACCCATGTTCGCCATGTCGATCATCGCGCTCGGTCCCATCTTCGGCTTCTTCCTGGCCGGCCAGAAGTACCTGATCCGTGGCGTGGCCACGACGGGGCTGAAGTAGCTCCATCCACCCCCCAACAAGAGGAAAACCCCTAGGAGGTAGAGCCGTGAGCTCTGGCAAGAAGGTGTGGTCGGCGGCATTGCTCGCCACCGCGATGCTGGCGGTCACCGCGGCCTGCGGCAGCGGCAGCGGCGGCGAAAGCGCCGATGGCAAGGTCAAGCTGCGCTTCTCCTACTGGGGTAGCGCCGCGCGACAGCAGATGACCGAAGAGGCGATCAAGAAGTTCGAGGCCAAGAACCCGACCATCGACGTCGAGGGCGAGTTCTCCGACTTCGCGGCATACTACGAGTCGCTGTCCACGAAGGTCGCGGCCAGTGACGCGCCGGACGTCATCACCCTCGAGATCCGCGGCCTGCGCGAGTACGCCGACCGCGGCACGCTGGCCGACCTGGCCAGCTCGGTCAACACCGGCGACATCGACCCCAAGGTGCTGGCCACCGGCGCCATCGACGGCAAGCAGTTCGCCATCCCCACCGGCGTCAACGCCTTCTCCCTGGTCGTCAGCCCGACCGAGCTGGAGGCCGCGGGTCAGAAGCTCCCCGACGACACCAAGTGGACGTGGGACGACTACGTCAACCTGGCGTCGAAGGTCAGCGAGAAGAGCGCCGGGAAGATCTACGGCACGCAGCAGAGCTTCAACCCGGCCTACCTCCAGATCTTCGCCGCGCAGAAGGGCGAGCCCTTCTACAACGGCAACAAGATCGGCGTCTCGCCCGAGACGATCAAGGCCTGGTGGGCCACTCACCAGAACCTGATCAAGACCAAGGGCTCGCCCGACGCCGCCAAGACCGCCGAGATCGGCGCCCAGAGCGTGGACCAGTCGCTGCTGGCCACCGGCACCGGCGCGATGGGCATGTGGTGGAGCAACCAGCTCGGCGGCATCGCCAAGAAGTCCGGCAAGGACGTGGACCTGCTCCGGATGCCGAAGCTGCCGGGCGCCACCACCGGCGGCATGTTCCTGCAGCCCGCGATGTTCTACACCGCCTCGTCGAAGTCCGAGCACGCGGCCGAGGCCGCCAAGTTCATCGACTTCATGATCAACGACCCTGAGGCGGGCGGGATCATCCTCAGCGACCGCGGCCTGCCGGCCAGCTCCAAGGTGCTGGCGGCGGTCAAGGACAAGCTGCCGCCCACGGACAAGAAGACGCTGGAGTTCCTCGACAAGGTCAAGGGTGAGCTGGCCGACCCGCCGGCCGCTCCGCCGAAGGGCGCCAGCGCCATGGAAGACATCCTCACGCGCTACTCCGAGGAGGTCCTGTTCGGCAGGATGACCCCCGACGACGCCGCGCAGAAGTTCATCACCGAGGCCAACGCCTCGATCGCAGGCTAAAGGAGAGACATGAAGTACGCGTTCGTCGGGCTCGGGCATCGTGCGCAGATGTATGTCGACGCGCTGCTCGGGGAGTGGCGCGACGCCGGCACCATCGTCGCCCTGTGCGACACGAACCGGACCCGCATGGACTACTACGTCGAGCGGATCGGTCACGAGGTGCCGCGCTTCGCGCCCGATGAGTTCGACAAGGTGCTCGAGCTCGCCGACGCGGTCATTGTCACCACCGTCGACGCTACCCACGCCCGGTACGTGTGCGCGGCGCTCGACGCCGGGCGCGACGTCATCGTGGAGAAGCCGCTGACCGTCGACGCCGAGGGCTGCGCGGCCATCGCCGAGGCGGCCGAGCGCAGCAGCGGCAAGCTGATCGTCACGTTCAACTACCGCTACTCGCCGCGTAACTCGGCCGTGCGCCGCCTGCTGCAGGAGGGCGCGATCGGCCGGGTGACGTCCGTGCACTTCGAGTGGACGCTCGACACCATCCACGGCGCCGACTACTTCCGCCGCTGGCACCGCGAGCGGATCAACTCGGGCGGGCTGCTCGTCCACAAGTCCACCCACCACTTCGACCTGGTCAACTGGTGGCTGGCCGCCGCCCCGCAGACCGTCTTCGCCCAGGCCGACCTGCGCTTCTACGGCTCGGAGAACGCCCGCGAGCGCGGCGTCACCGACCGTCCGGTGCGGGGCCAGGGCGCCCCGGGTCTCGGCACGGACCCGTTCATCCTGGACATCTCCAAGGACCCCCGGCTCAAGCGGCTCTACCTGGACGCCGAGCACGAGGACGGCTACCTCCGCGACCAGGACGTCTTCGGCGACGGGATCACCATCGACGACACCATGTCGGTGATGGTCCGCTACACCAACGGCGCCGTGCTCACCTACGCGCTGAACGCCTACGCGCCCGCCGAGGGCTACCGGGTGGCGTTCAACGGCACGGGCGGGCGGCTGGAGCTGGAGGTCGTCGAGCGGGCGTGGACCCCGCCGCACGCGGCCATCGACCCGAGCTCCGCCTCCAAGAAGCACAAGGCCGACTCCTGGGAGAAGCTCACCCTGCACCGCCACTGGAGCGAGGCGGAGGAGGTGCCGATCGAGAGCGGCGCCGGCGGCCACGGCGGCGGCGACCGGCTACTGCTGAACGACGTCTTCCGCGGCCCCGGCGACGACCCGCTGGCCCGGCAGGCCGGCTACCGCGACGGGATCCGCAGCGTGCTGACCGGCCACTCGGCCAACGTGTCGGCCGCGACCGGCGAGCCGGTGCACCTGGTGGACGACGGCACGCGTGTTCGCTGAGCTGGCCGAGGTCGCCGCCGCGCAACTCGGGCCGTACCCGTCTCTTCCGGGGCCCGAGCTGCGGCGGGCTGCGCGTGCCGCGATGGGGGTGCTCGACCTGGCCGCCGGTGACGTGCGGGTCGAGCGCTCGTGGACGGACGGTGACCTCGCCGGGGAGGAGCTCTCCTGGTCGGTGGGGTTCGGGCCGCGCACCCACGCCTACCTCCTGCGTCCCAGGGACGCGGCCGGGCCGCTGCCCGGGGTCGTGGCGCTGCACTGCCACGGCGGGATGAAGTGGGTGGGCAAGGAGAAGATCGCCGACGGCCCCTCCGTGCCTTCCCCTGGGCCATCCCTCGAGGTCCAGCGGGTCCGCGAGCGGCTCTACGGCGGTCGCGCGTACGCCAACGAGCTGGCCCGGCGCGGGTTCGTGGTGCTGGCCCCCGACGTGCTCACCTGGGGCAGCCGCCGCTTCCCGCTCGGCGTCGACGAGCCCGGCCCTTACGACGCGGCGGCCAGGGATCACGAGCACGTGGTCGCCAAGTACTGTGCCGCGCTCGGCACGTCCTTCGCGGGCGTGGCGGCGGGCGAGGACCTGGCCGCGGCGGCGTACCTCCGATCGAGGCCCGACGTGGGCACCGTCGGATGCGTCGGGCTCTCCGGCGGCGGCCTGCGGGCCGCGCTGCTCGGCGCGTTCGACCCTGACATGCGGGCCGTCGTGGTCGCCGCGATGGTCTCCTCCTACCGCGACATGATCGACGGGTACGTCGAGAAGCACACCTGGATGCTCTGGCCGCCGGGGCTGCCGCGCCTGGGCGACTGGCCCGACCTGGTGGCCGCCCGCGCGCCCGAGCCGCTCATGGTCCAGTACGCCCTGCGCGACGAGCTCTTCCCCGAGCCGGGCATGCGCCGGGCGCACACCATGATCGAGGAACGTTATCGCGAGGCTCCTGACGCCTACGAGGCGGTGTGGGCAGACGTGCCCCACAGCTTCGACGTGACCAGGCAGGAGCAGGCCTTCGACTGGCTGGCTCAGCGGTTGAAGGCCTAGGAGAATGCCGCCGCCCGGGACCTGCCCCCGGGCGGCGGCGCTCTGCGTTCATTGGCCGAGCCAACTCGGCGGTCTGAGATGGATGTCCTCGCTTCGCTGCGGATCCATCTCAGCGGTTAGTTCCCCGACTTCCAGGTGGCGATGAGCTTGTCGTAGTCGAGCGTCTCCGGCTTGCCCCGCTCGTCGGCCAGCTTCGGCGCGGGCGCGCCCGGCTGGTCGAGCCAGTACTGGGCGGGCCGCTCCGGGTTCAGCTTCGGCGCGCAGTTGCCGCCGTAGCCGCGCCGCTCCAGCCGGGCCAGGATCTCGTCCTGCTGCTTGGCCAGGTTGTCCATCGACTGCTGGGCGGTCGTCTCACCGGTCACCGCGGTGGCCACGTTCTGCCACCAGAGCTGGGCGAGCTTGGGATAGTCGGGAACGTTCGTCCCGGTCGGGGTCCACTGCTTGCGGGCCGGCGAGGCGTAGAACTCGATGAGCCCGCCGTACTTCTTGGAGTTCTCGGAGAAGAAGTCGCTGCGGATGTCGGAGTCGCGGATGAACGTCAGGCCCTTGATCGACTTCTTCAGCGACACCGACTTCGACGTGACGAACTGCGCGTACAGCCAGGCCGCGGCCCGGCGGTCCTGCGGCGTGTTCTTGAGCAGCGTCCACGAGCCGGCGTCCTGGTAGCCGAGCTTGTTGCCCTGCTTCCAGTAGGCGCCGTGCGGGCTCGGCGCGATGCGCCACTTGGGTGTGCCGTCGCTGTTGACGACCGGCAGGCCCGGCTTGGTCATGTCGGCCGTGAACGAGGTGTACCAGAAGACCTGCTGGGCGATGTTGCCCTGCGCCGGGACCGGGCCCGCCTCGCTGAAGTTCATGCCCGCGGCCTCCCGGGGCGCGTACTTCTTCAGCCAGTCCACGTACTTGGTGAGCGCGTAGACCGCCGCGGGGCCGTTGACGTCGCCGCCGCGGGTGACCGATGAGCCGACCGGGCGGCAGTTCTCGACTCTGATGCCCCATTCGTCCACCGGCAGGCCGTTGGGGATGCCGGGGTCGCCGTTGCCCGCCATGGACAGCCAGGCGTCGGTGAAGCGCCAGCCCAGCGACGGGTCCTTCCTGCCGTAGTCCATGTGGCCGTAGACCTTCTTGCCGTCGATGGTCCCGTTGCCGTTGATCTTGTTGGTGAAGAAGTCGGCGATGTCCTCGTAGGCCGCCCAGTTGACCGGGACGCCCAGGTCGTAGCCGTACGCGGCCTTGAACTGCTTCTTGATCTCCGGGTCGGTGAACCAGTCGTAGCGGAACCAGTACAGGTTCGCGAACTGCTGGTCGGGGAGCTGGTAGATCTTCTTGTCGGGGCCGGTGGTGAAGCTGATGCCGATGAAGTCGTCCAGGTCGAGCGTGGGCGAGGTGACGTTCTTGCCCTCGCCCGCCATGTAGTCGGACAGCGGGAAGACGTAGTCGCCGCGCGAGTGGGTGCCGATGAGGTCGGAGTCGTTGACGTACGCGTCGTAGATGTTCTGGTTGCCCTGGATCTGGGTCTGCAGCTTCTCGATGACGTCACCCTCCTGGATCAGATCGTGCTTGATCTTGATCCCGGTGATCTCGGTGAACGCCTTGGCCAGTGTCTGAGACTCGTACTCGTGGGTGGTGATCGTCTCGGAGACCACGTTGATCTGCATGCCCCGGTACGGCGCCGCGGCCTTGATGAACCAGTCCATCTCCGCCAGCTGCTGGTCCTTGGACAGGGTGCTCGGCGTGAACTCCTCCGTCACCCACCGCTGCGCCGCGGCCTTGCCGTCGGACTCCTTGAAATCACTCGTGGGCTTCTTCGCGCCCTGCGTGCAGCCGGCCACTACCAGGACGAGCGCGGCCAGACCTACCGCCGCGGACCTGCCTGCCCGATGCCTCATCGCTCGGCTCCTCCTCTGTTAGCCCCATATCCCGATCACGACCGCCACCAGCAGCGCGCAACCGAGTGCGAGCCACATGGACAGGTCGGTGACAGCTATCCAGCCGGCCAGCACGACGGCCGCGCTGATCAGGCCGATGTAGAGCCGGTCGCCACGGTCGGTCTCGATGCGCAGGAAGCCGCGCCTGGCCACGGGAGGGGAGACGCGGGCCCAGACCGCCATGACGACCAGCAGCAGGGCGAGCCCGGCGAACACCAGGGCCGTCGGGACGGTCCAGACCATCCACTCCAGCATCCCTAGACCCTCCCCATGGTGAATCCCTTGGCTATGTAGTTGCGGACGAACCAGATGACGATCGCGCCGGGCACGATGGTGAGCACGCCCGCCGTCGCCAGCAGCGCCCAGTCCACGCCTGCCGCGCTCACCGTCCGCGTCATCGTGGCGGCGATCGGTTTGGCGTTCACCGAGGTGATCGTCCTGGCGATCAGCAGCTCGACCCAGCTGAACATGAAGCAGAAGAACAGCGTCACGCCGATCGCGGACCGGATCATCGGCAGGAATATACGAATGAAGAAACGCGGCAGCGAATAGCCGTCGATCGCCGCGGTCTCGTCTATTTCCCGGGGAATTCCCGACATGAAGCCCTCGAGTATCCACACGGCGAGCGGCACGTTGAAGAGCATGTGCGCGATGGCGACGCCGAGGTGCGTGTCGAAGAGCCCGACACTCTGGTAAATCTGGAAGAACGGCAGCAGGAACACCGCCGGCGGCGCCATGCGGTTCGTCAGGAGCCAGAAGAACAGATGCTTGTCCCCGGCGAAACGGAACCGCGAGAACGCGTACGCCGCCGGCAGCGCCACGACGAGCGACATCACCGCGTTCATCGAGGTGTAGATGATGGAGTTCAGATAGCTCGAATACCAGGAGGAGTCGGAGAAGAAAGTGGCGTAGTTGTCGAACGTCACGCGCTGCGGGATGAGCGAGAAACTGCCGAGGATGTCCTCGTTCGGCCGGATCGACATGCCGAACATCCACAGCAGCGGCAGCATCAGCGTGGCCACGTACAGCCAGAAGACCGTCCGTGCCCAGGGCAGTCGCCGCTCGGTGCGCCTGGCCATCGGGTCACCTCCCCGACCTGGTCAGCACGGTGAAGAAGACGTAGCAGAGGATCTGCACGATCAGGAAGTAGAGCAGCGAGAACGCGCCCGCCGGGCCCAGGTCGAACTGCCCGACCGCGATCTTCGACAGCAGGATGCTGAGGAACGAGGTGGCGTTCCCCGGGCCGCCGCCCGTCACCACGAACGGCTCGGTGTAGATCATGAAGCTGTCCATGAACCTGAGGAGGATCGCGATCGTCAGCACCCCGCGCAGCCTGGGCAGCTGGATGTGCCGGAACGTGGCCCACGCCGACGCGCCGTCGATCTGCGCGGCCTGGAAGTACGGCTCCGGGATCGAGCGCAGGCC
Organism: Nonomuraea sp. NPDC051941; assembly: GCF_044593615.1. Classification (NCBI taxonomy): domain Bacteria; kingdom Bacillati; phylum Actinomycetota; class Actinomycetes; order Streptosporangiales; family Streptosporangiaceae; genus Nonomuraea; species Nonomuraea sp. NPDC051941. The sequence goes on from NZ_JBIUCF010000050.1 coordinate 76,388, forward strand.
CGCGTAGGCCAGCAGCGCCACCAGCGGTGTCCAGTGCCAGATGTCCATGACCAGGACCGTGATCCAGGCGTCCGTGGAGTCCAGCGTGTAGTTGAAGTTGATCCCGAGGACGTTGTTGATCGTCCAGCCGCCCAGCCCGATGTCGCCGCGGGCGAAGATCTGCCAGATCGTGCCCACCACGTTCCACGGGATGAGCAGCGGCAGCGCGACCAGCACCAGCGCCACCGACACCCAGAAGCCGCGGCGCGGCATCACCACCGCGAGCGCCACCCCGAGCGGGATCTCCAGCAGCAGCACCTGCGCCGAGAACAGCAGCGTCCGCACGAACGCCGAGCGCACCTCAGGGTCGCGCGAGATCGAGCGGAACCAGTCCAGGCCCACGAAGATCCGGTCATTGGGGTTGAAGACGTCCTGCACGGAGAAGTTGACCACGGTCATCAGCGGGATCACGGCGGTGAACGCCACCGACACGACCACCGGCAGCACCAGCAACCAGGCCCGGTTGTCCTTCCGCTTCAGGTCCGCGGCCCGCGGCTCCTCCTGGACCTCGGTCACGCCGTACCCCTTCCGTTCAAGGGCGCGAGGGAGCCGCACCTGACCTCGTCCCGGAACAGGAACGTCCGGTCCGCGGGGAAGTGGAGGAACTCGACCGAGTCGGGCCGGTAGGGCGATCCCGCCTCGGTCCTGGCGATCATCGGGTGCTCGCCGACCCTGGCGTGGACCAGGTCGTACGCGCCCATCCGGTCGATCCCGGTCACCGTGGCCGGCACGCCCGGCGACCGGCCCGCGCCGGTGATCTCGACGAACTCGGGGCGCACCCCGATCCTGACCGGCCCGGGAGGCAGCTCACCGGAGACCTGGCCGACGTCCGCCTGACCGACGCGTACGACGTCGCCGACGATCTCGGCCGGCAGCATGTTCATGCCGGGCGAGCCGATGAAGTGCCCCACGAACTCGTGCGCCGGCGACAGGAACAGTTCGGCCGGCTCGCCTGCCTGCACGATCGCCCCGTCGTTGAGCACCACGACTTCGTCGGCGAACGTCAGCGCCTCCGTCTGGTCGTGCGTGACGTAGACGAGCGTGTGGCCGGTGTCGCGGTGGATCTCTTTGAGCTTGCTGCGCAGCGTCCACTTCAGCGCCGGGTCGACCACGGTGAGCGGTTCGTCCAGCAGCACCGCCGCCACCTGGGAGCGCACCAGGCCGCGGCCCAGGCTGACGATCTGCTGGCGGCCCGCGTCCAGGCGGCGCGACCTGCGGCCGAGCAGGTGGTCGAGGCCGAGGAGCCGGGAGACCTGGCGGACCCGCTCGTCGATCTCCTTCTTCGGATATTTCCGGTTCCGGAGGGGGAAGGCGAGGTTGTCGTAGACCGACATCTCCTCGTACAGGACCGGGAACTGGAAGACCTGCGCGATGTTGCGGCCCGAGGTGGGCACGTCGGTGACGTCGCGGTCGTCGAAGAAGATCCGGCCCACCGTGGGGGTGAGCAGGCCGGAGATGATGTTCAGGAGTGTGGTCTTGCCGCAGCCGCTCGGGCCGAGCAGCGCGTACGCCCGGGAGCTCTGCCAGGTCCAGGTCATCGGCTTGAGCGCCCAGGTCTCGCCGCCGTCGTAGCTGTGGCCCACGCCTTCCAGACGGATGTCAGCCATGCAGGTCGACCTCCGCGGCGCTGGTGGCGAGCAGGCGCCCGCCGTCCTCGTCGAAGACGAAGACGTGGGCCGGGTCCACGTACGCGACCGCGGACTCGCCGGGCGTGAACAGCCGGGTGCCCGTCAGGTGCGCGACCAGGTGCACGCTCCCCTGCAGGAGGAGGTGCACGAACGTCGCGCTGCCGGTCACCTCGGCCAGCCTGATCTCGGCGGGCAGCTCCAGCGCCCCCGGTCCGGCGCGCTCGATGCTCACCTGGTGGGGACGGATGCCGAGCATGACCTCGCGGCCCGACGCGTGCGCGCGGGGCGCGGGGAACGACGTGCCCAGGACCTCGATCCGGCCGTCGCGTACGACGCCGGGCAGCAGGTTGAGCGGGGGATCGCTGAGCGTGGCGGCCACGGCCAGCGTCGGCGGGTGCGCGTACATCTCGGCCACGTCGCCGACGTGCTGGATCCTGCCCTCGCCCAGGACCACGGTCGGGGCGGCGAACGTCAGCGCCTCGTTCGGGTCGGCCGTGGAGTAGAGGACCACGCCGGGGGAGTCGGCGAACATGGTCTTCAGGTCGGCGCGTAACTGCTCGCGGAGCTTGAAGTCCAGGTTGGCCAGCGGCTCGTCGAGCAGCAGCAGGTCCACGGGGCGGGCCAGCGCCCGGGCGATGGCGGTGCGCTGCTGCTGGCCGCCCGACAGCTCGGCGGGGCGGCGGTCGAGGAGCCCCGCGATGCCCATGAGCTCGGCGACCTCGCGCACCCGGCGGTCGATCCCCGCGCCCCGGAACTTCGGGTCGAGGCGGAGGGGAGAGGCGATGTTCTCGTGGACGGTCAGGGACGGGTAATTGATGAATTGCTGATAGACGAAGGCGACCGAGCGTTTCCGCACCGAAATCGCGGTGACGTCTTTTCCGTCGACCACGACGCGGCCCGAATCCGGCGGTAACAGTCCGGCGGCGACGCGCATCAATGTCGTTTTTCCCGCGGTCATCGGGCCGACGAGTGTGGTCATTCCGTTGGATAATTCCAGGCGAACGTCGTCAAGCCAGGTCTCCCCGCGCTGCCGTACGAAGACGCCATCGAGAATCAGCGTCACTGTGCCGGTCCTCTCTGCTCGCCTCCATCTAACATGATCTGTAACTGTGTGCAAAGAGGGCATGTGGTGTTACTGTGCAGAATGTGACGGATGAGTAATCACGATTCGATGTCGGGACAGCCGTGAACGGCCGGGCCTATCACTCCGGCGGCTTTTTCCCTGCTCATCGCCGTTATCTGAAGATTTTCGTGATCAGCTCGTGGAGTCGCTCCCGCTCGTCCGCCGTCAGCGGCGCCAGCGTCTCCCGTTCCACGCGCTCCACCAGCGCCCGCCCCCGCTCCAGCGCGTCGCGGCCCGCGGGCGTCAGCGAGACCCGGTAGCGCCGCCGGTCGGCCGGGTCGCGGTCGCGTTCGGCCAGCCCCGCGCCGATCAGCTCGTCCATCAGGCGCACCATGTCGCTCGGATCGAGCCCCAGCCGGCCGCCGATCTCGCGCTGGGCGGCGGGTCCGGAGTCGGCCAGGGTGGCCAGCACGGCGAACTGCCACAGGCTCAGCCCGGCCTCGTCCGCCAGCCGGGCCGCCACGGCGCGGCGGCTCCCCACCCCGACCTTGTGCAGGACGAAGGTCGTGATCGCGAGCAGGGTGGGCGGCAGGTCCATGCCCTTAGTGTAGGTTGTCACCAATAATTGGTAGTTACCCACTATTTTTCGCTGGAGGCCCTCCGATGGACGCGCTCTACCCCCGCCTGCTGGTGCGTGACTTCCCGGCCAGTGCCGCCTTCTACCAGGCCGTGCTGCGCGAGCTGCTCGGCGTCGAGCCGGTGAAGGTCCTGCCCGGATACGCCAACTGGGACATCGAGGGGCAGGCCGGGCTGGTCCTGTTCGGCCGGGACCGGCTCGCGGCCGCCGTCGGCACCGCGGACCTGCCCCAGGCTGCTCAGGACACGGCTCAGAACACGGCTCAGGACACGGCCATGCTGGTCATGAAGGTGGACGACGTCGACGCGGCCGCCGACTGCCTGACCCGCCACGGCGCCACGGTCGTCGCCCCGCCCCAGTACCGTCCCGACTGGGCGCCCACCCTGCGGACCGCGCACCTGCGCGACCCGGAGGGCAACCTCATCGAGCTCCAGTCGTACTGATCATGGAAGATCTTCAGGGGAGATCTTCGGAGGAGGTCTTCACGGGAGGATCGAGTCCACGTAGCCGCCGTCCACCCGCACCGCGCCGCCCGTGGTCGCGGAGGCGAAGGGCGAGCTGAGGTAGACGACCATGTTCGCGATCTCCTCGGGCTCGATCAGGCGCTGCAGCAGCGACTGCGGCCGGTGCTCCCGCATGAACGCCCGCTGCGCCTCCTCCCACGGCAGGTCCTTGTCCACGAGCTGGTAGACGAACTCCTCCACGCCCCCGGTGTGCGTCGGCCCGGCGAGCACCGAGTTGACCGTCACCCCCGTGCCCGCCGCCGCCTTGGCGAAGCCCCGGGAGACGCCCAGCAGCGCGGTCTTCGTCATGCCGTAGTGGATCATCTCGACGGGGATGGCCACGGCGGAGTCGCTGGCGATGTACTGGATCCGCCCCCAGTCGCGCTCGATCATGCCTGGCAGGTACGTACGGGTGAGCCGGACCGCGGCCAGCACGTTGACCTCGAAGTAGCGCCGCCACTCGGCGTCGTCGATCTCGAGCGCGGGCCTGGCCCCGAAGATCCCCAGGTTGTTGACCAGGATGTCCACCTGCGGCAGCGCGTCCAGCACCGCCGCGCAGCCCTCGTCCGAGGTCACGTCGCCTGGAGCCTCGATCAGGTCGCCGACACCGATCTGCTCCATCGCCATCGCGACGGAGTTGGCGGTGCGGCCGTTGATCCCTACGCGGGCCCCCGCCATCACCAGCCCTTCGGCGATGGCCGCCCCGATGCCTTGCGTCGAGCCGGTGACCAGCGCGGTCTTGCCGCTGAGATCGATGCGCACCATGTCATTGTCGGTGATCAGGTGCCGCAGGTCACGCCGGGACACGTGCACGGCGCGCCGGATGCGTAGGCTTGGGGTGGCGTGGAAGGGGCGTGGGTGCACCGGATCATCCTGTGGCTGGTCGTGGCGGGCGCCTTCGTGGCGAGTCTGGTCGTGCCCGGCGACTCCTCCGGCGTGGAGGAGTGCCAGTCGCGTGACACCCGGGTCGTCGCCCCGTACGCCGTCACCGGCTACTGGGTTATCCCCCGCGCCGATCCCTGCGTGACGCGGCGCATGGTCGAGGCCGTCCACGCGATCGGCGGTGACACGCTCATCACGTTCGGGCCGAGGTTCAGCGCCCGCGAGGATCCCGTCTTCGCCGACTGCCTCGTGGACGGGCGGCCGTGCGCCGAGGTGCCCGGGGTCCGTCACGTCTACACGTACGTGACCAGCGAGGAGTTCGGGAAGGGGCTGCTGCGCTGCCCGGGGCTGGACCGGCGGATCGAGAGCCGGGGCCGGATCTTCTACCGGGTCTCGCTGGCCGGGTCCTGCGCGGACCCCGTCCAGGATCTCGTGCTCGTCTCCACGGACGGCGACGGGCTCGGCAACCTGATGACCGAGGCGGCCGCGTACGGGATGACGGTGTTCCCCGGACTGCCCGCCGCGCCGCAGCAGGAGGGCAAGCCGTGGGAGCCCGACAGCGCGCACACCCCCGCGCTGAGCGCCTTCACCGCGCGGGTGCTGGCCGACTACCGGGAGCGGTTCGGGAGGTCGGCGGCGTTCGGCGGGGTCTACCAGTCGTTCGAGCTGGCCATGCGGGGGCGGGGGCCGAAGGATCCGATCATCGAGCTGTACGCGGCCCAGCACGCGGTCGTCGCCGCGGCCCTGCCCGGGAAGAAGATCGTGGTCAGCCCGTACATCGACGCCCGGAGGGGGCGCGGGTTCCCGCCCGGGCAGGTGGAGAAGGGGCTGGCGGACATCGCCGCGACCCGGGCCGGGGCGCCCATGGCCGTCGCCGTGCAGGACGGGCGGGGGACGGGGAAGGTGCCGGTGTACGGGGTTCATGAGGAGGAGGCGCACGTCGCTGCGCGATTGGTGCCGGTGGTCGGGGATGTGAGCAATGCCCGGGCGTACTACGGGTCCACGCGCGACTACATCGAGGCCGCGGCGCGGCGGGTGCCGTCCGGGGTGGAGCTGTGGGTGAACGTGGAGGGGTTCGAGCCGACGCCGGTGGACGGGGAGTGCGGGCGGGTGGATCCGCTGCCGTTGCGCGGGCGTACCACGAAGGGCCGAATCGATACGCAGGTGATGGCGGCGGGGACCTACGCCGGAAAAATCATCTCTTATGGGTGGGACCCGTTCTTCACCTGCCAGGCCCGCTACGACACACCCTCGCTGGCCGACGACATCGTGAACGGCTGGCGGCAGCCGATCATCGTCGGTGGCACCCGCAAGGAGATGAACGGGCGGCAGGGCATCCTCGTCGAGGGCTACAACCTGCGCGGCGGGACGCTCCGCTTCGACCCGCAGGGGGCGGTGGTCAGGCAGGAGTGGTACGGGCGGGGGCGGCTGGAGTCGGCGTGGGCCCCGTACGTACCCACGGGCCCCTGGACCTCGATCATCGCCACGAACGAGACCGGCCACTCCAGCACGAGCGGCTACGCGATCCGTTAGGCCCTTAGGTCAGCCCCTTAGGTCAGTGCCGACACGAGGATGTCGGCCAGCAGGGCGGCCTGGCTGCCGTCCTCGTCCAGGTCGGGGTCGAGGATCGTCACCTCCAGGCCGGCGGCTCCCGGCAGCTGCGCCAGGCCGCGGATCAGCTCGGTGAGCTGCGCGGCGTCGAGCCCGCCCGGGGTGGGGGAGTCCACGGCGGGCAGCACGGACGGGTCGAGGACGTCGGCGTCCACGTGGATCCAGAACCCGTCGAGCTCGTCACGCACCAGCACCTTGCTCGCGTCGTCGAGGGAGATGTCGGTGCCCGGGAGGTGCGCGATGCCGCTGTCCGCGATGTCCCGCAGGTCCTCTTCGTCCCGGACCCCGATCACGATCACGTCCTCGTCCCTGACGTACGGCCGCAGCCCGTCGATGTCCGCCAGGTAGTCGTCACCGCGCCCGGTGATCAGCGCCAGGTCCTCCCCGGCCGCCGCCCCGACGTGCGGGCTGTTGCCCAGGTGCCGGAAGTCGGCGTGCGCGTCCAGGTACGCCACCCCGTACCGCCCGCTCCTGCGCAGGGCGAGGGCGGGGCCGAGCAGGATCGAGCAGTCCCCGCCGAGCAGCACCGGGAACCCTCCCGCCGCCCGGATGCCGGTCACCTTGTCGGCGAGCCTGCGGGCGTACGAGGCGATGGCTGGGCCGTTGCGCACGCCGCTCCCGGGCTCCCATGTGGCGACATAGCGGGGCGGGACCAGCGTCCCCGCGTCGGCGGCGCCGAGCCGCCGCACGAGGCCCGCGTTCCGCAGCGCCCAGGGGGCTTTGTAGCAGCCGGGGATGGTGTCGGGGGCGAGCGGGCGCAGGCCGAGATTGGACGGGGCGTCGAGGATCGTCAGGTGCCTGTCAGGGGTTATTCTGTTCATAGTCGTGACGGTAACAGAGGGGGGATGGATGCGCCAGTTCGCTGAAACGGGTCTTGTGGCACTGGATCTGGCCAACACGTGGGACGAGTACCTGGACGACCCGGAGCGCCTGCCCGACACGGCGGCCCTGCACCGCTTCTGCCACGAACTGCACCTTTCACCGGAGGCGCGGGCGAGAGCGCTGTCGGTGGGGGAGCCGCTCAGTGGTGCGCCGAGCGAGGACTCGGCGGGAACCGGCGGGCCGGACGCGGGGGACCTGCGGGCGGTGCGGGCGGTGCGAGAGCGGCTGCGTGCCGTGCTGTCCTGCGACCCTCCCGATCGGACGCGCGCCCTGGCGGAGTGGGCGGGCGAGCTGCCGATTCGGGTGGCGGTGGAGGACTCGGACGGTGCACCCCGACAACGCCTCACCGCCCCGGAGGGAGCCGACCTGGCCGAACGGCTCGCCGTACGATCCGTCGCCGAGCTGCTCGACCTCGCCGCCACAGGCGATTGGGAACGGCTGCGCCTCTGCGCGGCCGACCCCTGCAAGGACGCATTCGTGGACCACAGCCGCCCGGGCAAGCGCCAGTTCTGCTCGACCCGCTGCGCCAACCGTGCCCACGCCGCCGCCTCCCGCGCCCGCCGCCGCTGAGCCTCGGGCGTACGGCGATATCCCGGCGACCGGCACGTGCACCGGTTCGGCGGTGATTGCCGACCTTGCGCTGGATCTTCTACGGGGGACCGGGATGACGTCGGGCGCGAACGTCTCCATAAGGCCCGCTGGAGGAGGTCGTCTGGTCGCGCCGCGCGCTCATCGCGCTGTCAGGGCGCTTCGCTGGATGTGCAGGGGTGCCATTGGCGCGTTTGACCGGGCTGACGCGGTGCCGGTTTCACGCAGGGCGTGGTGGAGGGGATTCAGGTATCCCAGCTGTGGGCAGTCGGGCTTCAGCTGAGCCGGGATCCTTAATCGAGGAGTTCTTCGGCAGTGGTGGCCTTGAGTGATCGGACGAGCCAGCTCTCAAGGAGGGCGAGATCGGTGCATGCCAGGACTCTCTCCCGGATGGAGTCCGAGACAGGTATGTTGCGCTGCTCCAGGATCTTCAGCACGGACTTCGCTTCGCCACGGGCCTCACCTTCGGCCCGTCCTTCAGCCCGTCCTTCAGCTCGGAGCATCTCTGCGAACTCGGACTTGAATCGATAGTTCTGCATGGCCATCAGAGATCTCCAGATCTGCCGGGCTTTAGTGTTTCCGAGGCCTATTTCCGTTTGTTCGGCGAGGTATGCGGCGGTGTCGGTGTCGACCGCGGTCAGCGCGACGTCCAGGGCCTTCAGTATCGCATTGACCTTGGGTGAACGCGCATGTGTGAGTGCCGAGAACATGGTGAGCACCGCGTCTTCGCACGCTTCGGCCGGGTCGATGATCTGAGGCACATTGTCAGGGCCGAGCGCTATGGGATGGACGATCAAGCACGGGCAGCCGGGCAGGCCGATCCGTTTCGGCTCGCGGGCCCATGTGGCCGTGGCCTCGTCCTGGCAGGTCACGAGGAGCATGGCGGGACAGCGGAACTTGATGTGCGCGTGGCTGAGGTAATAGGCCCAGGCGGACGCCTTGTCGTCGTCTATGCGTGATTGTGACTCGATGATCACCACGGTTTTGGACCCCCACCGGGAGGTGAACATCATCACCGTGTCAGCGCGCCGCTCAATCGGCACTATTTCCGTCATGTCGGTATCGACTACAGCGACCTCGGAAGGGGTCGGGAAGTCGATGTCGAGGATCTTGAAGGCATGAGCGAACAGCTCTGGTTTGTCGCGGAAGATGCGATGGAGTGCCTCATGCTGGGAGGAGGGCATGCGCGGAACGTTATCATTCGATGACTCTAAGTTCAGGCAGATGTGTCGAAGCGCGCACGGTTTGCCTGGGCGAGGGCGGCCCGGTGTTGCGCGAACCGCGCCACGAAGGCGGGTCCGCCTCGCATGAGCCCGGTGACCAGGGGGTGGCCGGGTGCGGCCGTCGGTTCGATTCCGCCGTCGGCTCGCCATCGCCCCAGTTCGGTGCCCTGTCTCCGTCCGGTGGTTGCGGACCGCGTGGTGTGTTGCCGACGTGGGATCCGGTCGCATGCGGGCGTGGGCGCGCGGCGTCCCGGGCAGCGGGAATTGTCGGTCCGGGTCGATAGCTTTCGATCATCCCCCCGACGATGGAGGTTGGTCGATGTATCGACAGGGCGACATCCTGATCATGCCCGTGCCGGAGGAGTCCGCCCCGCGCACGCTGCGGCCGGAGCCGCGGGACGCTCGCGGGCGGCTGGTGCTGGCCTATGGCGAGGCCACCGGACACTGCCACGCGATCCCCGGCCCCGGCACCCTGGCCGGCGGCTTCCTGCACCTGCCCGAAGGCGGGCGGCTCGTGCACGAGGAGCACGCCGCGATCTCGCTGCCCAAGGGCTGGTACAGGGTGATCAGGCAGCGTGAATACGTGCCCGGCTCCTACCGGGTGGTGGCCGACTGATGACGACCTTGACGTGGGAGCAGGTGGCCGTGGCCACCGGGCCGGGCGAGGATCCGGAGGCGGCCGTCCGGCAGGCGTACCGCGAGGCCGGGCTGGCCGAGCCCGAACACGTGCTGGTGCTGCCCTCGCCCGCGGCCGGTGCCGTCGCGGCGGCCTGGCTGACGGGCGGCGACGCGGTGCGCCGCGCCCTGGAGGAGGCCGGGTTGGGGGTCCTGCCGGACCGCTCACCGAGCGGCGGCGGCTCGCCGACCGGGTCACCGAGCGGCGGCGGCTCGCCGACCAGGTCACCGAGTGGGGACGGCTCGTCGGGGGATGGCCGCGCCGTGATGCGCGATCCGCGCGGTGAGAGCGGCTCCGACGAGCAGGAGCCCGGTGACCAGGGCGTTCCAGAGCTGCGTCGGGCGGTGGGTGAGGCGCTCAGGTCGTGGGAGTCGTTCGGGGATCCCGGCCGGTCGGTGCGGGACGCGGTCCGTACGGTGCCGTGGGAGCGGGCCAGGGCGGCCGCCCACGCCGAGCTGGGCCCCGTCGGCTGGGCGGCCTTGTGGGACGAGACCGGCGGACGGCTCTGGCCGCAGGTCAACCGGCTGGTCAACGACATCCGCCGGGGCATCGCCGAGCTCGGCGGCGAGGTCGGCGGGGGCGGCGAGGCTGGTCAGGTCGGTGTGGCGTTGCGCCGGGTGACGCTCGACGCGGTGCTGGGGCAGCACGACGCCCCCTGGCTGTCGGCGTTCGACGGGCTCGACGGGCTCAAGCGGGCGGCCGAGCGCACCGGCTGGTGGTGGCCGTTCGAGCGGCTGGCGATCGTCACGGAGCGCCCCGCCGAGCTGCACCTCGACGAGGTGGGGCGGCTGCATCGGGCGGTCGGCCCGGCCCTGTCCTACTCCGACGGGTTCGCGTTGCACGCCTGGCACGGCATGCCCGTTCCCGCCGACTTCGGCGCCGCGATGCGCGAGCTGACCGTCGAGCGGATCCGCGAAGAGGAGAACGCCGAGCTGCGCCGGGCCATGCTGGAGCACTTCGGCCTCGACCGCTACCTGGCCGAGTCGGGGGCCAAGCCGGTGCACTCCGACGAGACAGGCGTCCTGTGGCGGGTGGAGCTCTCCGACGACGAACCGCTGGCCATGGTGGAGGTCGTCAACTCCACGCCCGAGCCCGACGGCACCAGCCGCACCTACTTCCTGCGGGTGCCGCCGTGGGTGGAGCGGGCGCGGGAGGGCGTCGCGTGGACGTTCGGGGTCACTGAGGAGGACTACCGGCCCGAGCGCGAGACCTGAGGTCAGGGCCAGACCGCCGGGATGCGTTCGAGGATGCCGCCGGTGAAGACGTCGTAGAGGCCGAGCGGCTCCAGATGCACGTAGCCGATGTGGCAGTCGCAGGCCGCGGCGGGGCAGGGCCGGGGCCGCAGCGCCGCGCGGTAGGAGCCGTCGTACAGGTTGCCCAGCACCTCCGGGATGAAGTGGCAGCGGCGCACGGTGCCGTCGCCGTTCACCGAGATCACGCTGTCGCCCGTCCGGCACGGCAGCCCGGCGCTCCGGTGCGGGAAGCGGCTTACGCGGAAGAGCGGGTCGATCGCCGACCATTCGGCCGCCTCCTCATCGGTGTAGAGGCGGCCCTCCTCGGCGTTCACCCACACGTACGTCTGCGCGGGCAGGTCTGACCGCAGCCGCCGCGCGTCCGGCAGGTGCGCGGGGTCGCCGACGATGCCGACGCTGTGGCGCACCGGCAGCGAGCGGAGCTTGCCCAGGAAGCGGTCGTACGTGACCTGCGTCGGGTGATACGTCACCCACAGCGCGGCCCGGTCCGACGCCTCGGCGAGCCAGCCGGTACGGCAGCTCAGGTTCGTCTGGATGGCGACCTTGGCGACGTTGGGCAGCCAGGAGAGCTCCACGAGGGCCCGGCGGTACCACGACCTGACCAGGCCCTCACCCCACGGCGTGAACAGCACCGACACCTCGAACGGCTGCTCGCCCACCCAGCCCGCGAACCGCTCCAGCGCCTCCCGGTCGGCCCGCAACTGCTCGGGGCTGTCGCGCCGCTTGGCGAACGGGCAGTAGGCGCAGTCGTAGTCGCAGCTCGCGAGGGGCCCGCGATAGAGGATGGTCAGCACGCCGCGTACCCCTCCATGAGCCTCCTGACCTCGGGCGAGAAGAGGGCGGGCCCGATCGCGTCGGAGTAGGCCAGCCCCTCCGGCGTCAGCCGGACCGTCGCCGGGTCCGCCAGCAGCCACTCGCCGAACTCGTCCAGGGCGAAGTCGGCCAGCACGTCTCCGCCGAACCGCTCCGCGTACAGCCGCCGCGAGAGCCCGTCGCCCTGCAGCAGCGACTGGATGAGGTGGCGCCGCTTGCGCTCCTCGAGCGACAGGGAGAAGCCCACGTTGGCCACGTCGAACTCGTCCTGCCGCACGTAGTCGTCGATGATCGAGCGCACGTGCCGCGCCCCCACGGCGTACTCGAACGAGTAGTGGAGCTCGCTCGTGTACGAGCGCGCCCCGCACCCCAGCCCTACCATCCCGTCGGTCTGGCAGCAGTAGCCGATGGTCGAACCCGTGCCGGGCAGCCGGAACATCCGCATCGAAACCTGCTCGTACCCGGCGGCCAGCAGGTGCTCGCGCCCGGCCCAGTACAGTTCGAGCCGCTGGTCGTCCCATGCCCGGCCCTGCTTGCCGAGCCCCGTCAGCGGCCGGACGTAGAGCGGGTACAGGTACAGCTCCTCGGGCCGCCACCCGAGCGCGGTGTCCAGCGAGTACAGCCACGACTCCGGCGTCTGCCCGTCGATGCCGTAGATCAGGTCGATGTTGAGCACCGGCACGCCCGAGGCCCTGATCGCGTTGAGGGCCGCGTCCACCTCGGCCCGCTTCTGCGGGCGTACGGCGGAGCGGGCCTCGGCGTCGACGAAGCTCTGCACGCCGATCGAGACGCGGGACGTGCCGCGCTCGGCCAGGACGGACAGGCGGTCGGGGGTCGCGGTGGCGGGGGAGGTCTCCACCGAAAGCGGGATCCGGGCGAGATCCACCCCCATCGTGCGCTCGGTCAGGTCGAACAGCCGGGTCAGCTCGCGAGCACTGAGGTACGTCGGCGTCCCGCCACCGAACGCGGCCGTGGTGAACGCGGTCTCCTCCAGCGCGTCCCGTACCTGGACGGCCTGCCGCTCCAGCGCGTCGAGGTAGGCCGCGACCAGCTCCTCCGGGGCGCCGGTGCGGGTGAAAAGGTTGCAGAAGCCGCAGCGCATCTCGCAGAACGGGATGTGTACGTACAACGCGCCCGGCCGTTCCCCGGCCCACACCTCCTTGAGCCGTGGTCGCGGATCGAGCGGCCGGTAGGCGGTCTTGTGCGGATAGGCGTAGACGTAACCCTCATAAGGCCGCATTGCTCTCCAGAACGAACTCGGTGTAGGGGACCGTCCAGACCACCTCGTGGCCGATCCGGTGGCCGACGTGGCCGTCCTCGCCGTACGCCGTGCCGTGGTCGGAACAGACGATCACCAGGCAGGGACGGCGGCGGCGCATCAGCGCGTAGAGGCGTCCGATGTGCCGATCGACGTACCGCAGCGCCGCCGCATGGCTCTCCAGCGAGTCTCCGACGGCTCCCGGCAGGTAGAAGTGGTTCGGCTGGTGCAGGGCCGACACGTTGACGAACAGGAAGACCGGTTCGCACCGGTCGGCCAGCACCTCCTCGGCGCGGTCGATCTGGCGCTCCAGCGACGACGGGTTCGTCACGCCGAAGGCCGGCTCCCAGTGGCTCTCGGCGAACAGGCTCGGCAGCGTGGACCCGAGCGGGGTCAGCTTGTTGAAGAAGCCGACGCCGCCGACGCACACCGTGTGGTAGCCGGCCCGCGCGAGGCCGGCGGGCAGGTCGGGCGCGTCGAACACCCACGTGCGCCCCCCGGTGGTCTCACTGCCCGGAAACGTGGCCGCGAACAGCCGGGGATGCGGCCCCGGGGTCACCGGAGTGGGCAGGAACCCGGCGAACATGGCGGCGTGGGCGGCGTACGTGAAGCTGCCCGGGCTGTGCCGCCGCTCCCAGGACGCGCCGGGCGGTAGGAGGTTCGGCAGCAGCCCGGCGGCCTCGAGCGCGACCGCGACGTCGTGGCGGAGCGTGTCGAGAGTGACGAGGAGGATGTCGTGGCTCCCCACGATCCCGTTCATGTCGAACGCCGGCTCGCCTGTGCTCACCACGCCTCCGCCAGGACCGCGCGTACCTGCTCGGCGTACGTGTCCCGCCCGCTCCCCGCGAGATCCCCCAACCCCGGCAGCAGATCCCCGAACGCGTTCACCTCGGCCACCGCCACCGACCGCCAATCCGCTCCCACCATGACGTCCACCCCCGTGCTGAGGCTCCGGGGAAAGCAGGCCGCCGCCCGCGAGCACGCCTCCAGCACCCGCTCCCACAGGTCCGGCCGCGACCGTACGGCGTCCAGATCACCCCGCGACCCGCCGAGGTGCAGGTTGGTCATCGGGCTGCGGCCGGCCCGCAGCACCGCGTGCGTCGGGACCCCGGCCACGGTCACCACCCGCAGGTCGAACACCCTCCCGCCGGTGGACGCCTTCGGAAACCACCGCTCGACGTGCAGCCCGTCGCCGGCGAGGAAGTCGACGATCCGCCGCACGTCACCGGCGGAGGTGTACGTGCGCACCCGCAGCGAGTTGCACAGCACCCCGTCGACCCAGGCCGCCGACGTGACGGCCCGCACCCGGTCGCCGTGCGCCTGGAACGCGATCACCCCGGACGCCGACGAACCGTGCGCGGGCTTGACGAACACCCGGGACCAGCCCCGGCGCTCCATCTCCGCCCGCAGCCCGTCGTACGAACCGGCCTCGAACGCGGGCGGCACCGGCACCCCCGCCCCGGCCAGCACGGCGTGGCAGCGCCGCTTGTCGAACATCACCGCGATCTCCTCGACGTCGCCGAGCAGCCGCACACCCGGGATGGCGGCCACCCGCGACAGCCCCGCCGTGAACGCCTTGAACCAGGCCGCCCCGCCACCGACCCGCGCGGGATCCCCGGGCCCGCGCAGCAGCTCGTCGGCCCCGGCGTCCTCGCCCGGTGAGTCCACCCGCAGCAACGAACCCTCGGGCGCGCCGATCTCCCGCCCGGCCAGCACGTCCCGCCACGGGATCACGTGGGGCTCCGCCAGCCCGGCGGCCACCGCGGCGTCCCGGAACATCGTCACCCGCCGATCCCCGGGCGTCCCGACCACGGCGAACCGCACGCCACTCACTCCGTCACGGCCACGTAGCCCGTGCCCGGGCCGGACAGGTCGACGTCGACGCCCGGCAGCACCGCGGTCAGGCGGGCCCTCATCTCGAGGCCGATGTCGTGGTGAGAGAGGTCCAGCCGGCGCAGGTGGGTGAGCGGCTGGCCGCTGAGCAGCGCCTCCGCCCCGGCGTCGGTGAGCCCGCCCATCGCCAGGCTCAGCGTCTCGAGCCCGGCCACGATCGGCGCGGACGCCACGGCGGCGGCCAGTTCGTCCTGGATCTGACTGTTCTGCAACCCGAGATGGCGCAGCCGGGGCAACCGCTCGCCGCGCAGGATCCCGGCGACGTCACCGACCGTGGCTTCACCCCCGTACATGTCGACCCCGAACCACATGTCGAGGTGCTCCAGCGCGGGCAGGTCGCACGCGCCGACCCCGCGGACCGCCTCTCCCGGCAGCCCTCCCGTCTCGAACCGCAGCACCTTCAGCGCTTCGTGCCGCGCCGGTGAGAACCGCAGACGGGTGCCGCCGCGCACCTCCAGCCGCTCCAGCTTCGGGTACTCCTCCAGCAGCGGCGCGACGTCCGACTGCTGGATCCAGGAGATCTCGCAGTCCTCCGGCGACATGGCGCCCAGGAAGAGCGAGCGCAGCGCGGGCAGCCTGCCGGCCTCGTCGACCAGCCGCCGGACGATGTGGCCGCTGTCGGTGTCGTAGGGCTCCTCCCACCCGCCGATCACGATGGCGGTGACCTGCGGGGTGTCGACGTGCTCGAAGAACCAGTCGAAGCACTCGGCGATGTGGTCGGGGAGGCCGTCGTCGTAGGTGTCGGCGCTGAGCCGCCAGGCCGCGGACCCGGCCTCGGGCAGCTTCTCGTCGTCGCCCTGCCACGGCACCTCGGCCACCGGCAGACCGACGTAGCTCTGGTCGTAGCGGTTGTAGTGGCTGGGCTGCTCGTCGAACTCCCGCATCACTCGTCCACCGCCACGTAACGCCACGTCTCGCCGTCCTCTTCGTCCACGTCCGGCTCCTCGTTGTCGGACACGTCGACCTCCACCCCGGGCAGGGCCTCGGTCACCCGCCGCATCATCTCGTCGGACATGTAGTGGTGGTGCAGGTCGAGCACGCGCAGATGGGTCAGCGGCTGGCCGCTGAGCAGCGCCTCCGCCCCGGCGTCGGTGAGCACGCCCATCGACAGGCGCAGCGTCTCGAGCCTGGCCACGATCGGCGCGGTGGCCACGGCGGCGGCGAGCTCGTCCTGGATCTCGCTGTCCTGCAGCCCCAGATGACGCAGCGCGGGCAGCCGCTCACCCCTGAGGATGGGGTCGACGTCGGGGACGTTGCCGTCGCCGCCGTACTCGGGGACGCCCAGCCAGAGCTCCAGGTGCTCCAGCGCGGGCAGGTCGCTGGCGGCCACGGCGCGGACCAGCGAGCCGTCCAGGCCGCCCGACTCGAACCGCAGCTTCTTCAGCGCCTCGTGCCGCACCGGCCGCATCCGGAGCCCGGCGCCGCCGCGCACCTCCAGCCGTTCAAGCTTCGGGTACGCCTCCAGCAGCGGCGTGATGTCGGACTGCTGGATCCAGGAGATCTCGGACTCCTCCGACGAGATCGCGCCGAGGAAGAGCGAGCGCAGCTCGGGCAACCTGCCGGCCTCGTCGGCCAGGCGGCGGACGATGGACGCGCTGCTGTCGCTGTAGCAGTCTTCCCACGCGCCGATCACGATGGCCGTGACCTTCGCGGTGTCGACGTGCGCGAAGAACCGGTCGAAGCACTCGGCGATGCGGCTGCCGTCCCAGCCGGCGCTGAGCCGCCACGCCACGGGACCGGCGTCGGGCCACGGCCCGTCCTCGTCCCCGGGCACCTCGGCCACGGGCAGGCCGGCGTAGGTGCCGGTGTAGCGGTCCGAGCAGCTCGGATTGTCGTCGTCGGTCACGGATGATCCTCGGGTCGGGGGGCCTGACGCGTCCTGTCCTACCAGAACCTGCCGACACTTCCGTCCCACCGGCTATGGTGCGCCGTACCCGATTTGATCTAGGAGCGCGCCGATGAACGTGCGGGAGCCCGACTGGGCGTACGTGGCCCGGTCCCTCATCAAGGTCCTGGCCGTCACCATGGCGCTGTACCTGGCCTTGAGCGCGGTCGACCGGCTTCTGTGGTTGTTCGTCGACGACGATCGGACGGCCTTGGTGTACGGCACCGCCGCCCGCGTCGCGAACCCGGACAAACGCCTGTCGGACGGTCACGACGACGCCGGATGGCTGCTGAACACCACCTACACCCTGCAGGGCGAGCCACGCCTGGCCGGTCCCAGCGGTGGGGGGAAAGAGTACGAGATCGTCCCGAACTGGTTCGGCACCGTCCGGGCCCCCTCCCTCGACGGGCCGTCCGGCAGCTTCTCCTACGCGATCTCCGTCCTGGAGGCGGACCCCGAAGTCGTCCCGGCAGACGTTCGGAAGACCATCGACGCGCTTCCCCAGACGCTCGATGCGGTCGCGGTCGTGCAGTTCGCGAAGCCGATGACCAGCGAGCGGCTCATCGCCTTCAACCGCAGGCACAAGATCTGCGGAGGACGGGACGTCTCCTACGTCTACGCGCCGTCCTGGTCCGACTACGACGACTCCAGCAACGATCCCCCGTTGAACGCGGTCGTCTGGAACCGCGACATGACCGAGGACCTCATCCAGGGCGAACTCACCTATCAGTGCGAGACCGAGCCCGAGCCGGCGCTGGCGGAGTTCCGCAGGTGGGTCGGGCAGCTCGACGAGGGATACGACCTCAGCGCGTTCATGCTGGACTATGGGTGGCTCGACGGGGCGGCCAAGGAAGGCCTCGTGTACGGGCTTGTCGTAGACAGCTGGGAACTCGCCGACGTGCGCAAACTCCTGGACGACTCGGAGGTGCGAACGGTCCGGCTCGCCGATGTCGCCTTCGACCTCGACGGGGATGAGTAGCGTGAAGGTGTATGTCCTGTGGCATGTCCATCATGTCGCGGTAGACGAAGCCGGAAACGTTCCGCACTTCGACAATGGCGAATTCTCGAACGTTTCGACCCTAGACGCCTGCCCCGCACAGGGAAATACGTGCTTTGGCGCGCTGACTAAACAGGCGGATTCTGTCAGAACAGAACTATGCGGGTTAGGATTACTTGCTGGTTCTTCCTGTCGATCCGATACTCCGCGATGCCATACCCTTTAGGTATCAAGATCTCCCTCCAATCGAGATCGGCACCGACTTGCTCGCTTCCAGCCAGCCATGGGTCCTCACAGATCGCGACCGTGAGTGCCGCCACCGTCGAGAAAACCTCCGCTGAGACCGACGGGTCAGCAAGCGTGTCAGCCACGATCTCTGAAGGCACAACAGGCCATAGATCGTCGTCCTCGCTCACCGGGTGCCGCTCTCCCGCCGTCGACGGAGGACCTCATCCATGGTCATGGTCGGCAGGGTTCCGGCTTCGGCCGCCGCGCGTACCCGATCCCGGTCGGGATCGGTGTCGAGCATCGCGCGACCCCACCAAGCGGTCAAGACCCCGTCTAGCTCAGGGCCCTGCTGAGCTTCCAGAAGCTCGGCGAAGAACTGAGCGCGGCGGCTTCCGCGCAGCGCGTTGGAGATGCCGCCGATCGTCTTCGGCACTCTCGGATGGTCTACCGGGCCACTGCCAACGGGCTGAGCACTCATGACACCGCCTTTCATGGTCTTCAGGGTACGACGTGAACGCGATTGCTCGCAGAGTTCCTGCAGCACGGGCGAACTCCTCCCCTATCGATGTCATATTCAGCGAGGAACCATGCGGCCCAGCCGATCCGAGGCCATCATCCGCTGGGCCACCACCGCCGGCCTGGCCCGCCGCCTCACCCGCGGAAACTCCACTACACACCAGCAGCGGTACGTCCTTGACCGGCCGACCTACCAGCCCTCCTGAACCCGCGCTCAGTCGTCAGCGGCGACCAGGAGCGACAAGATCTTGGCGGGGCGGTCGATGAAGACCAGCTCGTGAAAGTCGATATGAACCCCACCCCAGTCGTGAAAGGCCTCATGACCGAGATCTGAGAGCCGGTATCTCTCCGTGGCTCCTGCGACCAGCGGATGAACCTCGTGCTCCAGCCGGGCGGACAGAGCCACAGGAAGAGGGCCGGACTGTGCCGCCCAGTCGCGCAGCATGGCGTTCGCGCTCATCTCGTCCATGCGCACGTATGCGGCCGGGCTCACGTTCCGCAGCCAGTAGGGGCCATGGCGAAGCCCATCGGCCTCGACTCCCCCTCCGGCATAGTCGTCCCGGAACTGCTCATGGCCGATCAGCTCCGTCAGTATGTGGGTATCGCCGACATCCGAGTGAGACACACCGAAGCGCTTGATGCCGACCCAGCGACGTGCGTGATCCTCGAAGAGGAACTCACGAAAGTTGATGAATGTCTGATCTAGATACGTGAGCGCCTCTTGCACGCCTCAACGGTAAGGGCATGCTTCAGGTGAATGATCGCATCGGTATCCCGCCTCCGGCGGCAGAAATGTGGGGAAGTGGTGTTCGGCTGGCATGGATGTGGTTACGGTCGGGCTGAGGCCTGATCGTCCGTGACCTGGGCTATGAAGCGTCTCAGCGCGTACGGATTCCGGATCACATGCAGCTTCGCATCACCTGCGTGAGTCGCGACCGCCGTGAGGAGAAGCGGTCGGCTCCGGCGTCGGTAGGCCCATACCCACAACCAGAAGTCGGCGCGTTCCCGAGAGCGTCGGATCGCTCGCCAGGCGCAGCGCCAGAACGAGAAGTCCAGCAGGATGACGGTGTCCGCCGCTTGGAGTCGCACGTCCAAGACGTCGTAGGGACCGAGGTCGCCGTCCATGATCCAAGTCTCGGCCCGGACGAGTTCACCTTGGATGGCAGCCCACTGGTCGGGAGGGGTCGCTTCAAGATCTGGTCGCCAGAAGTGCTTGTCCAGCTCGATGACGGGGAGTCCGGTGATTGTGCCCAGACGGGCTGCGAGGGTCGACTTTCCTGAACCGCCACGCCCCAGGATCACGACTCGTTTCATGGCCGTCATGGTTCCAGGCTGGTTCCCAGGACGTACAACCATTAACGGAGCGGTGGCGTCGGGCCTTTGGACGGGGAGGGGGCGGGGATCGCACACCAGCGGCTCAGGCAGATCGTGGTGCGCGGGTGGATTCTGTGCTCGGCGGGTGAGCCGTGATTCGCGAGCAGTTCGCCCATTTCGTACGTGATCTTCCTGGCCGCCTTCCCGGTATGGTCGCGATCCTGGGTGTTGTAGATCTACGATCCAGGGCCACTGGTTCGACCCTAGATCCGCCCGCCCGCATAGGGAAATACGTGCTTCGGCGCGCTGACCCGGCTATTCCTTCTCGGTCGTGTTGCCGAGCGTCCACAAGGATGCCATGGGGAGCGCGCGCAGCCTCTCGCCGAAAGGCAGGACCTGTTCGCCGGTATAGAGGACGAACCCAGCGCGAAATCTTGCTCCGAGCCTGTCGGCCAGGTGGCGCAGTCCACGGAAGTCGTCGCCTCGGACGGTTTCGGCGGCTTTGATCTCAATGCCGATCACTTCGCCGGATGCGTGCTCCAGGACGATGTCCACCTCCACTTTGTCGCGGTCTCGGTAGTGGAACAGCTGGACGGGTTCGTTGGCCCAGGTGAGCTGACGTGCCACCTCACCGATCGCGAAATTCTCGAGCAGTGGGCCAACGGGGGCGGTGACGTCTCTGGCGCGTTCGGGTGACATGCCGATGAGCCGGCCGCCGAGTCCGCTGTCTGTGACGAGCAGCTTGGGCGTGGAGATGGCGCGGCGAGTGAGATTCGACGACCAGGCCGGTATGCGTTTGATCACGAAGACCAGTTCCAGGAGGTCCAAATAGCGGGAAAGCGTCATCCGAGGGAGACCCACGTCGCCGGCGATCGACTGGACCACCGCCAGTCCTCCCATCCGGGCCGCTATGACGCTGAGAAGCCTGCGCATCTCTGCCGGACGCTCGATGTCGGAGATCTGACGGACGTCTCTGGTGATCAGATCAGTTATGTAGGAGTCGAAGAACCTGTTGCGCCGGCGTCCCGGGTCCCGCCGGACCGCCTCCGGGTAGCCGCCGCGCAGCGCCCTGTCCACGTAGTCAGGCTTACGCAGCGAGCAGGGATGCATGGAAACGTCGGCGCCATGTGTGAAGACGTAATCCACGAAGCCGTCCGGAGCGCTGTCGATCTCCCCCTGGGACAGTGGCCACAACTCGATGGTCTCCGTCCTGCCCGGCAGGGCGTCTGGCAGATCGCGTAGGTCCAGTAGGCGTGCGGAACCGGTGAGGAGATAACGGCCTGCTCGCGGATCCCGATCAACCTCGTGCTTGATCGGCAGGAGTAGTTGCGGGGCACGCTGGATCTCATCGATCAGCAGAAGTGCGTCGTGCCGGACGAAGTCGACGGGATCCTCTTCGGCTGCGGCCAGGATCGCAGGGTCATCCAGGTAGAGCTGGCGGGCGTTGTCCACCTGGCTGGCGATCAAGCTCGCCAGCGTGCTCTTTCCAACTTGCCGAGCGCCATTGACGACGACCACCCGCGTGTCCGCCAGTGCTTCCAGGGTCATGGCTTGGGCGCGGCGAGAGAACAGAGCTGGCTGTGTCACACTGACGGAGATTACCGGAGGTCAACCGGTTGTATGGGCAGTTTGCCGCTAGCTATGTGGGCGTTCTGCCGAACATTACGTGGGCGTTCTGCCGCATGATGCGTGGGCGTTCTGCCGATGCCTGTGTGGGCGCTTTGCCGAAGAGTCTCCCAGCGAAGTGTTCAGGTCACCCGCCCACCGCCAGCGGGGATCAGTGTCAAACGGGCTCGCGAACCCGCGAGCAGGGCATGCCAAGCTGTACCTGCGCTGGATCCCGCGCCACACATATGTGTGGACCCGCCCCTGGAGGCCCTCCGAGGCTCCAGGGGCGGGTCCACTGTGTAACAGGTCCAGGAGTTCACGAGCCGGATGTCCCATTCACGACCCCTTTGGCCGACGCTGTCACTCTTCGACGACCGGAACACGCAGGCGAAGCCTGCGCCTTGACGAGGGCGTCTGAGCGAAGCGAAGCCCTACAGGGGTCGGGGCTTGGCCCGACTGGAAGCATCGCCTGAGCCCCGTGCGCGAAGCGCCCCCTTGCGAAGACCATGCGCGCCGTCAGGCGCGCCCCAGGAAGGCGACCGAGCGGTAGCGAGGACCGCTCAGGGCGGGGTCCAGCAGGCCCACCCGGTGACCGGGCAACGGGTGGGTGGCGCCGCGTAACCTACTGCTTACCCGAAGAGGGTGCGCCCCCAGTAGTCGCCGGCGTCGCGGACCCCGGGTGGGCAGGCGAACAGGCCGCTGGAGACGTGTTTGATGTACTCGTTGAGGGCGTCGTTCTTGGCCAGGTTCATCTGTACCGGGACGAACTGCTTGCGCGGGTCGCGCTGGTAGGCGATGAAGAACAGGCCCGCGTCCAGGCGGCCGAGGCCGTCGGAGCCGTCCACGAAGTTGTAGCCGCGGCGCAGCAGGTGCGCGTTGCCGTTGGAGGTCGGGTGGGCGAGCCGTACGTGTGCGTCGTCCTTGATGTTCGGCTGCCCGTCGGCCCCCTTGGACGCGAAGTCCACCGGGTCGAACTCGGCCTTCTTGCCCAGCGGAGCCCCCTCGCCCTTGTCCCGGCCGAAGATCTGCTCCTGCTCCACGAGCGACGTGCGGTCCCAGGTCTCGATCGCCATCCGGATCTTCCTGGTCACCATGTACGAGCCGCCCGCCATCCAGTCGCTGCCGTCCTGCGCGGCGGCCCACAGCTGGTCGCGGAGCAGGGCGGCGTCCTCCAGCTTGAGGTTGTTGGTGCCGTCCTTGAAGCCCATCAGGTTGCGCGGGGTCGTCTGGGAGCGGGACGTGGACGACGTACGGCCGAAGCCGAGCTGCGACCAGCGTACGGAGACCTTGCCGAAGCCGATCCTGGCCAGGTTGCGGATGGCGTGCACGGCGACCTGGGGGTCGTGGGCGCACGCCTGCACGCAGATGTCCCCACCGGAAATTTCCGGGATGAGCTGCTCTCCCGGAAATTTCGGCAAGTCGGCGAGAGCGGCCGGCCGCTTGTCCTTCAGTCCGAAGCGCTCGTCGAACAGCGACGCCCCGAACCCGATCGTCAGCGTCAGCCCAGACGCGGGCAGCCCCAGCGCCTCGCCCGTGTCGTCGGGCGCGGCCTCCGGCGCGCCGCCCACCGCACCGTACGACCCCGCCTCCTTGCCCTGCGTGAGCCGCGCGGCCGCCGCCGTCCACTCCTGCAGCAGCTCGACCAGCTCGGCGCGCTTGTCCGTGGTGACGTCGAACGCCACGAAGTGCAGCCGGTCCTGCGCCGGAGTGACGATGCCCGACTGGTGCTCGCCATAGAAGGGGAACGGGTCGGAGGTCGAGGAGGCGTGCGCGACCGGCGCCTCCTCGAAGAGTGTGTTCGCGGCCACGACACCGGCCCCGACCACGGCGGCGCCCGCGGCTCCCAGCCCGAACAGCCCCCTGCGGCTCACCCGCTGGCTCATTGCCGTCACCTCCCGCTACTTGGTGATGACCGGCGCGATCTTGCTGATCGGCTCGGCCAGCGCGTTGATCGCGTCCGACAAGGTCTTCAGCTCGGCCTTGGACAGCTCGTTGTGCAGCTGCCAGCCGTCGCCCTTCTGATGCGCGTTCAGCGCCGCCTCGGCCGCCGTGAACTTCTCGTCCAGCGTCTTGACCAGGTCGGGAGCCCGATCCTCCAGCACCGGCCTGAGCGACTGCACGGCCGCCTTGGAGCCTTCGAGGTTGGCGTCGAAGTCCCACAGGTCGGTGTGCGACCAGATGTCCTCCTCGCCGGTGATCTTGCCGGTGGCCACCTCGTCGAGCAGTTCCTTGGCGCCGTTGGCCAGGTTCAGGGGGGTCAGCTCGGCGGCGTTCGACTTGTCCACGATCGTCTTGACGTCGGCGATCAGCTTGTCCGCGATGGCGCCGTCCTTGCTGATGTCCTTCTTGATCCACAGGTCCTTCTCGATCCTGTGGAAGCCGGTCCACTCCTCGCCGTCGGCCAGGTCCGCCTCGCGGGCGTCGATGGCCGGGTCGAGGTCGCCGAAGATCTCGGCCACCGGCTCGATGCGCTCCCAGTACGTACGGGCGACCGGGAACAGCTCCTTGGCCTGGTCGATCTTCCCGCCCTTGACCGCGTCCACGAACTCCTGCGTCTTGACCAGCAGCGTGTCGCTCTGCGACTTGATGTAGCGCTTGTAGCTGGCGACCGCGTCGGCGAGCTTGGCGTCCTCGGTGAGCGCCTTGTGCTCGCCGGTCACCTTGAACGCGTTGCGGATGCCCTTGCCGACCATGCCGGGCTTGCACGCGGTCTCGTACGCGCCCGCCGGCAGTTCGGCGATGAGCTCTCTGGTCAGCCCGGGAACGATGTTCTCGACCTCGGCCATGACCCGGTCACCGGGGGCGAACACGTAGAACTCGGTCACCTTGGTGCCGCCGTTCGTGATCGTGAACGTCGTGGTGCCCGCCGCGACCTCGGACGCGCCGACCTTGCACTCCGTGTCGGACGCCGCCACGGTGATCTTGCCCGGCTTGGCGGGGGCGGAGCCGGAGGCGGGGGAGGCGGCGGGGGTGTTGCCCGAGCCGCAGGCGGCCAGCGTCGCCAGGGCGAGCGCCCCGAAGGACAGGCGGATGGGGGTGCGCATGATGCTCCTGTTCAGGCCGCGGAGGAAGCGGGCGACGGCGTGGACTTCACCCGCGTGTTGCGCAGGAAGAAGAAAAGGGTGGGGACGAGGTAGCAGGCCCAGGCGATGACCTCGGCGACGCTGGGCTGGGGCGTGATGTTCAACATGCCCGACAGCAGGGTGCCGTACCAGGAGTCGGCGGGGATGACGCTGCTGATGTCGAAGGCGTACGTGCTCAGGCCGGGCAGGATGTTGGCCTCCTGCAGGTCGTGCACGCCGTACTTGAAGATGCCCGCGGCCACGAGGATCAGCAGCAGCCCCGTCCAGGTGAAGAACTTGGTGAGGTTGATCTTCACGGCGCTGCGGTAGAGGCCCCAGCCGATGAGTACGGAGGTGAGCAACCCCAGGCTGATGCCGATGAGCGGCTCCGGCGTGGTGACGGCGCCCTGCACGGAGGCGAAGAACAGGATCGCCGTCTCCAGCCCCTCGCGGGCGACGGCGAGGAACGCCATCACGACCACCGCGATCGAGCCGAGCTCCAGCGCGTCGGAGAGCTTGCCCCGCAGCTCGCCGGAGAGCGCGCGGGCCGCCCGCCGCATCCAGAAGATCATCCAGGTGACGAACACGACGGCGAGCAGCGAGGTGATCGCGTCGAACAGCTCCTGCCCCGTGTGTCCCAGATGGGCGGCGGTGAACGTCAGCAGTGCCCCGAACCCCACGGACAGCGCGACGGCCGCGCCGACTCCCGTCCACACTTGCGGGAGCTTGTCCTTGCGGTCACTTTTGACCAGGAAGGCGACCAGGACTGAGACGACGAGTGCCGCCTCGAGACCTTCGCGCAGTCCGATGAGGTAACTGGCGAGCACCGTCACTCCCGTTTGCTGAGGTTTTGCTTGGCATTCCCTGAGGAAAGGCTTACCTAAATTAGGGCAAGCGAAGCATACCTAGCGCAAGAGCTGGAAGCGACAGTGTGCGGCGAGTCACGTTCGCAGGTGGAAGGTGATCACCCCTTCGTCGCGCCCGCGGTGAGACCGCCGACCAGGTGACGTTCCGCGACGGCGTAGAACCCGAGCGCGGGCACCATGGCCAGGACGAGATAGGCCAGGATGCGGGCGGTGTCGGAGGCGTACTGGCCCTGGAACTGCTGGATGCCCAGCGGCAGCGTCCAGCTCGACTCCTCGCTGAAGACCACGAGCGGCAGCATGAAGTTGTTCCAGCTCCCCACGATGGCCAGCACCGAGACGGTGGCGATCGCGGGCCTGGCCATCGGCAGCAGGATCCGCCAGAAGAAGCCGAACGGGCTGCAGCCGTCGATGATGGCCGCCTCCTCGATCTCGCCCGGGATGCCGCGGAAGAAGCCGCGCAGAATGATGATCGTCAGCGGCAGGCCGAAGGCCGCCTGCGTGAGGATCACGCCGAGCGGGTTGCCCAGCAGCCCGAACGTGCGCAGCAGCACGAAGATCGGCAGGATGGCCACCGCGAACGGGAACATCAGCCCGGCCGTGAACAGCGTGAAGAACAGCTCCCTGCCGCGGAAGGCGAACCTGGCGAAGACGAACCCCGCCAGCGCCGACACCCCGACGGTCAGCACGGTCGTCACGACCGCGATGAACGTGCTGTTCCACAGCTGCAGCCAGAACGAGCCGGAGCCGATCACGTCGGTGTAGTTGTCCGTCGCCCAGGTGCTGGGCAGGCCGAACGGGTTGGTGGACAGCTCGCTGGTGGACTTGAAGCCGCCGATCAGCGCGTACACCACCGGGATGATGATGAACAGGCCGACGATCCACGCGATCAGATGCAGCGGCAGGGTGTTGCGCCGCGGCGAGGACTTCTTCCGATGGATCATCGGCGCTCTCCCATCGAGGTGGTCGCGCCCTCAAGGTCGCGGCGCATCACGAACCGCTGGTAGACGAGGGCGAAGACGAGGCTGAGCGCGAACATCACGACGCTGATCGCGCTGGCGTAGCCGACCTGGGAGCGCTTGAAGCCCCAGTCCATCATCGTGACGGCCATCGTCTCGGACGAGTGCGACGGCCCGCCCTGGGTGAGGATCCACACCAGGTCGAAGAGCTGGATCGTGTAGATGACGGCCAGGAAGACGCTGATCCGGATCGTCGGCCCGAGCAGCGGCAGCGTGATGTGCCGGAACGTCTTCCAGCTCGTGGCCCCGTCGATCTGGGCGGCCTCGATGAGCTCGTTCGGGATGGCCTGCCGCCCGGCGAGATAGATCATCATGTGGAAGCCGAAATATTTCCACGTCATGACCAGGAAGAGCGACGGCATCACGGTGTCGGGGTCGGCCAGCCACTCCGAGTCGAGCCCGAACACCGACAGGAACTGGTTCGCCATGCCGGACTCGGGCGAGAGGATCATCGAGAACAGCACGCCGGTGATGACCTCGGAGAGCACGTACGGCGCGAAGAACACCACCCGGTACAGCGCCCGCCCGCGGATGCGCTGGTTCAGCAGCATCGCAATGGCCAGCGAGAACGGGAGCTGTACGCAGACCGACAGCAGCACGAGGACCAGCAGGTGCCACAGGTCCTGGCCGAAAATTTCGGTGCCGAAGAGCCGGGTGAAGTTGTCGAGCCCGATGAAGTTGGTCGGCAGGCCGCCGAAACCGTTCCACCTGAACAGGCTGGCGTAGAACGCCACGAGGATGGGTGCGACGACCAGCAGCAGGAAGAGGACCAGGGCGGGCAGCAGGAACAGGGCGATGGTCACCCAGCGGCCGCGCCGCCTGGCGGCAGGGGCGGGGGCCGGAAGCGTGACCGCCTCCGGCCCCTTGAGGAGGGTCGTCATCCTTCGCTCTTGGCCACTTCGGTGATGGCCTTGCCGACTTCCTCCGGCGTCTTCGTACCGGCGATGAGCTCGGCCACGCTGTCGTTGACCTGCTGGCCGACGGCGGGTGGGTAGGCCTGGTCGAGGTAGAGCTGGTAGCCGCCGGCCGCGGCCAGCTGGGTCGCCACCTGCTTGAGGTTGGGGTCGGTGACCGCGCTCTCCTCGCCCTTGAGCACCGGCAGCACGCCGCCGGCCGCCACGGCCTTGGAGTGGTTGTCCATCTCGGTCATGAACTTCACGAACTGCACGGCCTCCGCGGGGGCGTCCGCGCCCACGGCCAGGCCGCCGCCACCGCCGAACGCGTCGGAGATCGAGCCCTTGCCGCCCTCGACCGCGGGGAAGGGGAAGAAGCCCAGGTCGTCGCCGAGGCCCTTGCCGGCGTCCTTCTGCACGGCGGGCGCCCACTGGCCCATCAGCTCCATGGCGGCCTTGCCGTTCGCCACGGTGGCCGCCTGGCCGTCCGGGGTGCCGTACCCCGCGCCGAGGAAGCCCTTCTGGAACGGCTGCAGGTCCGCCAGCGCCTTGACCTGCTGTCCGGCGGCCACGAAGTCGGGCTTGGTGAAGTCGTGGTCGACGGCCGCCTGCTTGAGCGCGTCGAGGCCGGCGATGCGCATCGCGAGGTAGGCCCAGTAGTAGTGGCCCGGCCACTTCTCCTTGCCGGCCAGGGCGATCGGGGTGACGCCCGCCGCCTTGAGCTTCTTGACGTCCTCGAGGAACGCCGACCACGTAGCGGGCGGCTGCGTGACGCCGGCCTTGGCGAAGAGTTTCTTGTTGTACCAGAAGCCGACCAGGCCGATGTCGGTCGGGAGCCCGTACGTCTTGCCGTCGACCTGGTACGCGCTCAGCGCGGCCGGCGTGAAGCTGGGCAGGACGTCGGCGACGTCGGAGGAGATGTCCTTGACCAGCCCGGCGTCGATCTGCTGCTTGAGCACGCCGCCGCCCCACGTGGCGAACAGGTCGGGAGCCTTGCCGGACTGCGTGATCGTGGTCAGCTTGGCCTTGTACGCGTCGTTCTCCAGAACGGTCGCCTTGATGGTGACGTTGGGATGCTTGGCCTCGAAGTCCTTGGCCCGCTGCGCCCAGAGGGACTTGAGCGGCTCCGCGGTCGACAGGTGCCACCATTCAAGAGTGACCTTGGCGGCCGAGCCGCTCTGCTGAGGAGCCGTGCTGCTCCCCCCACCGCCCCCACCGCCGCAGCCGGTTATGAGCACTGCGGTCGCGATCAACACCAGACTGCGTTTCATCAGGGGTCCTTCCCTCAGACTGGCTCGGCCTGCCGTACGGACCCCTGCACGTGATTCGCGGGACTCAGCGTGACTCATGGGGCACAGCGCGACGCACCGGGCGAAAGTTTCGTTACCACCCCGATAGTTTCGCTTCCTGGATCGTAGGTAAACGCTGCGTAAAGCGTCAACACCTCGAATGGGAGCGATCCCAAACCGAAACTTTCGGATACACTCCCGAACGTGTCAGCGAAGCGGCGGGTGACGATCGCACTGATCGCGGAAGAGGCCGGGGTCTCCATTCCGACGGTGTCCAAGGTCATCAACGGACGTCCAGAGGTCGCTCCGGCGACCCGCCATCGAGTCGAACGACTCCTGCAGGAACACGGCTACCAGCGGCGCATCAGCCAGGACGACACCCCGGCCGGCCTGGTCGACCTGGTCTTCGCCGAGATCGAGTCGCCGTGGGCCATGGAGATCGTGCGGGGTGCGGAGGGGGCGGCCCACGAGGCCGGGGCCAGCGTGGTCATCTCCGTCCTGCACACCCATGCCGGACCGGGCCGAGACTGGCTCGAACGCCTGGCCGCCCGCCGTACCGACGGCGTGGTCATCGTCGCCTCGCGCCTGTCCACCGGCATCCAGGCCCAGCTCAGCGCGCGCTCGCTCCCGTTCGCGGTGGTCGACCCGGAGGGCGAGCCCGCCCCCGGCGTCGTCTCGGTCGGGGCCACCAACTGGAACGGCGGCCTGGCCGCCACCCGCCACCTGCTCGAACTCGGCCACCGGCGCATCGGCATGATCAGCGGCCCCACGGACATGCTGTGCAGCCAGGCCCGCGTGGACGGCTACCGCGCGGCCCTGGAGACGGCCGGAGTGCCGATCGAGCCCGAGCTGATCCGCCGCGGCACGTTCCTGGTGGAATCGGGCCACGACGAGGGCCACGCGCTGCTCTCCCTGGACACGCCCCCGACGGCGATCTTCGCCGGGAGCGACCTGATGGCCTTCGGCGTGTTCGAGGCGGCCCGCCAGCGCGGCCTTCGCGTCCCCGAGGACCTGAGCGTGGTGGGCTTCGACGACCTGCCCCTGTCCAAGTCGGCCTGGCCACCCCTGACCACGGTACGCCAGCCGCTGCAGGAGATGGCCGCCCTCGCCACCCGCACGGTCCTGGCCATGGGCCGCGGCGAGGTCCCGGAGACCAAGCGGGTCGAACTGGCAACGGAACTCATCGTCAGAGACAGCACGGCCCGCCACGAGTAGGCATCCGGGTAGGTGGGCCAGGCTCGCCCACCCGTTGCCCATCCGGGTGGTGGGCCTGCTGGACCCCGCCCCGCTCGCCAAAGGCCCCCGTGGGCCTGCCGATATCCCTGAACAGGCGAGACACCAGCAGATACCCCCGAGCTCGGGCCGGAGCCGGTAACTCGGTGTGCGACAGGAGCTGGTTTCGGGAAAGCCGGGGCGGTTCGCGTGTACCACGGTGGTGCCGGCGCTGACCGTCCGGTCCTCGCCCTCGGCCTGGTCGTGTCCGGCGACCGGCCCCTGCTGGACGACGGCCAGGAGTGCCACCTCATGACATTGGTTCCTCGCCGTCAGGCTTGGCGGGCGTAGGACGCGAGGTGATCGGCGAGCGCGATGACGCGGTCGCGCAGTTCGTCGGGGCGCTCGATGACGAACGGCCGGTTGAGTGCGGCGAGTGCCGGAGGCAACCAGTCGAGCCGCTCCACCCGTAGCTCGACGCGCAGCCAGCGCTCGCTCGCCCGGTCCTCGCCGGCCGCGGGCTCGTGCTCCTCCAGGCTCGCGACGCTGGCGGGAAGGTGGGCGCGAATCTGCTCAACTGTCCCGTGGATCCGCAAGGTCACCTCATGCTGGTACTCAGCCGTGGCGAACCCTGACAACACGCGCTGTGCCGGACCCGGACCTTCGGGCGCGTCGAATGAGCCGGGCAGGGCCCTCGCGTCCGCGATGCGATCGAGCCGGAAGGTTCGGTCCTCGCCGATCCCGGCGTCGTTGCCGGTGACGTACCACCGGCCCGAATGGGCGACGATCCCGTACGCGTGCAGCGTGCGTTCGCTGAGCCGCCCGTCGCGGTCGGTGTATCGGATCGAGACCGGTCGGCGGTGGCGTACCGCATCGGCGATGGTGAGCAGGACCCCGGCGTCCGGGGCGGCGAACTCGCCGGGCTGATCCGTGAAGGCGAGAGACTCCAGGAGTGTGTCGAGCCGGCGGGCGATGTGCTTGGGCAGCACCCGCCGGATCTTGGCCGATGCCGTCTCGCTCGCCGTGTGCTGCGTCGTCATCAACCCTGCTCGGCGGCCGGCGACCAGGCCGAGCAGCACGGCCAGTGCCTCGTCGTCGCTGAGCATGAGCGGCGGCAGGCGGTACCCGGGAGCGAGCCGGTACCCGCCGTAGCGGCCGCGTACCGACTCCACGGGCACGTCGAGATCGATCAGCTGGTCCACATACCGCCGCACGGTACGTCCTTCGACGCCGAGCCGGTCGGCGAGTTCGGCCACGGTCCGGATGCCGCCCGACTGCAGCAGCTCCAGGAGTGTCAGCACGCGCCCGGTGGGTCGAGGCATGTTCGCAGCCTATGCGAATACAGGACCGATTCTGTCCACTATTTCTCCTAGTCTGCGAAGCGCACAACGCCAGCACAGCCAAGGAGCTCCCCATGAACTTCGTCTCGATCCGGATCATCACCAGCGACGTCGCGCGCCTCGTCGAGTTCTATGAACGAGCCACAGGGGTGCGTGCGAAATGGGCCACCGAGGACTTCGCCGAACTCAAGACCCCCAAGGCCACCCTCGCGATCGCCGGCACTCGCACCGTCCCGCTGTTCGCCCCGGGCTCTGCCCGCCCGGCGGACAACCACAGCGTGATCACCGAGTTCCTCGTCGACGACGTGGATCGCGTTCACCAGAACCTGACCGGCTTCGTGACCGACTTCGTCAACGAGCCCACCACGATGCCCTGGGGCAACCGGTCGCTGTTGTTCCGCGACCCCGACGGCAACCTCGTCAACTTCTTCACCCCCGTCACCCCGGCGGCTGTCGAGAAGTTCGCAGGTTGACGCCACGCACCGCCGGCCACGAACGCCCCACCCTGCCCACGAGAACCGAGGGGTAGCCGTCGATCATGCGGTTCCCGATGACCTCGCCCTTCTCCGTCTTCTCGCGCCACTCGTGCAGAAGCGGCGTAGCCTGCGTCTCCCGGACGGTCGTGGCGATGTTGAGCGGGTGACTCGGGTCAGCCCCACGCCGGGTCGGCGTTCCGCGACAGAAGGCGCATAACTGGGGTTATCGAGGGGATTGATCGCTCAAGGCGGTGACCAGGCGGGCGACCAGCGCGCGCGTCTCCTCGAAGGAGGCGTCGCTCAGGGCGGGGCTGCCGAGGAGTGAGCGCATCACGCCCATGCCGAGCAGCAGCGCGCCCACCATTTCGGCCCGCAGGGCGGGGTTCTCGCCGCCCATCCGCTCGGCGAAGTCGGGCAGGTAGCCCTCGCAGATCTGCGTACGCAACTGTTCGCGGATGGCCGGGCGTCCCGCGGAGCGCAGCATCACCAGGAGCGGGTGCTCGCCGGCGAACTGCTCCCAGTCGGCGAAGACGACATCGTGCAGCAGCGTGTCGGTGATGTGGGTGAGCGGACGCGCCGGATCGTCCGTGAGGCCGGCCGGGATCTCCACGCGTACGGCCTCCTCGTGGAGTTGCTCCTTCGAGCCGAAGTAGCGGAAGACCAGAGCCGGATCGACGCCCACGTCGGCCGCGATTTCACGTACGCCGGTGCCGTCGTAGCCCTGACGGGCGAAGCGCAGGCGGGCGGCGTCGAGCAGCTTGGCGCGGGTGGCGGCTTTGTCGCGGCGTTTCGGCTGGTCCATGCAAATCATCCTAAGTCATCGTACGTTGACTTAACCATCCACCAGGCCTAGCATTCTTGTCACCGATCGATGACTTGAGAGGGCTCGGGAATGCGTACATACGTGATCACCGGCGGCACGGACGGCATGGGCAAGGGCCTGGGGCTGCATTTCCTGCGGCGCGGGGACAGCGTGATCGCCGTGGCCAGCGGGAAGGACAAGGGGCGTGCCTTCCTCGCCGAGGCGCACCGGCTCGGCGCCGAGGGCAGGGCCGTGTTTCTCCGGGCCGACCTGAGCACCGTCGCGGGCATGCGGCAGGTGGTCGAGGAGGTCAAGGCGACCACCGAGGCCGTGGACGGGCTGGTGTTCGCGGCTCAGCGGTTCCGGCCCAAGCGCGAGGAGACGGCGGACGGGCTGGAGTTCACCTTCGCGCTCGCCTACCTGAGCCGGTTCGTCATCGGTCACGGCCTGATGGAGCACCTGGAACGCGCGCAGGCGCCCGTCGTGATGAACATCGCCGGGCCCGGCGGCCTGCCGGGCCGCGTCAACTGGGACGACCTCCAATGGCGCGACGGTTACACGGGGATGCGCGCGGCGATGCAGTCCTCGCGCTGCAACGACCTGCTGGGAGCCGGCTTCCCCGCTCGCTACCCGGCCGCCCGTACGCGTTATGTCCTCTACAACCCCGGCTTCGTGAACACGAGCATGGCCGACCCGCTGCCGCAGCCCAGGCGTGCTGTCACCAAGGCGCTCGCCCGGTTCTTCGCGATGCCGGTCGGCAAGGCGATCCTGCCGATCGCCGCACTGCTGGACGCCGCGCCCGAACCCGCTGTCACCGCTTACATGCGCGGCAAGCCGTTGCCGCTGACCGGCAAGGATTTCGACCCGGACGCCGCGGCCCGCCTCGACCGCGTGACGACGGACCTGCTCGGACAGATCGCCGCAACTCGGTAACGCACCGCGGCGGTCCCGCGGTAAGCGCAAGGAGCGAGCTCGCTGGAGGTGAGCGGGGATCGGGCGCTCGATGACGAGATGGTGGTGATCAGCGCAAGAAGTCCACCACCTCGGCCTGGCCGGCGAACTGTGCCCACTCCAGCGGCGTGGCGTCGTAGTCGTGCTCCCGTACTGACGGGTCGGCTCCCAACTCCACCAGCGCTCGCACCATCGGCAGGTCGCCTGCCCGCGCCGCCTTGTGCAACGCCGTCGCCGGGAGGCGCGCGTTCACGTCGAACCCCAGCCCGCAGGCCAGCCGTACGCCAGGCACCCGGCCGTACTCCGCGGCCCTGATGAGCAGATCCCGCCGCCGCGTCAGGAGTTGCCCGCCCAGTCCGGGATCGGCGCTCAGCAGGTGCCCGGCCTGCTCCCGATCCCCTCGCATGATCGCGGCCTCCGCGGCGTCCAGCCCGCGCAGGGTGCCGGAGGCCCCCGCGTCGGACAGGAGCCGCGCGACCTCCGTATGCCCGCCCAGCAGCGCGAGCTCCGGCGCCGTGTGCCCGCCGAAGAACGGATGCCCGTCGCTCTTGGCGTCCGCGGGCGCGCCGTGTGCCAGCAGGCACCGCATCCGGTCTGCCTGGCCACGCAACGCGGCCGTCAGCACCGTGTTCGCCAGCATGCGGGCCGGGGAGTCCTGTACGCGTCCCAGCCTGGCCGCCCATGGCCCGCCGTCCCCGCCGCCGAGCCCGAACTCCAGCAGCAGCTCCAGGTAGCCGGTGTCGTCGCCCATGACTCCGCGGTTGTACAGAGCCCGGCCGTCGTTGGCGTCCGCCCCGGCCTCCAGGAGCACCCGGGCCAGTTCCAGGTCCCGCGGATGCGGCGGCTGCCCCAGCTCCCCGCCGCCCAGCGCGCCCGTCAAAGCGGTGAACGGCGGTCCGAGCCCCTCGGGGAGGTAGCCGGCGTTCGGATCGGCTCCCGCCTCCAGCAGGACCCGCGCCGTCCCCACGGCGTCGGCCTGCGCCACCCGTGAACAGGTCAGATACAGCAGCGGCTCCCAGCCGAAGGGGCCGCCGGAGGCCCGGGCCGACGCGGGGTCGGACGCGACCGCGCGGGCCGTCCCGGCGGCGTCGCCGAGCGCCGCCATCGTCCACACCGACGCGCCGGCTGTCTCGGGACGCCGGTCCAGCAGCCGCGCCGCCGCCTCGGCCCTCGCGGGTCCGTGGTAGGCCAGGCCGGACAGCCGCAGGAACTCGGTCGCGGGGTCGGCCGAGGGGCCCACCTCGTGCGGCCGGCGCGCGAACCTGCCCAGCATCGCCAGGTGTGCCCGCAGCTGCGGCCAGCTGGTGAAGCCGTACTTGCGGGCGACCACCAGTTGCGCGTCGGCCAACCGCAGTTCTGACGGCGCTCCCGGATACCATCCGCCGACCGTCGCGAGTGCGCGGAGCTCGCGCGCGCGTACGCCGCGCAGCAGTTGCTTGGCCTCGTTCTTCAGGTGGTCGAGGCTGGGGTTTTCGGGCAGACGGTTCGCCACGAAGACCTCCCTTCCGGTTATGCCCGACGTCCGCATCTTCGGGCCGAAAAGGAGGAACGGCACCATGACTGAACACCATGAAGATCGGGTGGGCTGAGCCCTTTCCGCGGACCGGTCGCGTCCCGAAACGCCAGCCACAGCGTACTCCCTCCACGTGTTGTGATAGCTTCGGCGGCGCCGTGCATCGCCGCGAATTCGAGGAGGTGAGACCGATCAACGCTGTGACAGGTCGGGGCTCCCTCCCACGCATGGTCTAGGGAGCGCCCGCAGAAGGCCTCCCGAAAGGCTTGAAACGCCATGCGCTTCATCTCCCGGACGTCGTCGGACGGCGTCACCGAACAGCTCTTCACCCTCGGCGAGATCCCCGGCGTGCTGTGGACGCCGGAAGCCGCCCCGAGCACTCGTCCCCTGATCCTGATGGGACACGGCGGCGGGCAGCACAAGAAGGCGCCCGGCATCCTGGCCCGCGCGCACGACTTCGTCGCCGAGGGCGGGTTCGCGGTCGCCGCGATCGACGCGCCCAACCACGGTGAGCGGCCGAAGAACGAGGAGTTCGGCCGGGTCGCGACCGAGATGCGGGCCCGTGCGGCCGCCGGCGAGGACGCGACCGCGCAGGTCCTCGCCATGCACGGCCTCCTGGCCGGTCAGGCGGTCGCGGAATGGCAGGCGGTCCTGACCGCGCTCCAGCAGCTCGACCACGTCGGCGCAGGTCCGGTGGGTTACTGGGGTGTGTCGATGGGTTGCGGGCTCGGTGTCCCGTTCGTCGCCGCGGAACCCCGGGTCGGCGCCGCGGTGCTGGGCCTGCTCGGGGCGACCACGCTGGCCGAGAGCGCGGCGCGGGTCACCGTGCCGGTGCAGTTCCTGCTCCAGTGGGACGACGAGCGGGTGCCGCGGGCCGAGGGCCTGGCGTTGTTCGACGCCTTCGCTTCGGCCGAGAAGACGCTGCACGCCAATCCCGGCAAGCACGGGGATCTGCCGCGGTTCGAGACGGACAGCTCGCTGCGGTTCTTCGCCCGGCATCTGGGCTGACACCCGTGCGGGGGGGGGGGGGGGGGGGGGGGGGGGGGGGGGGGCGCGGCGGGGGGGGGGGGGGGGCGCGCCCCCCCCCCCCCCCCCCCCCCCCCCGGGACCGCGCACTTCTCGACTGCGCGGCACGCGTCAAGGCCGCGTGACCGGCG
>NZ_JBIUCF010000051.1:0-111569 GCF_044593615.1 Nonomuraea sp. NPDC051941
GGGGTGCTGTCCCTTCTGGTGGGGGGCGCCGCCGGGGGGGGGCCCGCCCCCGCCGCCCCCCCCCCCGCGCGGGGGCCCCCCCCCGGGGGGGGGGGGGGGGGGCCCCCCCCCCCCCCCCCGCTCCGGGGATCAGGGCTCCAGGCCCTTGCGGAGCAGCAGCCACGCCCTGTCGGCGGTCTCGCGCCGCAGGTCCGCCGGTATCTTGGCGAGCAGCCCCGCGATCATGCCCAACGCCGTCACCAGATCCTCGGCGGTGACGTGCTCGCGCACGCGGCCGGCCTCCCGCGCCCTGGCCAGCGGCCCCTCCAGCAGCGCCTCCACCTGGTAACGCAGGCTCATGATGCGCGGATCCGTGGCGCTGACCATCGCGATGAACGCGGTCGAGGCGATCGCCTGATCGGTCGTCAGCGCCAGCACGTCGTCGAGCGTGGCCGCGGGGTCGGTGGCCAGCGCCTCCAGCGCCTTGATGCCGTCGTCGAACACGGCCAGCG
Source organism: Nonomuraea sp. NPDC051941 (assembly GCF_044593615.1). Lineage (NCBI taxonomy): Bacteria > Bacillati > Actinomycetota > Actinomycetes > Streptosporangiales > Streptosporangiaceae > Nonomuraea > Nonomuraea sp. NPDC051941. The sequence goes on from NZ_JBIUCF010000051.1 coordinate 492, forward strand.
CGAGGCTGACGCGGTCGGGGAAGTGCCGGTAGAGGCTGCCCTGGCCGACCCCGGCCGCCCGCGCGATCGAGGTGAGCGGCGCGTCGAAGCCGTCCGTGGCGAACAGCTCGCGGGCCGCCTCGATCAGCGCCGCGCGGTTCTCGGCGGCGGCGCTGGGGCCTCTGTTGGGTCGACGCGTGTTGGGCATAGGAGTACGGTAGCAACCGGACGACATCGTCCGGTATTCCTGGAGCGCAACATCGCCAGTTCCGTACCCTTTTGAGGAGATACCGCATGACGCAGAGCGAGCAGGTCCTGAGCTATCCGATCCCGAGCGAGGCGGCGCTGGAGCCGCCCGCCGAGTGGGCGGACCTGCGGGGGAAGTGCCCGGTCGCGCGGGTCACGCTGCCCAGCGGCGACGAGGCCACGCTGCTCACCCGGTACGAGGACGTCAAGCAGGTGCTGGCCGACCCCCGCTTCACCCGCCTGCTGAACGCGCCCGACGCGGCCCGGCTGTCGGCCAACGACGACGGCGGGCTGTTCAGCAGCGAGATGGCGGCGATCATCCCGGACAGCGGGGAGCCGCACCAGCGGTGGCGGCGCCTGGTCGGCAAGTACTTCACCGCCAAGCGCATGGCCGCCCTGCGGCCCGCCATGGCGCAGATCGCCGAGCAGCTCATCGACGAGATGGTCGAGCACGGCGCTCCCGGCGACCTCAAGGCGTCCCTGGGCTTCCCCCTGCCCGTGTACGTGATCTGCGACCTGCTCGGCGTGCCCGCCTCCGACCGGGACCGCTTCGCCCACTGGTCGGACAGCCTGCTCAACCTGACCAAGTTCACCCAGGCGGAGACCGACGCCTCGCAGGCCGAGTTCATCCAGTACATGTCCGAGCACGTGGCCGCCAAGCGGGTGACGCCGGGCGACGACCTGCTCAGCGAGCTGATCGAGGCGAGCGCCGCCGAGGGCGAGGGCCTGACGGACGTCGAGCTGCTGGCCACCGGGATGGGGCTGCTCGTGGCCGGGCACGAGACCACCGCCAACATGATCGGCAAGATGGTGGGGATGCTGCTGTCCGACCGCACCCGCTGGGAGCGGCTGCTGGCCGACCCGTCGCTGGTGCGTACGGCGGTGGAGGAGGTGCTGCGCTTCGACGCCAACTCCGGCTTCGGCCTGCCCCGCTACCTGAAGGAGGAGACCGAGGTCAGCGGCACGGTGCTGCCCCGAGGCACCACCGTGATCTGCAGCATGGCCGCCGCCAACCGCGACGAGAGCGTCTTCGACGCGGCCGCCGAGATGGACCTGACCCGCACCCCGAACCCGCACCTGGCCTTCGGCTCCGGCTCCCACTCCTGCCTCGGCCAGTCGCTGGCCCGCACCGAGCTGCAGGTCGTCCTCGAGGTGCTGCTGCGCAAGCTGCCCACCCTGGAGCTGGCCGTGCCGGTGGAGGAGCTGCACCGGGTGGAGGGCCTCGTGGTCGGCGGCCTGCGCCAGGTCCCGGTCCGCTGGTGAGGAGGAGACTCAGATGAAGATCATCGTGGACGAGGCCAAGTGCTGCGGCGCGGGCCAGTGCGTGCTGATCGCGCCGGAGGTGTTCGACCAGAACGAGGACGACGGCATCGTCATCCTGCTGGAGGCCGAGCCCGCCGCGGACCGGCACGCCGCCGTACGTGAGGCCGCCGCCGTCTGCCCGGCGGCCGCCATCCAGGTGGACGAGGACGCCTGAGCCCTGACCGCGCCCGCCCGGCCTCGGCCACCCGGGGCCGGGCATCCCCAGGTGTCGTGGCGTCAGTCCATGAGACCGAGCTGGCGACCCGCCCGCAGGGCCAGCCAGACCTCCGCGAACGCGGCGGTGGACGTCAGGTCGCGGCCCGTCAGCTCGGCGAACCTGCGCAGGCGGTAGGCCAGGGTGTTGGGATGGATGTGCAGCGCGGTCGCGGCGTCCTCGGTGCGCCGGTCACGCTCCATCCAGGTCCGCACGGACGTCAGGAGCTGGGACCCGTGCGCGGAGTCGTAGGCGAGCGCCTTGCCGAGCACGTTCTCGACCAGCGCGGTGAGCGCCCACGGGTCGTCGGGCAGCCACCGGCCGGTGGTGTCGTCGCCGTAGTGGATCAGCCCGCGTCCCGACTCGGACGCCGAGGAGGCCGCCCACACCGCCTCCCGCTTGGGGATCTGCATGGACTCCCCCGGTGGGAACGGCCTGCTCATGCCCGCCGCGACGCCCGGCAGCGCGGCGATCGCCGGGCCGAGGGCGGGTGAGCCGAGCACGTAGCGGTCGTCGCCCCGGCGCAGCATCAGGTGCGGCGCGTCGTCGAGCGCCCGGTGGATGGCCTCGTCGGGCACGTTCCTGATCACGAGGAGGGCCAGCTCCACCTCCACGGCGATGCCCATCCTGACCAGGCGCCGCCGCGCCGCGGCCGGGTCGAGGACGTCCTGGAGCAGCTCGGACAGGGTCTCGGCGCCCTGACGGCGTAGCGTCTCGCGCTCGTTGCGGGCCATGGCCACCTGCAGAGCGGCCACCGTGGCGATGTGCTGCACCACGGCCAGCCCGGCGGGCCTGGCCCCCTGGCGCTCGAAGGCGACGAGGAAGCCCGCCGGACCTCCCGGCGCGGGCACGGGCAGGACGAAACCGCCCGGGATGGTGGGCGGCGCCTCCGGCTCGGAAGGCAGCACCGCGACGTCGGGCACCGGCACCCCCGGCAGCAGCGGCCGCCCCTGCGGGGTGCACAGATAGACCTCGTATCCGGACAGCCGCTCCAGCCGCTTGAACAGCGTCGCGCTGTCGAGATCCTCGGCCGCCAGCCAGCGCAGCGCCCCGAACACCTGCAGCTGCGCGCCGAGGCGCTGCCTGGCGTCCTCCTGCACGGCCGCGGCCACCTCCTGGGCGATCGCGATGAACGGCACGGCCAGCGGCACCTCGAGCACGGGCATCCCCCGCTCCTCGGCGGCCTGGATGAACGCGTCGTGCAGCGGCGGCACGTGCAGCTGCGCCGACAGGGCGAGCGCGGACACGCCCGCGTCGTCGAGCCGCTCCAGGTAGGCGCGCTGTCTGGCGGCCTGGCGCGGGATCGCGATCCCCGTCGTCATGATGACCTCCGCGCCGAGCAGCCACGGCGTGGGGTCGTCGAGCTCGCTGACGTGCGCCCACGACACCGACCGCCCCAGCCCTGCCTCACCGGCCAGGAGCCGTAGCTGGAGTGCTGGAGAGCGCAGCAGGTCCTCCACGGACACCTTTGTGGTCACCCACAAAGGATATGGCGGGTCTTGAGTGCTGCCCCGATTGAAGGTTGGAGGTACGGCCTTCACACTCGGTAGTCATTCGCCCCTGTTCGGGAAGGCACGGCACCACATGAGAAGAGCACTTGCCATCACCCTCTTCACCGGATTGGCCCTCACCGGCTGCGCCGCGCCCGAGGAGACCACCCCGGCGGCTGCCCCCAAGACCGAGATCGCGGCAGGCGCGAAGGACGAGGCGGCCGCCCAACTGCTCCCGGCCGACATCCGGCAGGCCGGCAAGATACGGGTGGCCTCCGGCGTCTCCTTCCCGCCCATGGAGTTCTTCGACACCGACAACAAGACCGTGCTCGGGTTCGACGCCGACCTCGGCAAGGCGCTCGGCGAGGTGCTGGGTGTGGAGTTCGCCTTCGAGAACGTCAGCTTCGACGGCATCATCGGCGGCCTCAACGCGGGCCGCTACGACCTCGGCCTGACCAGCATGCTCGACAAGAAGGAACGCCAGGAGCAGGTGGACTTCGTCGACTACCTCAAGTCCGGGTCGGCGCTCATGGTGGCCAAGGGCAACCCGCAGGGCGTCAAGGAGACCCTCGACATGTGCGGCAGGAAGGTCGCGGTCGAGAAGGCCGCGACCGGCGACCTGCTCGTGGACGACGTCACGAAGAAGTGCGCCGAGGCCGGAAAACCGGCCGTGGAGAAGGTCCCCTTCCCCGACCAGGCGAGCGCCGTACAGGCCCTGCAGTCCGGGCGGGCCGACATGGTCGCCGCGCTCGACCTGACCCTGGCCTACAGCGTGAAGCAGGCTCCGCAGCAGTTCGAGGTCGCGGTGAGCGCGATCGACCCGCTCCCCGTCGGCATCCCGGTCCCGAAGAGCAAGCCGCAGTTGCGTGACGCCGTTCAGGCCGCGCTGAAGAAGCTCATCGCGAACGGGACCTACGACCAGCTCCTGGCCAAGTGGAACCTGCAGGCGCAGGCGTTCAAGGACGCCGCGATCAACGCGGGCTCATGACCGAGCTTGTCGAGGTCATCAATGAGCACAGCACCTTGGTCATGAGACCGACGAAGGAGGGCTCATGACCGAGCCGATCGTGCCGCTGCGGCGGCCCGGCCGGTGGGTGGCCGCCGCGGTGCTCGCCGTGCTGGCCGCGATGGCGGTCAACTTCGTGGTGACCACCCCGGCGCTCCGGCCCGACCTGGTGGCCGGCTACCTCTTCGAGCGGTCGATCATGCGCGGGCTGCTGCTCACGGTCGAGCTGACGGCGCTGGCCATGCTGGCGGGCGCCGTGCTCGGCACCGCGCTGGCGATCATGCGGCTGTCGGACAATCCGCTGCTGCGCTGGGTCGCCGCCGCCTACGTCTGGCTCTTCCGCGGCACGCCCATCCTGGTCCAGCTGCTGTTCTGGTTCTTCCTGGGCGCCGTGATGCCGCGGATCAGCCTGGGCGTCCCCTTCGGCCCCGAGTTCTTCTCCGCGCCGGTCAACGCGCTGATCACGCCGTTCACCGCGGCCATCCTCGGCCTCGGGCTGAACGAGGCGGCGTACATGGCCGAGATCGTCAGAGCGGGCATCGGCTCGGTCGACCACGGGCAGCGGGAGGCCGCCGAGGCGCTGGGCATGCGGCCGGCGCTGGTCTACCGGCGCGTCATCCTGCCCCAGGCGGCCCGGGTGATCGTGCCGCCGACCGCCAACGAGACGATCTCGATGCTCAAGCTCACCTCCCTCGTGCTGGTCATCGGCCTCCCGGACCTGCTGACCAGCGCCCAGCTGATCTACGGCCGCAACTTCCAGCAGATCCCGCTGCTGATCGTCGCCAGCCTCTGGTACCTCGTCCTGACCACGCTGCTGACCTTGGCCCAGTCACGGCTCGAACGACGGTTCGGAGGCCGATCGTGAACGAACTGCTCAGCGCGCGGGGCGTGCGCAAGAGCTTCGGGAAGGTCGAGGTGCTCAAGGGCATCGACCTGACGGTCCACGCCAGCCAGGTGGTGTGCCTGCTCGGCCCGTCGGGCTCGGGCAAGTCGACCTTCCTGCGCTGCGTCAACCACCTCGAACGGCTCGACGCCGGGGAGATCTGGGTCGACGGCCACCTGGTCGGCTACCGCCGCTCCGGCGGCAAGAAGTACGAGATGCGCCCGCGCGAGGTGGCCGACCAGCGGCGGGACATCGGCATGGTGTTCCAGCGCTTCAACCTCTTCCCGCACCGCACCGCGCTGGAGAACGTCATGGAGGCGCCCGTGTACGTGCTCGGCCGCCCCCGCGAGGCCGTCCGGCAGGAGGCGCTCGACCTGCTGCGCCGGGTCGGCCTGGAGGAGCGGGCCGGGCACCTCCCCGCTCAGCTGTCCGGGGGCCAGCAGCAGCGCGTGGCGATCGCCCGGGCCCTGGCCATGAAGCCCAAGCTGATGCTGTTCGACGAGCCGACCAGCGCGCTCGACCCCGAACTCGTCGGCGAGGTCCTCGACGTGATGAAGGACCTGGCCGGAGCGGGGATGACGATGGTCGTGGTGACGCACGAGATCGGATTCGCCCGCGAGGTCGCCGACCACGTCGTCTTCATGGACGACGGGCTGGTCGTCGAGGCGGGACCGGCCGCCGAGCTGATCGCCCGGCCCAGGCACGAGCGGACCAGGGCCTTCCTGGCCAAGGTCCTGTAGAGGAAAGGATCCGACCATGTCACGGGGACAAGCCGTGCGGACGGGCGGCGACCTGGTCGTCGAGTCGCTGGCCGCGCTCGGCGCCACCACGGTCTTCGGCGAGCCGGGGCAGCACGCGCTCGGCCTGTTCGACGCGCTGCGCCGCTCTGACCTGCGCTACGTGGGGTGCCGTACCGAGCTGAGCGTCGCCTTCGCCGCCGACGGCCACGCCCGGGCGACCGGCTCGGTCACGCCTTTCCTGGTCTCCACCGGCCCGGGCGCGCTGGGCACCCTCCCCGCGCTCATGGAGTCCCGCGCGGCCGCCGTCCCCGTGCTGGTCGTCAGCAGCCAGATCCCCGCGGACGGGCTGGGCGGGCGGCGCAAGGGCTACCTGCACGAGCTGCCGGACCAGGCCGCGGCCTTCAGGGACGTCGTGAAGTCGGCCCACGTGGTGCGGACGGCCGGGCAGATCGCGCCGGCGCTGGCCGAGGCGTGGGAGCTCGCGCTGGCCGCGCCCGCGGGCCCGGTCCTGGTGGAGATCCCGCAGGACGTGCTGCTCGCCGAGACCGGGATCCCGGCGGTGACCGAGCTCCGGGTGGCGCCGAGACCGCTCGCCCCGCGGGCCGAGCTCGTCGCCGCGGCGGCGGACCTGCTGGTACGGGCGGCCAATCCGGTGATCCTGGCCGGCGGCGGGGTGGTGCGCGCCGGCGCCCAGGCGGCCCTGCTGGAGCTGGCCCAGGAGCTGGACGCGCCGGTCGCCACCACGTTCGGCGCGAAGGGCGCCTTCCCCTGGGAGCACCCGCTGTCGCTCCAGTCGTGGCTGGAGGACCGGCACCTGACGGCGTTCCTGGAGGAGGCCGACGTGCTGCTGGTCGTGGGCTCGGGGCTGGGGGAACTGTCCAGCAACTACCACACGATGCGGCCGCGGGGCCGGGTCGTGCAGATCGAGGCCGATCTCGGCAAGCTCGAGTCCAACCATCCGGCGCTGGCCGTGCACGCGGACGCCCGGGTGACGCTGGAGGAGCTGGCGCGGGCCGTGAAGGGCGCGCGTACCGGCCGGGACGGGGCAGCAGCCCGGTCGGCGGTGCGCGACGTGCTCGGGCGCGTCGCCGCGCGGCTGGACGCGCAGGACCTCGCGCTCGAACGGTCGCTGCTCGCGGCCATCGACCGCGCGCTACCGGAACAGGCTCTGAGTTTCTGGGACATGACGATCCTGGCGTACTGGGCCTGGTCCGCCTGGCCGCGGCCGATGGAGTCGGCGCAGGGCGCGGGCGGGCTCGGCTACGCGCTGCCCGCCGCGCTCGGCGCGGCCGCCGCCACCGGCGGGCCGGTGCTCGCGGTCAGCGGCGACGGAGGGGCCATGTACGGCCTGGCCGAGCTGGCCACGCTGCACCAGCACCGGCTCGACGTGACCTGGCTGATCGTGGACGACGGCGGCTACGGCATCCTGCGCGAGTACATGACGGACGCGTTCGGCGCCGCCACGGGGACCGAGCTGGCCAGGCCGGACTTCGCCGCCCTCGCGGCGGCCTTCGGCGTCCCGGCCCGGTGCACCACTCCGGAGGACTTGGAGAACGACCTCGCGCGGGCGCTGCGGACCCCGGGGCCGAGCGTCGTCGTGCTGCCCGCGACCCTGCGCATGTTCGCCCCCACCCACCTGGCGGGTTAGCTCTTGCGGAAGGCGTCCGCGTGGTCCCGCGCCCACTGCTCGAACGTGCGCGGCGGCCGTCCGAGCACGTCCTCCACGGTCGGGTGGACCGTCGTCTCGTCGAGCGTGCCGTCCACGAAGAACTGGAAGAAGGCGTCGACGTACTCGACCGGCATGGCCGCCTCCATCTCGGCGCGCGCCTGGCTGTTCGTCAGCCCTTCGCACCGCAGGTCCCAGCCCAGCACCTGGCCGAGAACGGCGACCTGGTCGGCGGGCAGCAGCGCGCGGGAGCCGGTCAGCTCGTGGATCCGGCCCTCGTGCTCGGCGCTCAGCAGCGCGCGGGCCGCGACGGCCGCGATGTCGTACGGGTCGACGGCCGCGACCGGCACGTCGGCGAACGGCACCCGCACCACGTCGCCGGCCTCGAGCTGCGGGAGCCAGCGCAGCGCGTTGGACATGAACGACCTGGGCCGCAGGAAGGTCCAGGCCAGACCCGACTCGCGCACGGCCCGCTCCGAGAGCGTCATGTAGCGGGAGACGGCGTTCCCGAGGTCCTCCAGCGCGGCCGAGCCCCCGGACAGGAGCACGACGTGCCGCACGCCGGCGTCGCGGGCCAGGGCCAGCAGCCCGGGCATGTCCGCGTAGCCCGGCATGAGGAACAGCCCCTGGGCGCCGTCGAGCGCTCCGGCCAGGCTCTCCGGCCGGTTGAGGTCGCCGGTCACGGGCTCGGCGCCGGCCGGGAGGGCGGCGCGGCGCGGGTCCCGGACGAGCGCCCGGACCGGCCGGCCGGCCGAGGCCAGCGCGGCGACGAGTTCGGAGCCGACGTTGCCGGTGGCGCCGGTCACTAAGATCATGCCGCCAGCCTATCGGGAGTCACAACCGCCGGATGCAGGTGACCGACGGGTAAGGGTCGGGGCCGGGCAGCAGCCCGTACTTCCTGGTGTCGGTCGTCACCGAGTAGTCGGCCGGGCGCTTGCACTCGAACTCGATGCTGACGTGCCCGACCACCTTCCCCCACGCCTTCCCGCTCTTGCACGGCGTCTTCTTCAGGCCGCCGACGATGGCCGTCTCGGTCCCGAACACGGTCTTGCGCTTCTTGGTCTTCGGCGCGGTCAGGCAGCTGCCGGGCTCGTACCTGGGGCCGACGTCCGTGGCGTCCTCGCCAGGGCCGACGCAGACGTACGAGCCGTTCCACTTGTAGGCGTACGACCAGATCCTGCGCTCACACGCCTTCTTCGTCCTGGTGAAGGAGCGGATCCTGCCGGGGCCGTGGGCGTCGAAGCAGACCCGTTCCTGGACGTCGCCGTCCTGGATGAGCGTGCAGTCGCCGGCCTTCAGGACACCGCCGCCCTTGCCGGGGTCCCCGGGATGCGGGCCGACGCGGTTGCGCAGGCAGGCCGTCTGGGAGCCCGCCGGGGCGTCCAGCCAGCCGTCGGAGTCGGGCGGGCACTTCGCGGCGCCCTCTCCCTGGGCCACCAGCCGGATGATCCGCACGCCGGCCGTCGCCAGGGTGCAGTCGACCGGCGCCGGGACCTGGGTGTCCGGTTTGGGTACCCGGACGTCGAGGCAGAGGCCCTGCGCCCAGGCGACCGGCGCGCTGGGGGACGGCGTGCCGGAGGGCGGGGGGCTCGTCGTGGAGGGGGTCGTTTCCGCAGGCCCGTCGCCGCTGCACGACGTCAGGGACAGGACCGCCGCCAGCCCGCCGATCACGATCGAAGACCTGCCGCCCACGAACCGTCACCCCCGCGCGCTCGCCCGTCGCGACGATCGTCGGGCACGGCTCGCACCGTGACAAGACCGCTTGCCCGATAATTCGCGAGATCCACGCATTTGTCGGTCAGGGCCGCTAGGTTCGGCGCAACAACAGCGGCAGGGGCACGGAAACCCCTGCTCATTCGAGGTTTCATGCCCGGATTCGGGCGTCTGGAAGGCGGGGACCGTTGGGTTGGCTGGCAGCGGGCGACGGGTACGAGGTTGCCCTGATAGAAGGCCGGGTGGCGGCGCGAGCCACCTCCGGCCGATCGGCGGGACGGCAGCTGAAATCGCTGCCGAAGGCGTTGCGTGATCACCCCGAGGTGGACCGGCTGCGCCGGTTCGCCGAGTGGCTCGACCGCCACGCCGCCGCGTGCGTGGCGCAGGCGGACCTGTGGATGGTGTCGTCCCTGCCCGTGCCGACCGGGCTGCTGGCCCGGGTGTGGCCGGACGAGGCGTGGAGTCGGCACTGCGCGACCTGGCCGTGGTCGGCGACGACCCCGACGAGGTGGGCTTCCTGCGCGACGCCACCGAGACGGGCGAGCTGCGCGTGGTCAACCTCGACGGCGAGACCGTACGGCTGTCGCCGCGCACGGTGACGCTGCCCCACCCGGTGCTGCTGCCCGACCTCGACGACCTGCGGGAGTTCGCCGCCGAGCTGGGCGTGGTCCAGAAGGTCGAGCAGATCCACCGCGCCACCTGGCGCAAGCCCGCCGACCTGGACGTCAGGGCGACGACCGTGACGGAATTCTCCGGCGGCACGTACGACTCCCGCTTCGGCCTGGCCGCGCGGGCCACCACGCTCGGCTACCGGGTCACCGGCGGCTACGCCACCTGCCGGGTCCGCGACGCCGGGGCCATCACCGAGGCGAGCGTCTGGATCGGCGAGCCGTACTGGGAGGACGAGGTGAGCACGGGCGGCCTGACCTGGCAGGACCTCGACGGCAGGACGCTGCCACTGCGTGAGGTCGGCCCGGTGGCCTGGTCGGAGGGGATGCGGATGGCCGCGGCGCTGTACGCGGGGCGCAAGGTCGAGGAGGGCAAGGACGCATGAGCGAGCAGCTGTTGAAGGCCGGGGCGATCCTGCCGCCGGACACCGAGAGCGCGGTCGAGGGCGCCGTGCCGATGACCGCCCGCCGCTACCGTCACCCCGTGCTCGACGACCGCGTGGTCGTGCGCCTGGTCGCGGGCGAGCTGGGCGCGGCCGAGGACCTGGCCGCCGGGTTCCTGGGCCTGGCGCCCGACGGGGAGCCGGCGGTGGTCGGGCTCGGGTTACGGCGTTCGCTCGGCTTCCCCGAGTGGGTGCTGGTGCACTACCCCGGCGACGGGCAGCATGCCCTCGCCGTCGTCCCGGAGCTGGAGCGGATCTCCCGCCAGGCCAAGTCCAAGCCCAAGAACGCGCTCGACGGCTACCACGAGCTGGCCCGCCGGCTCGGCGCGTCCGTTCCGCACTTCCTGCCCACCTTCTACGAGCAGGCCGGGCGGGTGTTCATCGGCGTGGAGAACGCCACCTACGCCTCCCAGATGTTCTCCAGCGCCCGCAAGGCGGAGGCCGAGCACGGGCTGGAGGTCGACGAGGACCGGCTCGACTGGGTGTTCCTGGAGTTCGCGCTGGCGGGGGCGCTGCCGGTCAAGGTGCTGTCCGGTTACGCCAAGGAGCTGGCCGCCCGGGTGCCCGCCGACGAGGCGCTGCGCCGCTTCTCCCAGCTGTGCGTGCGGCGCACTGCGGGCGGGATGCCCCCCTCCGCCCAGATGGCCACCGACCTGCGCCGCCTGGCCAGGGCGGCCGGCGTGGACGCCGACGCGACCGAGCAGTCGTACCTGCGCGAGCTGCTCGCCCTGCCCGCCACCCTGCGGGCCGCCACCGGCTGGTGGAAGGCCCATCGCGCGGCGATCGGGGCGCTGGGCGCGCGCGAGCCCGAGGTGCGCGCGACGCTGCTCGCCGTCATGCCGCAGAGCCACGACAACGACGTGCCCGGTGTGTGGCTGGACGTCCTCGAGGCGGCGGGCGCCGTCGACGAGCTCGTCTCGGGCCAGGCGCCGGAGGACGGCGCGTCGGGCTGGCTCCGGCGCTTCCTCACCACCCGCAACGCCACCTATGGCCTGCCGCCGCGGCTGCCGGTCCTCTACACGCTCGTCGAGCGGGCCGCCGACCGGCTGCGCGCCGAGCTCGCCGGCACCACGACCCGGCTGACGGACTCGTACGACGTCGATCTGCTCGACCTGTTCCTCGCGCTCGGCCTGCCCGTGGCCGACCCCGGTGAGGGCGACTACCTGCGGCTGGAGCACTGGGCGAAGGGCGAGGGGCAGCGCGACCTGGCCGCGCTTGCCGCCGACGGCCGGTTCACGGCGGCCTTCCAGCGCTCGGCCGACACGTTCACCGGCGACTCCGACGGGCTGCGCGCCGTCCGTCTGCTGGCCGCCTCCGACGGCAGCCGGCCGATGCTGGCCGAGTGGGTGCGCAAGGTCTGCGCGCGGTCGACGTCCGCCGGGCTGCCCGAGCTGCCCGAGGCGCTGCGGCGGCTGTCCTGGCTGCCGGGCGAGGCCCTGGTCCTGGCCGAGGACGAGGTACGCCAGGCCGCCGCGGCCGACGTCTCCCCCGTGCTCGCCCGTACGCTGCGGACCGGGATCTTCGACGAGCTGGGCTGGCCGGCCTGGGAGGAGGCCGCCGCGACCCTCGTGCCGAGGAAGGACGTCGACGACATCGTGGTCGCCGACGCCTGGCCGTACCTGATCGCGGCGGGCTCCCGGCAGGTCCGCGTGCTCGATCGCGAGGGCGCCGTGCTCACCCACGACCTGCGCATCCCGCCCAACGACACGTATAACGACATCGGCTACCACTACGTCGACGGCGACCTGTTCGTTTACTGGCAGTCCCGCACCGCCGACTACGCCTACCGCGGCTACTGGCACACCTCCGCCGACCGCGTCCACGCCGTCGAGAGCCAGAGCGGCAGCACCCGGGGCACGCGCATGGACTGGTACCGCGGCGACGACGCGGTCACCCTGGCGCTGCCCGGCGGCGGGCGCACCACCGGGCTCGGCGTGGTGCACCCCGGCGACACCACCGTCCCCCTCGAACGGTCCGTGATCACCGACGGCACCTCCTACTGGGTGTGGACCTGGGACGGGTCCGACCGCGACACCCTCGGCTGGCACGAGTACGACCCGGTCAGCGGGGAGCACGGCAGGAAGAGCATGCCCGCCTTCCTCACCGACATCCCCGCGGGCACGACGTTGCACGGGGGCTGGCTGCTGCCCGCCCCGTCCGAGGAGGCGACCCCGGGGAGCGTGCCCGTGGGCGGGCTGCTCGGCTGGCGGGTGACGCGGCTGCCCGACGGTTCGCTGCGCGGAGAGGACCTGTCCGGCCGCGCGATCACCCTTCCGCCCGACGGCGGCAAGCCGGCGCGCATCCTGACCTTCCCCGGCACCGACCGGCCCGTGGCCGTCCTCAAGGGGAGCTACCGGGTCGAACTGGTCGATGCCGACGGCGTGCGCGTCTCCACCGCCAAGACCGACGCCGCTCCCGGCGCGTTCGGCGAGGGCACGATCATCCTGCCGCCGCTGCGCTACTGGCACCACCTGCGGGCGAGGGACCCCGAGGGGTCGGCCGCCCTGCGCGAGCTCGGCCCGGACACCGCTTCGCGGCTGCTGGCCGCGGCCCCTGAGGAGGACCTGCCGGCGCGGATCCGGGAGCTGCTGCCCCAGGTCAGCCACGACGGGCTGGTGGCGGGCATCGCCGGGATCGTGCGGTTCGCCGGCGCGCAGCAGGCCTCGCTGGACGCCGTCGCCGCCAGGCTCACCGAAGCGCTGGCCGGCGGACACCGCGAGCAGGCCCCCGTGGGCCCCACGGACTACGAGCTCCAGGAGGCGCTCAGCGGGCTGGACATCTCCACCTCCTACTACTGGCGCCACGAGACCGACGGGGCCTTCCAGCAGGTCCGGAGGATCCAGGCGCTGGCGGACGACGCTCCGGCCGGGGTGGGTCACATCCACCTCGACCGGCCGGAGCTGCCGTACTCCAGCCTGGACTGGGAGCCGATGCTCGACCATCTGGCCGCGGTGGCCTACCGCACCGGATCGGCGACCATCGCCGAGGAGCACCGCGTCACACAGGAGCGGCTGCTGCAGGCCCTGGCCGAGGCCGGGCTGCCCACGGCGGCCGACCCGTCGCGGTGGCGCCGCGTCGCCGTCCACCTGCCCAACCGGTATCTGAAGAAGCCCGACGGCGAGTGGCGCGAGGGCAACTGGTTCGGGGGCCTGCCGCTGGAGGGCGGCGCGTTCCTGGTGCTCTTCGGCCACGACTCGCCCGACGACTCCGCGACCCGGTGGACGGCGCTGTTCCACGACCCGTCCGGGCGGTTCGACGTGCCGCAGCCGTACACGCTGAGCTCCTCCGGCCCGGTCGGCGTGGATCGGCCGCAGGGCTGGCTGGAGGCGTTCCGCGCCGAGCTGGCCGAACGCGGGCCCGCGCCCTGGCGGCCGGAGGCGGCCGAGGAGTTCTCCCGGCTCACCGGTGTCTCCCTGACGATGTCCCGGCTGGTCGTGGCGGGCCTGCCGTCCGTCGACTCGTACGAGCACTCCTTCCTCGCCAAGGAGACCCGCACCACGATCGGCGTGAAGGTGGCCGACGCCGCCATCGCCCGCGACGAGCTGCGCAAAATCGGCGCGGGGATCCGGCGGGCGGTCGTCGCCGCGCTGCTGCCTCAGGAGCCCGCCCGGCTCTGGAGCGACGGTCCCGACGTGGCCGCCGCGGCGGCCGTCTGGAACGACAGGATCGGCCACCAGACGGCCGTGCCCGAATGGCTGCTCGGCGAGGCGTCCCGCACGGTCAGGACCGGCTGGGACACCGGCCGCGCGCTGCGCGCCCTCATCGACCCGGCCGGCGAGCCCGAGCTCGGCCGCGACCTGGCCTGGGCCATCCGGGGCGACCGCGCCCACCCCGCCGACGGCAACGCCACCGGCTTCACGGCCGACACCCTGCACACGGCCATCGTGATGTCGCGCTGGCTCGCGCACCGGCTGCCCGCGGGCGACCCGATCAGGACCGCGCTGCCCGGCGCGCTGGCCGCCGTCCGCGACCGGCTGGCCGCCCCCGGCCTGCTGCTCGACCTCGGCCGGTACGTCGACCTGCCCGCCTTCCGCAAGGCGGCCGGCACGCCCACCGAGACCGGCGAGGGGTACGAAAGGTACGGCGCCGTCCTCATGGCCACCCACGACGACCGGCCCGCGCCCGCCGTCCGCGTGTCGCTCCTGGACGAGGCCGGCGACGACCCCTACCTGCGGGCCCTCATCGGCTCGGAGGGGTCGTTCCCGGCCATGGAGGCGCTGCGGACCGTCCGCGGACCGCGCTTCGAGGCCCTGCTGGCCGACCCCGGGGACCCGCTCGCCGGGGAACGCGGGGCCGACGGCACGTGGTGGCCGCAGGACCCCAGCCGGTCCGTGCCCCATCTGGTCGTCGAGGTGGCCAAGGAGTTCGGGCTGGGCGAGGACGCCGCGACCACGTACCTGATGCTGCTGGCCATGCCCGACCCGGCCGACCGGAACGCGGCGCGCTGGACCGGCTGGAAGCCCGCCCGGCTCAAGTCGGCCCACGCCGAGCTGGCCGACACCGACCTGGTCGTGCGGGCCACCCGCGAGCGGGCGGGGCGGTCGCTGTTCCTGCCCGGCGGATGGACGGCGCAGAGCGCGCCGCGGCTGCCGCTGGAGCAGTGGAAGCTCGCGATGTTCGACGTGACGGAGTCGACCGGGATTCCGCTCGTGCCCGTCGAACCCGCCGCCGACCTGTACGCCAGGGCCTGGGGACGGGTGCGGGACGGCGACGCGCCGCGCTTCGAGGAGCTGAAGGTGAAGCGCGGACGCCGCCGCTGACCCTGCTCGGGGCGCGCCCTTCTCCGGGGCGCGCCCATTCCATCCACCGATGACTCAGAGGACTTCTCTTCTCATGACCTTGACCGAAGATCGCGCCCCCTCGGCCCGGCAGGTGCTGCCCGCCGAAGAGCGCCACGCCGCCGAACTCGCCTTCCTCGCCGCCCACGACTCCGGCCCCCGCCCGCCCGGCTGGGCGCTGACCCCGCGCGCGGTCGTCACCTTCATCTGCGGCAGCGGCGACGAGACGCTGGACGGCCGGATGAAGATCGCGCCCAAGTTCGTCGGCGAACGGGCCCTCGTCGAACGCTGCGTCGTCACCCTCGCCGGCGAGCGCGGCCTGCTCCTGGTCGGCGAGCCCGGCACCGCCAAGTCGATGCTCTCGGAGCTGCTGGCCGCCGCCGTGTGCGGCACCAGCGCGCTCACCGTCCAGGGCACCGCCGGCACGACCGAGGACGCCTTCCGCTACGGCTGGAACTACGCCCTGCTCCTCGCCCAGGGCCCCAGCCGGACGGCGCTCGTCGACTCGCCCGTGCTGACCGCCATGCGCTCCGGCCGCGTCGCCCGGGTGGAGGAGATCACCCGCTGCCTGCCCGAGGTCCAGGACGCGCTCGTGTCGATCCTGTCCGACCGGCGGGTCAGCGTGCCCGAGCTGGCCGGGACCGAGGACGCGCAGGTCGCGGCGGCGTCCGGGTTCACCGTCATCGCCACGGCGAACCTGCGCGACCGCGGCGTCTCGGAGATGTCGGCCGCCCTCAAGCGGCGCTTCAACTTCGAGACCGTCGGCCCCATCTCCGACGCCGACGCCGAGGTCTCCCTGGTACGCCGCCAGGCCACGGCCGTCGTCGAGCGCGCCGGCGCGACCTTCGGGGTGGACGACGCCGTGCTCGACGCGCTGGTCACCGTCTTCCGCGACCTGCGCTCCGGCCGCTCCACCGAGGGCTGGGACGTCGAACGCCCCGGCACCGTCATGTCCACGGCCGAGGCCGTGCAGGTGGCGGCCTCGCTGGGGGTGGCGGCGGCGTACCTGCCCACCGGCGACGTGCTGGACCTGGTGCCCGGTCACCTGCTGGGGGTCGTGCGCAAGGACGACCCCGCGGATCACGGGCGGCTGCTGGGCTACTGGGACGGGCCGGTGCGCAGGCGCGCGGAGGACGGGTCGGCGATGTGGCGCCGCCTGTGGGACCTGCGGGAGAACCTCCGTTGACCGCTCAGAGCCTCAATCCGCCCGCCCCGGATCTGAATCCCCGGGAGGCGGTCGCCGAGCTGGCGGCCTCGTCGCGGCCGTACCTGCTGGGGGTGCGGCACCACAGCCCCGCCCTGGCCGTGGTGCTGCCCGCGCTGCTGGACGCCGCCGACCCCGAGGTGGTCTGCGTCGAGCTGCCGGCGGACTTCCAGCCCTGGCTCGCGCACCTGGCCGACCCGGGGACGCAGGCCCCGGTGGCGCTCGCGGGGGCCCGGGTCGACGGCGGGCTCGGGTTCTACCCGTTCGCCGACTTCTCGCCCGAGCTGGTGGCCATCCGGTGGGCCTGGAAGCGCGGGGCGGAGGTGGTCTGCTGCGACCTCCCGCTGTCCGACCGCGGCTGGGACGCCACCGCGCCGGCTCCCCTCGCCGAGGAGGCGGGCCCGCGTGGTGTCTCCTTCGCCGAGGGGCTGGCCAGGGCCGGCAGCGGGCGTGACGGCGACGACATGTGGGACCGCGCCGTCGAGGTCCTCGCCCCCGGTTGCGAACCCGAGGCCGTCCGCCGCGCCGCCCTCGGCGTCGGCTGGGCCCTGCGCCGCGACGCGGAGACCGCGGGCGGCGTGCCCGCGATGGACCTGGCCCGCGAGGACCACATGCGCCGCGTCCTCGCGGTCGCCGCGGCCGGTGGCCGCCGGGTCGCGGCGGTGATCGGCGCCTTCCACGCGCCCGCGCTCCGCCTGGCCTCCGACGAGGCCACCGGCCCCGCCGTGGGGCCGGCTGACGAGGCCGGGCCGGTGCCCGTGACCTCGCTCGTGCCGTACGCGTTCGACCTGCTCGACTCCCGGTCCGGCTACCCGGCCGGCATCCGGGACCCGCGCTGGCAGCAGGCCGTGTTCGCGGCCGGGGGCGATCCCGGGAAGGTCCGGGACGGCGCCGCGCGCGCCATCACGGACCTGTGCCGGGAGCTGCGCTCGGCCGGGCACACCGCGGGCACCGGCGAGGCCGTCGAGACGCTGCGGCTCGCCTGCGACCTGGCCGGCCTGCGCGGCCTGCCCGCCCCCGGGCGCGGCGAGCTGCTGGAGGCGGTGACGACCGTGCTCGGCCAGGGCGAGCCGCTCGGCCGGGGACGTGCTCTGGCGCGGGCGCTGGACACCGTGTTCGTCGGCACCCAGCGGGGCAGGACCGCGCCCGGCACGCCGCGTTCCGGGCTCGGGCCCGCCGTGGAGGCCGATCTCGCCGCTCTGCGCCTCCCGTGTCCCGACAACCCCGAACCTCGTGAGGTACGTCTCGATCCGCTCCGCTCCGACCTCGACGCCCGCCGCGAGGTCGCTCTCCAGCGCCTCCTCGTCTGCGGCGTCAACTACGGCGAGCCGATCGAGGTGATGGGCACGGGCGACGGAGCCGCGCTCACCACCAGGTGGCGGCTGGCCTGGACCCCCGCGGTCCCGGCCCTGCTGGACCTGGCGGGCGTGCGCGGTGTGACCCTCGCCCAGGCCGCGGCCGGGACGCTGCGGGAGACGTACCGCCGCGAGTCGGCGGACGGCGGCCCGACCTGCGCCCTCATCCTCGGCGGCCTGCGCGCCGCGGCCGGCTGCGACCTGCCCGACCTGGTGGCCGACCGCCTCGCCGACGCCGCCGTCACGCTGCCCGCCACCGCGAGCCTCGCCGAGCTGCTCCAGGCCCTCGACCTGCTGGAGGCCCTGCGCCGCCGGCACCTGCCCGGCACCACGCCGGAGGGCCGCGAGCAGGCCGGAGAGCTGTCCGGCACCCTCCTGGAGGCGGCGGTACGCGCCCTGCCGGGGCTTGCGGGCAGCGATCAACCGGAGGACGCGGTCGCCCTGGTCGCCCTCGCCTCCCGGGCCGGCGAGGAGCGCCTGGGCCTGCGGATGGACGACGCTCTGGCGGTGCTCGCGCGTACGGCCTCGCCCCTCATGCAGGGGGCGGCGCTGGCCGCCCGCGTGCTGCTGGACCTGGACGGCCCGGCCTCGCTCGGAGACCGGGCGGCCGGCTGGATCGACACCGCCACCGGCCCCGACGGCCGCCTGCGGCTGGCCCGGCTGCTGACCGGCGTGCTCACGGCCGCCGGGCCGCTGCTCCAGTCGGCCCCGGCGGCTCTCGACCCGCTCATGAACCGCGTGGACGGGCTCACGGACAAGGAGTTCCTGGACCGGCTGCCGGCGTTGCGCGGCGGGTTCGACACGCTCAGCCCGGCCGGGCGCGCCCGGCTGCTGGGGGTGGTGTCCGAACGGCTCGGCGACCGGCTCGACGTGGCCCTGCACGCTCCACCGGCGCTGCTGGCCCTCTGGACCGCCGCCGACGCGGCCGGGCTGGAGGCTCTGCGCGCGCTCGGGCTCCCCATCCCCATCGAGAGCACCCCGGCACCGGCGGATGAACCGCAGGCCGGGACCTCGGAGGAGCCGGAGGCGGTCGCCGTTCCCGTGACCGACATCCACCGCAGGCTGAGGCCCGCGGACCGGTGGCGGTTGCTGCTCGGCCGGGAGTCAGAAAACCTGCCCCCAAACGCCCGCTCGTACGCCCGCGCCCTGGACGAGCTGTACGGGTCGGGCCGTGGCGAAGGCGCCAACGACTTCGGGCCCGCCCCGGGGGACGGGGGCGGCAAGGAGGCGCCGTTCCCCACGGCACGCGAGTGGTCGGAGGAGCTGGAGGCGCTGTTCGGCACCGAGGTACGCGAGGAGGTCCTGGCCCGCGCCGCCGACGCCGGACGCCACGACGTGCTGACCGAACTCGACCCCGCCTCCGTCCGGCCGTCCGTGGACCTGCTGACCTCCGTGCTGTCCCTGGCGGGCGGCCTGCCGGAGCAGCAGGTGGCCAAGCTGCGCCCGCTCGTACGCCGCCTGGTGGACGAGCTGACCCGCGAGCTCGCCACCCGCCTGCGGCCCGCCATGACCGGGGTCGCCACACCGCGCCCGACCCGCCGCCCCGGCGGCAAGCTGGACCTGCCGCGCACCCTGCGCGCCAACCTGGCGCACACGCGCCGCCTGGACGACGGCCGGCTCGTGGTGGTGCCGGAGCGGCCGGTGTTCAGCACGCGTTCGCGCCGGGAGGCCGACTGGCGGCTGATCCTGGTGGTGGACGTCTCCGGCTCCATGGAGGCGTCGGTGATCTGGTCGGCGCTGACGGCCGCCGTGCTGGCGGGGGTGCCGACGCTGTCCACGCACTTCCTGTCGTTCTCCACGCAGGTGATCGACCTGACCGACCGGGTCAGCGACCCGCTGTCCCTCCTGCTGGAGGTACGGGTCGGCGGCGGCACGCACATCGCCGCCGGGCTCGCCCAGGCCCGTACGCTGGTCACGGTCCCGAGCCGCACGCTCGTCGTGGTGGTCAGCGACTTCGAGGAGGGCTACCCGATCGGCGGCCTGCTCGCCGAGGTGCGCGCGCTGGCCGGCTCCGGCGTGCACCTGATGGGATGCGCCGCCCTGGACGACGACGGCGTACCCCGCTACTCGATCCCCGTCGCCCAGCAACTCGTCGCGGCCGGGATGCCCGTGGCCGCGCTCAGCCCGCTCGCCCTCGCCCGATGGGTGGGCGACCGCCTCCGCGGAGAACACCGGTGAACCCCTCCACATCAACCACTCCCGAACCCGCTCCGGAGACGGTCCCGTCCGGCTCTCCCGGTGGCGGCGGGCCGCTGCCGCCGGTGACCCCGGAGGTGGTGGCCGCCGCCGTCGAGAGCCTGACCTCGCGGCTGCGCAAGAAGCTGGACGCGGCGATCGAACAGTACGCCGCCCTGCCCGTCACGGCCGGCGGCGAGGGCGTGCGGATCGCCTGCGGCGAGGACGCGGTCGTCACGCTCTCGCCGGGGCCGTCCGGGGTGATCGCCGACGGTGACCAGGCGTCGTGCAGTTGCCTGCTGGCGCCGCGCTGTCTGCATCGTGCGGCCGTACTGAGTGCCTGCCCGATCGGGGACGCGCTCGCCGGCGGAGAGGAGACCACCTCCCGCGACTCCTCCGACGCCGAACCCGCACCCGACGGAGCCGCGGAGCCGGAGGTCAGCGGCACACCTGACAGTGCGGCTGAGGGGGCAGACGAGGCGACGGGGCCCACGGCGGACCAGGTGGCCGCCGCGACCGGGCTGTGGGCCGCTGCCGCCGCCGTGCTGGCCGCCGGGGTGCCCGCCGCCGGCGCGGTGCCCCAGGCCGAGTTGCTGAGGGCCGCGCACACCGCCCGCCTCGCGGGGTTGCCGGGAGCGGAGGCCGCCGCGCTGCGGGTGGTGCGGGGGCTGCGTGGCGCCCGCGCCCGCCACGACGGCCACCGCCTCGCCGACCTGGTCTCCGCCCTGCGCGAGCTGCTGCTCACCGCGGGCCGGCTGGCCGGGGCGGACCCCGACCCGGCGCTGGCCGGCACCGTACGGCGCAACTACCAGCCGGGCGGGAGCCTGAAGGTGTACGGGGTGTTCAGGGAGCCGGTGATCAGCGCCACCGGGTACGGCGGCGTGGTGACGCACGTGGTCGCGGAGGACGGCCGCTGGTATTCGGTGGCCGACGTCAAGCCGGGCGGATCGGCCCGTGCCCGTGGAGCCGCCACCGCGCCCGTCGCCATCGGCCCCGCCATGCTGAACCACTCCCAGCTCTCCCGTGCCGGGCTGCTGATCGTCGGTGCCACCGTCTCCCCGGATGGGCGCCTCGGGGCGGGCAAGGGCGTACGGGCCACCCCCGTCTCCGGCATGCCGTGGACGGAGGGGCCGATGGCGGCCCTGTTCGCCCGGCCGCTGGCGGAAGCAGCGGGCGCCCGGCTCTCCGGTCACGCCTGGAGCGAGTCGGACACGGCGGAACAGGCCCGCGAACCGGTCGGCTGCGACCTGGTCATCGTCGGCGCGGCAGGCGACCACGTACTGGCCCGCGCGGTGCTGCCCGATTCCGGGGGTGACGTGCGGGGCCACGGTCCGCTGATCCGGCTCGTCCCGGCCAGTCACCATCCCGAGCTGGCCCACGTCGACAACCTGCGGCGCCTCGCCTCCCGTCCGGGCCTGCTCGTACGGGTGGTGGGCCGGGTGGAGCCGGACCGGGTGGCGACGCTGCTCCCGCTGGCGGTCGGTCCGGTCCCCGGCACCGAGGCGACGCTGCGCCTGCCCCCCGAATGGCAGGGGCACGCCGACCTCGGGTACGACCGGCTCCAGGGAGCCCACCTCCCACCCCAGGACGCCTGCCCGCCGCCCCCGGACGGCGAGGAGGTGGACCCGGTGGCCGGCGCGCCGCTCTGGCGGGTGCGCAGGCTGGTCGAGCTGGCCGTGTCCGGCGGGAGGCGGGCGGTGGCCGAGTCGGCCCGCAACGGCGAGTCGTACGCCCAGCTGCG
Organism: Nonomuraea sp. NPDC051941; assembly: GCF_044593615.1. Taxonomy (NCBI): domain Bacteria; kingdom Bacillati; phylum Actinomycetota; class Actinomycetes; order Streptosporangiales; family Streptosporangiaceae; genus Nonomuraea; species Nonomuraea sp. NPDC051941. The sequence continues at coordinate 22,095 of NZ_JBIUCF010000051.1, forward strand.
CAACGCCGGGTTCCAGGCCGCCGCCGACCTGGTCACGGGGCTGACCTCCGAGGCGGACCGCCGCAGCCGTGACGTGTTCGGGCGGTTGACGGACACGGGGCCGGACCGGTACGCGTGGGCGTGGGTGGCCGCCGCCACCCACCTCGCCGCCACGGAACGGGCCATGATCCACGCCTCCTGGCAGCCCGAGGAGGCCCTCTGACCAACCCGACCGTCACCCGGGTCGAACGTGGCGGCCCCTAAGACGGCACGGCGGGAGAGCTGGGCTCCCGCACCTCCGCCGAGGGGATCCGGATGGCGCGGGCGAGCTCGTCCGGGTGTGTCAGCTGGGGGTGATGGCCGGCGCCGGGGACGACCGTCACCGTGGCCCGGGGGAGCGTGTCCAGCAGCATGCGTCCCCCGGCGGTGAGCGGGTCGCCGGCTCCCACGATGACGTGCACGCTCCCCGCGTACCGCCGTAGCTTGGCCCGAAGGTCCGCGCGCCGGTCCTCCCGGCCGACGCCGGCCAGGAGCCGGGCGACGTCGGCGGCCACGCGGCCCCGGCGCAGGTCGGCGACGCTGGACTCCAGCGCCTTCGCGTACGCCACGTCCCCGGTGAGCCGCTGGGCCAGCGCCTCAGGGCGTACCCGGCCCAGATACCGGCGGCTCAGGAACGCCGACCGCGCGGCCAGACCGGCGCGCGCCTGGAGGAAGAACGGCGACACGAACGTGAGCCGGTCCACCAGATCGGGACGCGCGAGTGCCGCCTCCAGGGCGGCCGCCGCCCCCACGGAGTGACCCACCAGGTGACGGGCGCCGGTCTCGTCCACGAGGGCGGTCAGCCAGCGCGGCCAGTCCCCGGGCCGTCCCGCGCTCAGCCCCAGCCCGGGCAGGTCCACGACGCGGGCGTGGTCCAGCGCCGCGGCGACCGGGGCCCAGGTGTCGGCGTTCACCGGCAGGCCCGGCAGGACCACGGTGGGCGCGTCCGGTTCGCCGAGTTCGAAGGTGCGGACCCCGCCGGGCGCGGTGAACCGCCGCCGACCTGCGGAGACGGCTCCGAACCGGTGGGCCGCCAGGTGGTCGGCCCAGCGCAGGACGGACGTGGTGACGTCCGGCCTGGCGAGGCCGTGCCGGGCGGCGAAGGCGTCCGCCGGACCTGTGGGGTAGCGGTCGTCCGAGAGGAACGTCAGCGTCTCCGGGTCGGCCTTGGTGAGCCATCGGGGCAGGCGCTTCAGGAGGGACACCGGGATCCGCGTACGCGGCGCTCTGACCTGGTAGTGCTCCGCGACGCGGGCGAGCAGATCGGGCAACGCGGGCGTGTCGTCGTCGAGCACCCAGTACGCGCTCCGCTCGGCGGCCTCGTCCAGCGGGAGCAGGGTCATGAACCGGGCCAGATGGTCGACCGTGACCACCGGCACGAACGTCGTGGCGTCTCCCGGCAGCGCCGCCATGCTGCCCTGCCAGATCTCCTTCACGCTCGACGCGAGGCCCAGCTGCTGGTCCGACTCGCCGGTGACGCTGTCGCCGATCACGCTGGAGGGGTTGACGACGGACCAGGGGACGCCGAGCCGGTCCGCGGTGGCCTGGAGCACGGCGTCCGACTCGACCTTGGACGCCTCGTACGCTCCCAGCGCCTCGTACGTCTCCCGCCGTCGCTCGTCGCTCCAGGGCTCGGGGTCCTGCCCGCCCACCCGGTAGCCGGAGACGTGCACGAGGCGGCGCAGCCGGGGCAGCCCCGCCGCGAAGGCGACGACGGCGCGAACGCTGTCGACGTTGGCGCGGCGGGCCTCCTCCGCCGGCATCCCGAACCGGTAGGCGCCGGCGCAGTTGTAGATCTCGGTGACGTCCGCCGCGTCGCCGCTGATCAGCGACGGCGTCTCGAAGTCGACGCGGAGATCGGCCGGGGCCTCGTCGTGCCCGTGCTCCTCCAGCCAGCGGACGAGCCGCCGGTACGACTCGGGGCTCCGGGTGGCCGCGCTCACCCGTACGCCGGCCTGGCCAAGAGCGAGGATCAGGTGGCGTCCGATGAGCCCCGTCGCCCCGAACACCAGGGCGTGCCGGCTCATGACAGCGTCTCCCCGGCCAGGAGCGCGGCGATGACGTCGGCGGCGCAGCGCAGCGGCTCCACCGACCGCCGGGCGCGTGACATGATCATCGCCCCCTCGACCGTGCTGACCACGGCCGTCGCCAGCGTCCGCGCGGCGGCGGCCGGGCGGCCCTGGGCTACGAGGTACTCGGCCATGGGGTCGATCCAGGAGTCGAACGCGTCCGCGCAGGCCTCCCGCAGCCGCTCGCTCTGCGCGCCCATCTCCAGCGTGACCACCGAGACCGGGCAGCCGAGCTGGAAGTCGCTGTCGGTGAGCATGCCGGCCAGCACGTCGATCACGCGCCGGACCACGTCGCCCGGGCTCCCCGGCTCCAGCGCCGACTCGACCACGAGGGCGCGGAAGCGCTCGGCCGCGAGCGCGACGGCCTTCTCGCCGAGCGCCTCCTTCCCCTCGGGGAAGTGGAAGTACAGCGATCCCTTGGGAGCGCGGGCGTGCTCGACCACGGTGTTGAGGCCCGTGCCGCTGTAGCCGCGGGCCTGGATCAGCTCGAGCATCGATTCCACCAGCCGGGCGCTGGTTTGCGCGCCTTTGGTTCCTATCATGCGGAAAATATAGACCGGTCTACCTATTTTTCCAACTATATGGTGATGACGACCTTCCCCCGGGCGTGACCCTTCTCGAGGTAGCGGACGGCTTCGGGCAGCTCCTTGAGCGGATACGTCCGGTCGATGACCGGCGTGATCTTCCCGGCTTCGGCGAAGTCCCGCAGGAGTTCGAGATCCTCGCTGCTCGTCCGCGACAGTATGGGCGCCAGCCGCTGGCTCACGACCACGGAGAGCGCCATCAGCTTGAGCGGACCGGTGAAGGGCCCCAGCCACAGCCCCTTGACCGGCCCTCCGACGGCCACCAGCACCCCCTTCGGGGCCAGCACGCGCCTGATCTCGGACAGCGAGTGGTTTCCGACCATGTCGATCATCACGTCGTAGCTCCGCCCGGCCCGGGTGACGTCGTCCCGGGTGTAGTCCACGACGTGGTCGGCGCCGATCGAGCGGACCATCTCCACGTTCCCGGTGCCGCACACGCCGGTGACCTCGGCCCCGTACGCCTTGGCGAGCTGGACCGCGAACGTGCCCACGCCTCCCCCGGCGCCGTTGACGAGGACCCGCTGCCCGGCCCGGACGCGCGCCTTGTCCCGCAGCGCCTGCAGGGCGCTGAGCGCGGCCACCGGTATGGCGGCGGCCTCCTCGAAGGTCAGGTTGACCGGCTTCTTCAGGAGCATCGCGTCCTGGTGGAAGCAGGCGTACTCGGCGAACGCCGCGCTGCGCGCCTCCGGCTTCGCCCGGCCGCCGAACACCTCGTCCCCCGGCCGGAGCCTGGTGACGTTCCTGCCCACCGCTTCGACGCACCCCGCCAGGTCGGCGCCCATGCCGATGGGCTTGGGCCGTGACAGGCCGCTCATCGAGCGGACCACGTACGGCGTGCCCCTCATGAAGTGGTAGTCGAGCGGGTTGACGGCGGCCGCCTTCACGCTGACCAGGACGTCGTCGTCGCCCACGGTGGGTGGGTCGACGTCGTGGAGCTCGAGGACGTCGGGCGAGCCGTACCGGTCATAGCGGATTGCCTTCATGGTGCCCCCTTGGACGAGTTGCCGGCAGGACGCGCCGCGCGGCCGCGTCGCTGGTCAGCGTAGGCAGCCGCCTCCGAGCTCCGATATCACGGAAATTCGTGATTTAGGGGGCCAATCGATCCGCCGCCGGGAGTAGTGTCCAGATCAACGATGGCCAGACCGCCGCGCCGCTCGGGCAACCTGCCGGCCGAAGCGACCAGCTTCATCGGCCGCCGCCACGAGCTGGCAGAAGTCAGGAAGAAGCTCACCGAGGCCCGGCTGGTCAGCCTCGTCGGGCCGGGCGGCGTGGGCAAGACCCGCCTCGCGGTGCGGATGGCGTCCGACCTCGGACGCGGGTTCCCCGGCGGCGCGTGGCTGGTCGAGCTGGCCGAGGTCCGGGATCCGGCGCGGGTCGGCGACACCGTGCTGGCGACCCTGGACCTGCGGGACCAGGCGGCGGCCGATCCCCTGGCCCGGCTGCCGGCCCACCTGCGCGACAAGCGGCTGCTGATCGTGCTGGACAACTGCGAGCATCTGCTCGAAGCGGCCTCCCGGCTCGTGACGGAGATCATGAAAGCCGCGCCGGGCGTGAGCGTGCTGGCCACCAGCCGGGAGCCGTTGTCGGCGCCGGGTGAGCACGTGGTGCCGGTGCCGCCGCTCCAGCTGCCCGTGGCCGGGCCCCTCGCGCGGGTCCGGCAGAACGAGGCGGTCACGCTCTTCGTGGAACGGGCCGCGGCCGGTTCGGGCGTCTTCGAGCTGACCGCCGCGAACCAGGCGGCCGTGGCCGAGCTGTGTCACCGGCTCGACGGCCTGCCGCTGGCGATCGAGCTGGCGGCCGTCAGGACACGGGTCCTCACCGCCGAGCAGATCCTCGACCGGCTGTCCGACCGGTTCGGCCTGCTCACCGGCGGGGTACGGGCCGCGCTGCCCCGCCATCAGACCCTGCGTACCGCCATCGACTGGAGCCACGACCTGCTGGCGGCGGGCGAGCAGGCGCTGCTGAGGCGGCTGTCCGTGTTCTCCGGCAGGTTCACCCTCGAGGACGTCGAGTCGGTCTGCGCATGGGACGACGTGCCGGTGGAGCGGGCGCTGGACCTGCTGTCGTCGCTCGTCGACAAGTCCCTGGTGATGAAGGAGGACGCCGGCAGCCTGGCCTGCTACCGGCTGCACGAGACGATGCGCGAGTACGCCGGGCTCAAGCTGCGCGCGGCCGGCGAGGAGGAGGCCGTCGAACGGCGCTGCTCCGGCTACTACCGGTCGAGGTGCCGCCGGTCCGCGGCCGAGGCCCGGGTTCGGCTCGTCGAGTGGCTCGCGTGGATGGACCTGGAGATCGACAACATCCGGTCGGTCCTCAGGCGCTGCCCGGCCCAGGAAGGGGTCGCCCTCGTCTACTTCCTCGGCTGGTACTGGATGACGCGAGCCACGAGCGAGGGCGTCCGATGGCTGGACGAACTGCTCGCCTCCGGCCTCGGCGACCCGCCGACGCGGGCTCATGGGTACTTCATGCGCGGCTTCCTGGCCGTGCTGCAGTCGGATCCGGCCGCCGCCCGCCCGGCGCTCGAACGGGCGGTGGCGGCCGCTCGTGAGGCGGACCTGCGCAGCCTGCTGTCGCAGTCGCTCTCCCTCGCCGCGATCGCCGCGAACATGGCCGGCGATCGCCTGTCCACCAGGCGCCTGTCCGAGGAGGCCCACTCCGTCGCGGCGGCCCTCGACGACCTCCCGGCCACGCTCATGGCGCTGCAGTCGCGAGCGCTGAACGGCCTGGCCGACGGCGACCTCGACGACGTCAGGGCCGCGGCGTCGCAGGGCGTGCGGATCAGCCGGGAGATCGGCGACCTCTACAGCCTCGGCATGATGCTGCTGAACCTCGGCTCGGCCATGCTGATGGCCGGCGCGCTCGACGAGTCGAAGCCGCTGCTCGCGGAGGCCCTGCCGATCGCCCACCGGATCGACGACCGGGTGGCGCAGTACTGCCTGCTCGACGCCCTGGGCTGCCACGCCGCGGCCTCCGGACAGGCGCAGGTCGCGGCGCGGCTGCTCGGAGCGGCGCAGACGGTGCGCACGGGCGCCGGCGCGAGCCTCCAGCCGTACCTGACCCGGCTGGTCGCCCGGGCCGAGGAGTCGGCGACGGCGGCGCTCGGCGAGCCCGGGTTCAGGGCCGAGTACGAGGCCGGCGCACGCCTGAGCCGCGACGCCGCGATCAGGCTGGCGCTCGGCGAGCCGGCTCCCGCCGCCCGGACCGCCCCCGCCGACGCGGGGCCGCTCGGGAAGCGGGAGGCGGAGGTCGCCCGGCTGGTCGCCGACGGGCTGAGCAACAAGCGGATCGCGGCCCGCCTGTTCATCTCTGAGCACACCGTCGACAGCCACGTCCGCAACATCCTGAACAAGCTCGGCGTCAACTCGCGGGCGCAGATCGCGGCCTGGATGGCGGCGTCCGGTCAGGCGGACGGGCGCAGCAGCACGGCCAGCGGGTCGGCCACCTTCGACGAAGGGTCGTCGGAGACCGTGTAGACCCGTCCCGCGCCGTTGCCGACGGTGATCCGGTAGGTCATCAGGTCGGCGCCCACCTCCTCAGACCCGCCCTCGGCCGTGGCGGCGTCGATGGCGGACAGCGCCTCGTACACCCTGGCGGCCTGAGGCTCGGGGAGGTCGTCGGTGTCGTACTCACCGACGGCCTCCTCGATGCCGGCGAAGCCGCCGGTTCTCTCGATCTTCACACGCATGTCTGACTCCCCCTGCCGCACCGCACGATACGGCGAGGTGTTCGCCGGGCTCGTGGTTACTTGAACGCCTTCTTCAGCGCGCTCAGTTCCGAGGCGAGGATGTCGTCGTCGTGCAGCTGGCCCTTGGTCGTCAGCTTGTCGGCGCCGATCACCTGGAACTCCGGCAGCTGCATGGTGCCGCAGCAGCTCGAACGGTCCTGCACCGCGCGCAGGCTGGCCGACGACGCGTCGGCGGGCTTGACGTTGGTGATGTCCTTCGCGGTCTTGCCGTCGCCGGTGTAGTCGGCGTTCCTGAAGTCCATCTCGCCGGAGAGCATCTCGGAGAACGGCGTGGGCGACGTCACCACCTCGCGGAAGGCGAACCGGTTGCGGATGAAGGTCCGGTAGATGTTGGGATCGCCCTGGGCGGCCGAGATCTGCAGCATCTGGTTGACGACGTCCGTGTAGGTGGCCTTGGTCGCGGGCGCCTTCACGATGGCCTTGAACAGCAGCTCGCACAGCTGGTTCGCGACCTCCATGAGGATCACGGTGGGGCTCTTGAGCGCGCCCTGCCTGGTGCGTTCGAACGCGTAGATGTCGGCCAGCACGTCGTAGATGCCGCCGGTGAACACCTGCGAGATCGCGTGCACCTCGTTGCTGACCTCGCTCAGCTTGAGGTCGTTGTCGGCGTTGCGCAGGCCGAACGGCCGGCCGAGCGCCTGCCCGAACTGCTCGGCCAGGGCCGACAGGAACGACTTGGCGTGCAGGTTGGCCTTGGTGAGCGCGACGAGCGCCTCGGCCTGGTCCGGCTGCGCCAGCGTCAGGAAGACCGCGGTCAGGTCGCCGAACGACTCGTGCAGGCCGCCGGTCTGCGGCGGGTTGTCCGCGGCGAGCCAGCCCGGCTTGAGCCCGTCGAGGATCGCGTGGCCGGTCTCGTGCGCCACGATGTCCAGCGAGCGACAGGTGAAGACCTGCTGCGTGGTGCCGGTCGGGGTGAAGAAGAGGAACTTCAGCGCCTTGGCCGTCCTGCTGTAGAAGGCGTTGGCCCCGACCGCGGCGTGCGGGAAGACGGTGAGCCGGTCGAGGTTCCCGCCGGTGTTCCAGGCGAACGGGATGGGCGTGCCGCCGTTGTGGCGCTCGTACATCGTCAGCGTCTCCCGGACGACCGCGTACGTGTGCGAGCAGTCGAACTCCGGCGAGTTGGGGACGAAGATGAAGTCGCCGTTGACGCTGCGCGCCACGGGCGTGGTGCCGGGCAGCTGGGTGATGACCCGGGCGTCGGTGGGCCCGTTGAGCACCGGGTTGGGGATGAAGATCGGCCTGACGCCCAGTTCGGCTACGGTGGGGTCCTGCTTGTAGATGAGGATCCGGGGCCCGACGATCGGCGGGACCGGGATGGGGACCGGAGCCGGGGCCGCACGCTGAATGGGCGCCGGTTCGATCGTGAACGGCGGCTGCAGCAGCAGCTTCGTCGTGTCGGCCACGGCCGTCCCGGTGACCGGGCGGCCCTCAGGGACGCTCTTCTCCCGCACTTCCTGAATGATCATCTGATCTCCACTCCCCGTAACTCGGGCGCGGCGACAATTTGGACGCGCCTATCAAGTCGTGCCCGGACTTGGATAATCAGGTGCACATGGGAAATAAAAGGTTCGATCGGACATTCTGCTAGGGCGTCCGCAGTGGGGTGGCACGATCTTCTCGTACGTGGGGAGGTGCTTGACCAGGCCGGTCGCGCGGTGGAAGGCGATGGCCGTGTCGAAGGAGGCTCGCGTGAAGCCGATGCTCTCCGGCATCTCCGTACGCATGAGACCCGGCAGCTCGGTCAGCGCCTTCGGGTCGATGCCCTTGAGGTAGACGGTCAGCAGCCGCGTGATCTCGGCGGGGTCGGCCCCGTGGATGAAGCGCTGGGCGCGTAGGAGCGCGGCCTGGAAGGCGGCCACCTCCTTGGGCTTCTTGTCGATGATCCGCTGGGTGGTGAACACGACGCCGTGCGCGGTCCGTTCCAGGCCGGGCACGTCACCGGCGGCGGGCGAGATGAAGCGGGTGCCGATGCCGGCGGCGGCCGCCTGCTGGGCGATCGGCTGGAAGAAGGCGAGCGCGTCCACCCGTCCGGCCGGCCAGCCCGCTCACCTTGATCACCGGACCACCCGTTCCGCGCCCGCCGCCCGGGCTCATCCCGCGCCCACTGGCCGGGCTCATGCCGCGCTCACCGACCGGGCCGCTCATTCCGCACCCGCCAGCCGACGGGAGTTGCCGACGGCCATGGTCCGGACGTCCTCCTCGGTGAAGCCCTCGGCGAGCAGCCGGTCGGCCAGCAGGGCGAGACCGCCCTCCACGGGCGGGTTGAACGGCTGGCCGAGGTCGCTGGAGAGCACCGAGTGCTCCGGCCCCACGGCGTCGATGTGCTCGTACCACGCCTTCCAGGTGACCTTGCCGGAGTGCGGCGTGGTGAAGCAGCGTTCGAGCAGGGCACCCTTGGCCGCGAGCGCCCGCTGCCGGTCGATCGCGACCCGCTGGGAGGTGAACTCCGGATGGGTGATCACGATGCGGCGGACGCCCTCCTCCGCGGGGCCGCGTCCACCACCGCGTCGATCTCGTCCGCGCTGAGGTGGCCGGTGGCGAGCGTCAGGTCGTGCCCGGCGATCACCCGCAGCACCTGCCGGGTCCGCTCCAGCACGGCTCCGCCGGGCCCCACGACGTCGACCGGATCGGCCGCCATCCCCGCCTCCCGCAGCTCGGCCTGCAACCGGGCCCACATGGGCGGCGTAGCCCCCTCGGGGTCGCCGGCCGTACAGGCCCGCTGGTTGGCGCTGTCGACGGTGGGCAGCCACACGACCTGCGCGCCACCGCGGGCGGCGATCTCGACGGCGACGGGGTTCATGCCGCCCACGGACGCGTTCAGGGTGATCGCGCCGACCGCGCCGAACCCGGGCACCGCCGCCCGCACCACCGCGGCCCGCTCCGTCGTGGGGACGTAGTGCGACTTGAGCACGAACCCGGCCAGCCCCACCTCCGCGAAGCGCCCCGCCAGGGTGAGGTCGTCTATCCGCCTGCGCATCACATCGGGTGCCACGTGGATGTGGATGTCGTAGGCGCCCGCGACGAGCTCACGGGAATAGCGCGACGGCACCGAGCTCGACGTCCCGCTATGACGCGGCCGCCACTTCTTGCCGACCGCAGGCCCGGATCTTGTATCCGCCAGGGAGACGCGCTGCGTATCGGATCTGTTACACCCTGTGATGGAGCTGGCCTGGGAGCCCTCCAGGCTGCACCGACACGAGGAGAAACCGTAATGAAGTCGAGCACACGCGGCATGCGCATCGCATCGATTACCGGCACCGTCGCCCTCGCCATCCTGGCTTGCGCCGCCCCCGCCACGGCGGCGGCCCCATCCGTCTCCGGCTCGGCCCGGGCCGGAGACATCTGCCTGTACAGCGGGCGGGACTACACCGGCTCGTCGTGGTGCTGGAACCCGGGGAACGGCTACGTGGACGTTCCCCCGGCCCTGCACGACAACGTGGGCTCCTTCATGGCGCACGCCGACGGATGTTTCATCAACTGGATCCACGTCCCCGACCGCAAGGAGACACGCGTCGTCCGGGACGGCGACTACCGCAGGGTTTACAAGGACGACTTCGGCGGCAAGATCGACGCCGTGGCGCCCCGCTGCTGAGCCCCTGAGCCGACCCGGACACGCGGGCCCCGGCGCACGCGGCGCGAAGGGGCCCGCGCGCGCCGGGAAACTAAATGAGCAAAACGAAACCTCTTCCAGGTCCTTACGCGTCTCTCAGATAACCAGCCTCATCGGCTGCACGGAGGGAGGCCGTAATGGACCTTGTCCTGCTGATTCTCTCGGTGGCCCTGGCGGCGATCGCCGTCACCATCGCCTTCGCGATCAAACGTGAGCACGCCGCCACCCGGGCGGCCGCGGCCGGATCCCGCGCGCGCGACCTCGATCATTACGAACTCGCCTATCTGGCGGGCGGATCCGGGAAAGTGGTCGACACGGCCATCACGCTCCTGGCCGAAAGCGGAGAGCTGCGCGTGTCACGGGGGCCGCGCTTCTACACCGTCTCCAAGAGATCCGCCACGGACGAGCCTGTCGAGCGGGAGACTCTGGCCGCCGTCGCGGCGAACGACGGCCCGTCAAGGTTCCTGGTGGGCCGGGCCGTGGGCGGTGGCCCCGCCATGAGGGAGCTGGAGCACCGTGTCGCCGAGCTGGGCCTGATCGTGGCCGATGCCCGTCTCGCACGGCTCACGCGGCTGGCCCGCGGGCTGCGGGTGATCTCCGTCCTGGCGGTCGCCGGGGTCGTCGCAGGGGCGGTCGTGCTCGCCGCAGGCCCGACGCCGTTACCGCTGGTCACCGTACTCGTCCTGCTGGCCACCGGGATCGGCGCGGTGGGCGTGCTCGCCGGCGACAGGAAGTTCAGGCGGGGCAGGCTCACGGCCGACGGCGCGACGGAGCTGGGCCGGGTACGCAAGGCGCACCCCGCGGGCTCGGGAAACGGACCGGTGTACGTCGCGCTGTACGGTCACTGGGCACTGCGCGACACGGACCTGAGCAGGGCGCTGGACACCTACATCCCCCGGACCGCATCTCGACGCAGGCCGCGGTCGACGTCCGGCGGCAGCAGCGGCACCTATTCCGGTGGTTGCGGCGGATCGACCTCCAGCGGGTCGAGCTGCGGCACCGGGTCCTCGTCCTCGGGCTGCGGCAGCGGCTCCTCAGGCTGCGGTGGCGGGTCCGGCTGCGGGGGCGGCGGTTGCGGGGGCGGCGGCAGCTGACCTGCCCGACCTACTCAAGGCGATGGTGGGCGTTGTCCTGAACGGAGCGCGACATCTCCGCGTTGACAGGCAAGTGACGGCTTGCCTATCATCACCGCATGGGCGACGTCTTCAAGGCCCTGGCCGACCCCACCCGGCGGACCATCCTCGACGAACTGACCGAACACGACGGCCAGACCCTGTTCGAGATCTGTGTCCGCCTGACGAGCCGACATCAGCTGAGCCTGACCAGGCAGGCCGTGTCCCAGCATCTGGCGGTGCTGGAGGAGGCCGGGCTGATCACCACGCGCAAGCAGGGGCGGTACAAATTCCACCACCTCGACACCACTCCCCTGGCCGCCATCTTCGAACGGTGGCCGATCACCAGGAAAGGACAGGCACCATGAAGATCTACATCACCAGCGTGTTCGTGGACGACCAGCAGAAGGCCCTCGCCTTCTACACCGACGTGCTCGGCTTCATCAAGAAGCATGACATCCCGCTGGGCGGAGCCCAGTGGCTGACGGTCGTCTCGCCGGAGAACCCCGAGGGCACGGAGCTGCTGCTGGAACCGGACGGGCACCCCGCAGTCGGGCCGCACAAGAAGGCGCTGGTCGCCGACGGCATTCCGGCCGCCTCGTTCCAGGTCCCGGACGTGCAGGCGGAGTACGAGCGGCTGCGCGGGCTGGGGGTGACGTTCACGCAGGAGCCGCTGGCGGCGGGGCCGGTGACCATGGCGGTCTTCGACGACACCTGCGGGAACCTGATCCAGATCGTGACCCCAGCCTAGCGGCGCTTTGCCATGATCGGGGCTGCCGGTGCGAGGGGCGGTGGCCGAGGATGATCGCCAGGCACGGATCTCGTGCGGCGACCGCCGAACTGGGCCAAGGGCTTGAGATGGGCCACGATGACGGCATGACGACCACCGAAGTGGACGTGTCCGCCGAGCCGGCAGGGGGCGAGACGCGGGTCAGGGGGTTCTGAACGCGTCGGCGTTACGTGCGCACCAGGCGGCGAAGGTGCGGGGCTTGCGCCGAAGCAGGCGTTCCACGGTGTCGGTGCGGAAGCCGGCGGTGTCGGCGCGCATGAGGTGGAACCCCTCGATGATGGCCTCGGCCAGCGCCGGAGGTGCCCCGTTGGGGAATCGGGAGGCGACGGCCTCCTCCGCCGTGGCCACCGCCCGGATCGCGATCTCCCGGCCGGCCGCCGCAGCGAGGATCTTGACCTGCTCCGTGATGGTGAACAGCTCCTCACCGGTGAGGACGTACTCCCGGCCTCGGTGGCCGTCACCGGTCAGGGCCAGGGCCGCGACGGCGGCGATGTCGGCGGGGTCGATCGGCGCGTACCGGCCGGGGCCGACCGGATCGAGGACATAGCCCGCCTCACGGATGGCGGGCAGCCAGTCGAAGGCGTTGGTCATGAAGCCGCCGGGCCGCAGGAAGGTGGCCGGGATGCCGGACGCCCGGATGGCCTGCTCGCGTTCGTGGTGCCAGCGGCCCATGGCGGGCATGGGGTCGCCGAGCACGTTGAACGAGGACAGGTGCACGATGTGGCGCACCCCGGCGGACCGGGCGGCGGCGACGGCGTGCCGGGTGTGGTCGAGGCCGATGCCCGGGGTGAGCAGGAACAGCCGGTCCGCTCCGGCGAAGGCGGGCGGCAGCGTCGCCGGGTCGCTCAGATCCGCCACGACCCGTTCGACCCGCTCGGGCAAGGCGGCGGCGCGGGCCGGGTCGCGGACCAGGACGCGGAACGGCACGCCGGCCTCGTCCAGCTCGCGGACGAGCTCGCGGCCGACGTTTCCGGTGGCACCGGTGACCAGTATCATGAGAACCCCTAAATCGTGTACCGGTTAATGATCGAGGGGAACGTTAACCGGTACACGATCTGCTGTCAATCGCCCCATGCCGCGCTCGCGACATCACCGGAGGTCCTCGACGTGCCTGAATTCCTGGACGTGCACAGCAAGACGTCGAAGGCGCTGCGGGCGGCGGCCGAGGCGGCCGTGCGACGCCACGGGCTGCACCTGGGGCAAGATCACCTCCTCGCGGTGCTGTGGCAACAGGACGGCCGCACCCCGGGCGAGGTCGCCGCCGCGCTGAACGTCACCACCCCCAACGTGGTCAAGGCGGCCAACCGGATGGCCGCGGCGGGCCTGCTCACCCGACGCCGCGACGACCGGGACAACCGCCTGGTCCGGCTGTGGCTCACCGACGCCGGACGCGCCCTGCAGGCACCCATCGAGAAGGAACGGCGGCTGCTCGAGGAAAAGGTCACCGCCGACCTCACCGAGACCGAACGCGAACATCTCCTCAGCGCACTCAGGAAGATCCACCGATCGGCGAACGCCCTGCTGGAGGCCCCCATCGAGCACCACGGCCCGGCCACCACCTGACCCTGGGCCGGCGAGGCGACGCACCGGCCGAACCGCTTACGCCTCGGCCATAAAGGCCAAAGCGGTCACCCTGAGTGGCGGCGCCTGCACATTCGGGAGAACATCGAGGGGTACCTGGAACCCCCCGTCCCGGCGAAGGAGCCTCGCATGCTGGCGAAAGTGGCCGATGGGATCGCTGACCGGTATCAAAGCCTCCAGAGGTGGGCGAGCGAGCGGTTCGCCGACAACCCCCGCGAGGCGGAGATCGCGAAGTACGCGGTCATCGTGGTGTGCGTCTCGGTCGTGGCCCTCGTCTCGGTCACGCTGTTGTGGCTGGCCGTCATGGTGCTGGGCGGCCTGGTCAACGGCGTGGCCCATGGCCTTGCCACCGGCCTGACGTGGGCGCTGGAACGGGTGGCCGACTGGCACCTCACCGAGGTCGTCACCAAGCCGGTCCATGACTACGTCACCGCCCACGCCGCCGGCCTGCCCTCCGGAGCCGAAGCGATCTGGTCGGCTTGGGCGCTGACCGGTCCTGGCCTGTGGCTGCTCTGCTGGCTGCTGCGGTCCTGGGGAGCCCGCCTGGCCTGGGTCCTGTACGGCGCCGGCACGGTCGCGATGGTCTACAGCGCCAGCCCGGCCAATGGGCGGTTGCTCGCCGCTGGCATCGCCGTCCTGTACTGGGGCGTGCTGTCGGTGTTCGCCTTCCGCGGCGTCGGCCGCCGCCGCCCGACGGTGCAGGTCCACCCGGCCCCCGACGTCAGCACCACGCTGGTGCAGCTGCGCCAGTACCTGAACGAACAGTTCGAGGACGTTCAGGCTCGCATGACCAGCATCGAGGCGGCGGCCAAGGACGAACTCGCCGCCCGGCGGGCAGACTCATGAACCGTTGACGTACCGACCCGAATCCTAGTGTCGATCGCTCCACGAGCCGCGGTGCACGACCTCCTCCAGCGGCCTCCTGCCGCGCTTCAGCGAGGGCGAGCGCTTGTCCTGCGCCCGGTATCCCATGCTGATCACCCCGATCGGCGTGTACGCCTCGGGCACCCCGAAGGCCTCCTTGAACGCCTTCGTCCGCTCGCCCGGCGGGATCCCGAAGAAGCAGGCGCCCAGCCCCTCGTCGACGGCGGTCAGCAGCATCAGCAGCGAGGCGAACCCGGTGTCGATGTCCCAGTACGGCACCGGCCAGCGGGCCTCGTCCCTGTCCTCCCAGCCCTTGTCGCCCTCGGCGTACCGGTCGAGGTAGGCCTGCTTGTGCGACAGGGCGACGATCAGCAGCGGCGCCCGCCGCAGCCCCGTCCCCCACTCGGAGTCGTCGGTGGACGCCTCCCAGAACCGCTCGCGGTCGGCCGGATCCTCCAGCACCAGGAACGCCCAGCCCTGGCTGAACCCGGCGGAGGGTGCGTGCAGCGCGTTGCCGAGGATCCGGTCGACCACGGCGGCGGGCACCGCACGGTCCGGGTCGTAGTTCCGGACCATGCGGCGCCGCCGTACCACCTCATGAAACTCCATAGGGTCAGTATCGCTCGGCGATCCCCGTGTTGATCTCGACGAGGGCCACCATCGCGTCCGTGACGCCGATGAGGTCGGGATCGGCGAGGGTCTGCTGCGCGTGCTTGGCGGCCTCGCCGACCGTGCGCAGGTGCAGCCGCTCGATCGTGATCGTGCGGACGGCCGTCGCCGCGTTGATCCGCCTGCTGCCCAGGTTGAAGTACGTGGTCAGCAGCTCGGCGCGGAGGTTGCGCGGCGGCAGCAGCGGCAGCGTGAACGCGGCCGCCACCTCGTGCTGGGACAGCTGGCCGTCGGGCGTCGAGCCGTCGATCCCGTCGAAGCGGGTGTCGGTGGCCTGGACCCTGGCCAGCAGCTCCGATGTCCGCATCGAGGGGAAGGCCAGCCAGATGCCCTGCGGGCGCGGGTCCCTGCTCGGCGCGGTCTCGGTCACGGTGCTGGTGGAGGTCGCCGTGGCCGGGGTGTAGGAGCAGCCCTTGGCGTTGCCGTAGGAGACCTGCGACTGCCCGGTCAGGACGGTCCCGCCCACCACGAGCAGGCTGGAACGGCTGCTGAAGGCCACGGTCGTGGTCGAACCGGCCGCCAGCGTGCCCAGGTTCCAGGTCAGCGTGCCGCCGGCGACCGCGTCAGGCTTGGGGCCCGCGCCCTTGTCGAGGGCCGTGCTGTAGTACACCTCGGGCGGCAGCTTGTAGGTGAGCTTGGCTCCGGTGGCGCTCGCGCCTCCGGTGTTCTTCACCGTCAGCGTGGTCGTCACGGCCTCGGCCGCGCCGGCGGTGGGCGTCGCGCTCGCCGTCAGGGTGAGCTTCGGCGCCTTGACCGTGGTCGAGGCCTTGCCGGTGTTGTCGGAAGTGTCCTCCTCCGCGCCTCCTGCCACGTTCTTGCCCACGACGGTGGCGGAGTTGGTGACCGTGGCGGCGTCGTCGGTCGCGCACGGGATCGCATAGGTGAAGGTCTCGCTGCGGCTCGCCCCGGCGGCCAGGTCGGGCAGGTCGCGGGCGACGGCGGTGCCGTCGGGCAGCGTGTCGGTGAGCTTGACGGACTCCGCCCCGCCCTTGCCGACGTTGTCCACCTTGACCGTGTAGGTGAGGGTGTCGCCGGGCTCGGCCGACTCCTTGTCGACGGTCTTGGTGGTGGCCAGGTCGGGCGTGTAGAAGTCCTGGAAGCCGGCCTCGATCTTGGCCGCGGTCACGAAGTCGATCTCACGGCCGGACTCCACGCCGGCGCCGGGCTTGGAGACGTCGAGCTTCAGGTGTCCCCAGTCGTCGTAGTCGGTGAGGATCGGGTCGCGGCCCCTGTCGTCGCTGCCCGCCAGCGGCGTCGACTGGCACGTGTTGTCGGACCCCTGGATGATCGCGTCGCTGAACTGGACGTCGTCGCCCATCCTGGCGGAGTCGATCGTGTTGTTGGTACCCGCCAGGACGCACACGTCGTCCTCGGAGTTGATGTCGGCCGCGATCGTGGGCGGGTCCTCCGTCCCGTTCACGTTCCAGTCCAGCCAGTCGACGGCCGGGTCGACCGGGCCGTACTGCTCCGACTTGCTGGGGATCTTCCAGCGCGCGTAGTCGTCGCCGGGGCCGATGGCCTTGCTCTCGTCGAGGTGATCACGGTCGAGCCGGGGCATCCTGCCCCGGCTGTAGTCCAGGCGGCGGGGCGCCGGGTCCAGGCCCGTCGGGATTCCGGCCGGCTCGTAGGCGTAGTTCATGATGCTGAGGTAGTTGGGCTTGTAGTTGGTCCGGGTGTCGCCGCCGTGGGCGAGCCCGAGCGCGTGTCCCAGCTCGTGCATCAGCGTGCCGGCCTGGTCGCGGGCCGTACCGGAGAAGACGACGTCCGGACCGCTGCCTGGCTTCATCAACTGGATGTCGTCGGAACCCTTCTTGACCTTGCTGTTGCAGACGTGGTCGGGGCCGACGCCGATCTGGCTGCCCTTGAGGAAGTCGTCTCCCACCACGGTGGAGTCCAGCTTGCCGTTCGGGCCCCCGTCGACGCACCACGTGCGCCACTCGCCGAGCGTGACGATGAAGTCGCGATTGCCGCGGCCGGGGTCGCAGCACCGGCCGGAGACCATGCTGCCGGCGGTGAGGTCGTGGGCGAAGATCGTGTAGTGCGCGTACGGCGCCAGCTGCCCTGGCAGGTCGGCCGTCCTGGCGTTGGCGAAGGCGGTGTCCTTCTCCGTCATCACGGCCTGTTCCGGAATGCCCGTGCCGACGATGGGGATGAAGTCCACCCCGTCGTCCAGTGGGACGCCGCCGTAGGGGCAGGGCTGGGTGGCCTGGGCCGGGCCGTCCTCGAAGGCGCGCCTGAGCTCCTGGAGCGCGGCGTCCTTGGGCCGGTGGGTGTGCTGGGAGTCGCCGGTCATCCAGTCGATCCACACGATGACCGTTTTGCGGCAGGGGTTGGCGCCCAGCTGCTTCAGGTCGAACCTCATCGAGTCGTCGGGGTTGCGGATGCCGAAGCGCTCGATGACGTCGGGGATGCCGTCGCCGTCGATGTCGGGCAGCGGGCCGCTGGTCCGCTCGATCCTGAAGCCGATGCCCGCCCGCTTGCCGTCGTGCGCATTGGGGAAGTTGGGGTCGCCGTCGCCCTCCACGTAGGTCTGACCCGGCGTGAGCAGGTCACCGGGGTCGGTCCAGGTGTCGGTGCCGATGTCGTACTGGAGCTCGAGGTCGTCGTCCTGGTTCTGCGGGCTGATGTCCAGCTTGTCGTCGCCACCGTTGAGGCCGCCGTCCTCGTCCCAGAGGCGGATGAGGATCGGCACCTTGGTGGTGTCGTCCGGGACCTGTACGTCCTGGGTGAAGATCCACGGCGGGTCGAACGTGCTGGGATCGAAGTCGTCGTCCTCCACCGCGCTCCTGCGCTGCAGGTCGCCGTTCCCGATGCGGATCTCGGGGAAGTAGTTGCCCGTGCCGTTGTCGGGACTCTCGATCTGGTGGATCTTGTTGATCGTGAGCCGGAGCGTGACGCCCGTACTGGCCTGAGCGGCGGGTGTGCTGACCACCACCAGGCTGAGCGCGATCAGGGATAACACTGTGAGTAAGCGCATGCTGCCAGGATGAAGTGACCTCGCGGGACGCACATGAGTAAGGTCTACTCAGAACCTTGGGCGCTTCGCGGTCGTCATACCAACCATGATGAAGCTCATGATCACCGTGGCCGCCACCCTGACGCTCGCCGCCACCCCCGCCCTCGCCCAGACCAAGCCGGTTGTCGGTCCGAACGGTTTCGGCGGGCTGAAGCTCGGCATGTCGCTCAAGCAGGCCAAAGCGGCCGGGATCACCAAGAAGATCGACGGCGGCACCGACGGCTGCTCGGGCTGGGACCTGAAGAAGTATCCGACCGGCAAGGACAACGTCGGCCTGTACATCTCGCCGAAGCTGGGTGTGGCCGCCTTCTTCGCGCCCAAGGCCGCCAAGACTCCCGAAGGCGTGGCGGCCGGGACGGCCAAGTCGCAGCTGAAGAAGGTCTACCCGCACCTCAAGCAGGACACGCACGGCTTCTGGGTGACCACGGTGCCGGGCAACACGAAGGCCTACTACTCCTTCACCGTCCTGCACGGCAAGGTCACGGAGTTCGGCATGGCCCTGAAGAAGCAGGACTGCTTCAACTGAGCGGCTCTTCCGCAGGGTCACCGCACACAGCGCTGAGATCGGACACCCGGCAGGGCGGCGGTGCGGTCGTGGACGACCCGGGCGGGGGCGGCGTCGGTGGCCGGCCCTGAAGGCGTGGCCGGGCGGGCGCGGTGACGAAGCCTCCGCCCGGCTCCGGCGCCGGGTCGGCGGTGGCCGGCCACACCCCCCGCCGCCTCGCCGAGCAGCGCGTGCAGGCGTGGCGGCTGTCGTGATCGAGCCGGGCGAACGGCGATCGCTGTCCGGTGTACTGCACGACGCGCTCACGTAGCTCGCATCCCCGGGGCGTGAGCTGAAGGATCTTCGCGCGGCGATCGCCGGGGGGCGGCGCCCGCCGGACCAGGCCGTGCCTCTCCAGCCGGTCGCTCAGGGAGGTGGCGGTCGAGGCGTCGCAGTTCAGCCGGACAGCGAGGCGGCGCGGCGCCCCATCCGGTACACGGCCAGCGGGCGCCGCAGCGCGGTGATGTCGGAGAGCGGGTCACCCGCCACAGCCAGCAGATCGGCGTCGAACCCGGGCGCGATCCTGCCCTTGCGCTCCCCCACCCGGCAGACGCGGGCCGCACCCGATGTGATCGCCCGCAGTACGTCCAGGGGCGCGTACCCGTGCTCGACCAGCATCTCCGCCCCGTACGGCAGCACTCCGTGGGGCTTGGGCGGCCCGATGCCCGCGTCCGTCCCGATGACGAAGTCCACCCCGGCGGCCTGAACGGCCCGCAGCGCCTCCCTCATGCCCGCCATCCGCTGCTGGATGCGCGGCGGCAGCGGCGCCGGCCCGGGCGCCACCCCCGCTGTGAGGGACACCACGACGTCGGCGGCGGCCAGCCGGGCGATCATCGCGTGGTCCACCGCGTAGGAGTCCTCGGTGAAGAACGAGCAGTGCTCGATCGAGTCGAACCCGGCGTCCAGGACATGCGCGATCCCCTCCGCGCAGTGAACGTGCCCGGTGATCGGCAGGCCGTGCGCGTGGGCCTCGTCGGCCGCCGCCCTCAGCTCGGCGAGGCCGTACTGGAGCAGGTGGGAGTGCGTACCGGGCGTCATCTCGCCGCCCGTCACCATCATCTTGATCACGTGGACGCCGCGCGCCGCCCGTTCCCGTACGGCCTCGCGCACCCCGTGCTCCCCCGCCGCCTCACCGCCCAGGAACCAGCAGTGCCCCCTGGGAGTGGTGATCGGCGGCCCGGCGGAGAGGATCTCCGGCCCGTCGAGCCCGAGGTCGAGCCCGAGCGCCAGGTAGTCCCGGTCCCCCAGGTCGCGTACGGTCGTCACCCCGGCCGCGAGGTGCTGCCGCGCGGCCTGCCGCATCCGGTCGGCGAGCCCCGGCGGTTCCAGCATCGCCACGACGTCGCGGCTCGCGTCGAAGGCCAGGTGGACGTGGCAGTCGATGAGTCCGGGCAGCAGCGTGGCATCACCCAGGTCGACCGTGGCCGGCACCTCGGTGGTGATGCCGGTGACGCGGCCGTCCTCGACGATCACCACCTGGTCGTGGCGCATTTCCTGACCGTCGAAGAGACGGCGGGCGCGTAAGGCGAGCATGGCTCCACCGTCGCGCCCTCGCGCCGCGATCGCCTGAGTATGCCCTACTCAACTTCGCCCGCGCCCCCGGCGCCGGGGTCGACCGCCCCGGATCGCTAGCTCGGCTGCCGCTTCCTTTCCCAGCCGGCTGAAGTGATCTACACCACTCACCGCAGTCGCCCGTGGTGGCGACCGACTGGTAGCCGAGCGGTTTCACGGTCGCACAGCGTAGCGGCGACCATCCTCCTTTTGAGCATGCCTTGCTCATGCGGCGCCGCGCGGTGCAAAGCACAGTCGAGACATGAGAGCCTTCCTCGCAGCGGCGCTGTTGGCCACCGGGCTGGCGGCCACCGCCGAGCGCGCCCGCGTCGGCGTCGCGCCCTGGAGGACAGCTACCGCCGGCTACTGCCCGGCCGGCACGTGACAGGTCAAGCAGAACGTCTTCTCGGGTTGGGACGGCACCGCCACGCCGCGCGCGGCCGTCCGCGGACAGCGCCAGGGCCTCGGTCGCCGCCTGATTCATCCTGCGTTCCAGGCCACCTGCCACCACGGCCCGACCGCACCCCCCACCTCGACGCCCGCCGCGGCACCTGACCCCAGGAGGTCACAGTCATGGCATGCGCGCGTGGACTGCGCGGTCGCGGTCGCCGCAATCTCCAGCCTGCTCAACGCCGTTCGGGCCCGCGACGGGAAAGCCCCTCATCACCTACCCGGCTCGCCAGCCCGCCCTCCCGTGGGCCCCTCGGCTCAACCCGAGATGCCCCGAGCGCGATTCATGCGTCTGGATCCGCTGATGTGCTTCCTTCGCCGCTGCGGCGAAGACCGAGTTGAGCGCGGCGCGGTTATGGCCATAGGGGACCAGGCCGTGGCAGTTGCGGCACAGCGCCGGCGCGGCGGCGGGGTGGTCCCGCGCTCCGCGAGCATACGCGCAGGCGGGATCCCTGTCGGTATGGTGCCCCTCCGGCAGGGACTCACCGGCATCGGTGACGTCTTGCCGGTAGCCCGTTCGGCGTGTTCGACCTGCAGGCACAACTGCCGGTACCGCGGTCGGATTTTCCGAAAAGCTCCGGAGCTTCCAGGTAGCGACAGTGTGATCGTCGGCGATATCGGTATGTGACGGCTCAGTACCTGGCGACATGCCGTCTTCGTGGTGTCCTGCGTTTGCCCGGAGGCGGCCCATGGTGAGTGAGACGGTGCGGTTGCGGCTACGAGTGATCGACGCAGCCGCGGATGCCCAAGAGCTGGACGAGGCCACGGCCAGGCTGAGGAGCGAGCTCCTCGAACTGGACGTGGTGGCCAGCGCCGCCGAGGCGGGGGAGGCCGCTGAAGGCACCAGGGCGGTCCTGTCGTTCACGCTCGGAGGCCTGGTCATCGCGCTGGCCGGCACGGAACTGCTGGCCTCGATCGTGAACGCTGTGACCGCCTGGCTCAACCGCCATCAGCACCGTTCGGTCAAGCTGGAGATCGACGGCGACGTGCTGGAGCTGACCGGCATCCCGTCCAGGGAGCAACGCGAGCTCACCGACGTATGGTTGCGCCGCCGCAAGCAGCCGGACGCACCCGGCCAGTCCGGCCGCCGCCTCGCGTTGATCGTGGCCAGCGACGAGTTCGGAGATCCCGGGCTGCGGCGGCTGCGGGCGCCCGCACTTGACGCCGAGGCCTTGGCGAGGGTGCTGGGCGACGAGGCCATCGGCGGGTTCGACGTACGCACGATGCTCAACGAATCCACCACCGTCGTCAACGAAGCCGTGGAGGAGTTCTTCGCCGACTGTCGCCCCGACGACCTGCTGTTGCTGCACTTCTCCGGCCACGGGGTCAAGGACGACAACGGCGAACTGTATTTCGCCACGCCCAGCACCAAGCTCAACAGGCTCGGCGCCACCGCGGTGTCGGCGGAGTTCGTCAACCGGCGGATGGGCCGCAGCCGCTGCCGGCGCATCGTCCTGTTGCTCGACTGCTGCTACGCCGGCGCCTTCGCGCGGGGCGCGCTGCCGAGAGCGGGAACGGACGTGCACGTCGAGGAGCAGTTCGGCGGGCGCGGGCGGGTGGTCATCACGGCCTCCAATGCCCTGGAGTACGCCTTCGACGGGACCGACCTCGCCGACGCTCAGGAGACGACCTCGCCTTCGGTGTTCACCAGAGCGCTGGTCGAAGGGCTCGAGACCGGCGAGGCCGACCAGGACCAGGACGGCTATGTGGGCATACACGAGCTGTACGACTTCGTCTACGACAAGGTACGGGCCGTCACCCCCAAGCAGACGCCCGGGAAGTGGACGTTCGACGTACAGGGCGACTTGATCATCGCACGGCGCGGCCGTCCCGTGGATCGACCCGCGCCGTTGCCGACCGAGCTGCAGGAGGCCATCGACCACCCGATCGCCAAGATCCGGGAGGGTACGATCGGCGACTTGGAGCGGCTACGACACAGCCGCCACGCCGGGCTCGCGCTCGCGGCACGGCTGGCCCTGGAAGAGCTCGCGCACGACGACAGCCGATCCGTCTCGGCAGCGGCGTCACGCGCCCTCGGCCACCCCGCCGTCCCGCCTGAGAACCTGCCGGATGATGCCGGCCGTGGGACAGTCGCGGACGTCGGCCGCGCGGCGCCGCTCCCCACCGTGCCGGAGGCCGAGCAGGTGCCCGGCGGCGACGTGGAAGCCGACCAGGTTCGCGCGGCTGCGCGGGCTCCCGGCTCCTGGACCGGGAAACCTGGTGCGAGGAACGCCGCATCGGCGGACGTGGACGCGTCGCCGGACAGGGATTCCGACACGCCGGGCGGGCGGGTGTGGCTGCTCCTGGCATCGCGCGGATTGGCGCTGTTGTCAGGGCTGCTGCTGTTGCTCGGTCCGGAGCGCACGCCCCCGTTCTCCGCCATGTTCAGCAGTGGGGTCGTCGCTGACTACATCGTCTGGTTGTGGCTCTTGATCGCCGCGGCATTTGGGGTCGGTCTGCTGCCGGAGGGCCGATGGCGCACCGTGAGCCTCGGCGCGTCCGCCGGTCTGGCCGCGCTGCACCTGGGCGTATCTGCCCACGTCTACGCGGCTTTCAGTGCAGCCGAACTGGTCCCCATGGTATCCGGCCTGCTGATCCTGCTGGTCGCGTTCACGGAGACGGCCATGGCCCAGCCCGGCCGCTGGTGGTGGAGAGCCGCAGGAGCCTTCGGCGGAGCGCTCGCACTGGTCATGATCATCATCAACCAGTGGTTCCCCCACGACATGATGGACGATCCCGGGGAGGAGATCCCTTGGCGGGTGGTGTTCTCGGCCGTCGTGCTTTTGCTCGGGTTCTTTGTGACGCGGATGGTTCTGCACTGGCGAGCAGGCGGGGCGCGGCCGGCACTGGTCCTGGGCATGGCGGCCACGCTGCTGGTCGTCGCGGACGTGTGCGGCGTCTACCTGCTGAACGGCGGCTCGAGCTACCCGCAGATTCCGGCTTACACGCCCGCCCTGCTGGTGCTGCTGCTCATGGCCGCCCAGGCGCTCGATGACCGGCCGGAACTGCTCGCGGCGGTCCAGCTCACCGTCATCGTGGGACTTGGGCACAACCTGGCGATGGTCGAGACCTGGCCGGTTTTCGTGACAGTGCTTTTCGTCGCCGCGGCCTGCTCTGCGGCAGCGGTCTACCTGCCCGGCAGAGGCCTGCACTCGAGCCGCCGTCCTTGAGCGCTTGTTCGGCGTCGAGGTGGCGCCTGACCTCGGTGTTGTCTCCGATCCTGACGAGGCCGAGGAACAGCAGCCGCGCCCCTTCCGCGGGAACTCCGTCCGCAGGCTCGCGAACTCGTCCTCGTGGTGGAGGCGATCGCGTCGTCGATGCCACGGGAGGCGTGGTAACCGGCGACGGTCGAGGTATCGCCCTCGCGGTTCAGCCACATCACCCGCAGCGTGCGCGCCAACCGCGACAGCAACTCGGCCCGGTAGGCGCCCTTGCCCTGGCCGGTCGCGCCGCAAAGGTCGCGCAGGATGATGCCGACCAGGCCTGTCGCGAGCGACAGGCCGCTCTCCTCGGTGGGCAAGGTCACGGCCTGCCGTACCTCGTCGTCGGTCATCGCGCTGACGATGACCTGGCGCTTGGCCAGGGCTTCGCGAAGGTGAGGAAAGTCCGCGCGGGAGCCGTAGAAATCCGCGCAGACCATAGAGGCCCAACGCGACGGCGCCTTGGGCCAGGCCTGCGAGGGCGTCCGCAGCTCACCCTGAATTGCCGGCCAACCGGCGCGCGCCGCCTCTGGCCCTTGTGCACCCCCGACCGCTGACATCTGCCCATCACCAGGCGCGGACGACTGTCCTACTCACATGCCGAGTACCTGTTCAAGACCGCCTCGGCGGCTTGACCCACACCGTGAGGGGCGATCACCGCGGAGCACGACCACGCCCGGCATCTGGACGCAGCAGCTGATCAGGCCAAGCCCCCAGCACCGATGTCGATCTCTACCGGCATCATGGGCTCGGTCGAACGCCGGGACACGCTGCGTCGCCGCTGCGGCTCACTACTATTCCGCCATGCCTTTCGATCTTGCGCGGTACGCATTCCTGGCCGTGTTCTTCGCCCTGTTCGCGGGTCTTCCCGCGGCCGGGGCCATCCCTGCCGCGGTGCTTTCCGCCCCGCCCAACCGCCACGAGTTCATGAGCCGGCGATTCGTCGTCGTGGGATTGTTCGTGTCGTTCGCCGGCGTCTGGTTGATGGGGCTCGGCGCGTGGCTGGGGCGTGAGGATTCGCGCTACGGCGCCATCGAATCCCTCGGGATGCTGCTGATCACCCTCATAGGCGCGGGTCTGCTTGTCGCCGGTCTCGGGCCGCTGCCTTCGTGGCTGCTGGAGATCACCGGTCCGTACGCGGAACGGCTGCCGCTGCCCTTCCGCCTGGCGGCCCGCGACCTGGCCCACCGTCGTGGTCGCGCGGTGCTCGCGATCACGCTGGCGATGATGACGAGTGCTTTCGGCATCGCGCTGACGGTCATCGCGGTCGGCGAAACGACGCAGAGCAGGGCCGAATACTCTCCCCGGGCCCGGCCGGGCACCTTATTGGTCCGGTCGAGCACCTTATTCGGAGTACCTTTCTCGGCGGCGGATGCGGGCACCGTACGAGCGGCGATCGAACGGGAATTGCCCGGGGTGCCGATCGCGCAGAGCGAGCGCCTTTCCGCTGAGTCCTGGTACTTCCGCGCGAGGGCGGAGAATGTCGAAATACCGGAGGAGGCCGTCTACTGGGATCAGGCCATCGGTGATGAGAAGCTGCTGCGGTACCTCACGGGTGATCAGTCGACGCCATACGACGAGAGCACGGCCGTGGTGATCACGTCAGCCGACGTGAAGGTCGACTCGGTCGAACTCTCCTACGAGATCAACGAGGACGACGAGACGACGACGGCCAAGACCGTCCGGGCGGTCATTGCCAGGACCGCCGACCCGCACATGCAGACGATCTTCGTCCCCTCGAAGATCGTCCGGGACCTCGGCTACCAGCTCCAACCGGACGAGTTGATCGTCGACCCCGCCCTCCGGCGCATCACAGTGCAGGAACAGCGGCGCCTCGACGACCGGCTGGACGACGCGGTCGCGGAAACTTACGTCGAGCGGGGCTTCGAGGCTTCGACCGGGTGGCTGCCCGTCGTCGCGGCGGCGCTCCTCGTCGCCTTCGCGTGCGCGCTGGCCACCGGCTTTGGCCGGGCCGCAAACGCGCGCCAGGCCCGGGTCCTGAGGCGGGCCGGTAACGGATCGGCCGCGACCTTCCGGTGGTTCTGCGCCTTCCGCGCGGGTCTGAGCGCCCTGTACGGCACGCTCCTTGGCGCGGTCGCCGGATGTCCCGCCGGGATGTTGCTGCTGTGGCCCCTAACGGTGCGCACCACGTGGGAGGCACCGGTACGGGTGCCGTTCGAGACCCCCTGGCCAGCGATCGTGGCCGTCGTCGCCGGCCTTACCCTCCTCGCCGCCGCCCTCGGTGCGTTCCTCGCCCGCGAGCAGTCGCATCCTCCCAAACCCGCTGCGCCTCGACCCTGAAGCGGGTGAACCGAACCGTCATCTCGCGCACCAGCCGGGGCGTGCTGTGGCCACACCTCCCGTCACCATAGGTGGCGCCGGAGCGCAGCCGACGGTGACGGGAGTCTCTGAGGCCAGGTGGCGGCAGGTGACGGGTCAGGCCTCGACCCGCTGCACGCTGATCTCATACTGGTCCACAGCACCCTCCCACCGGGCCACCAGTGCGCCGCCCTCTTCTCCGGACTTGCGCATGTCGTGAAGACAAAGGGCGAGGTCGTCGGAGTGGGGGCGCAGAACGCGCCCAGGTGCGCCCGGCGAAAGGCGACTCCGCCTCGGACTCGACCCCGGTGGTGCGCAGCAGCTCCATGCCGCGCGCCTGCTCGGCCGCGTACTCCGCGAGGGCCGACTTGCCGATGCCCACGTCGCCTGCGATGACCAGCGCGCCGCTGCCGCCTTGCCGGAGGGCTTGGAGCAGCCGGTCGATCTCCGCCTTCTCGGCGGCTCGTCCATGTAACAAGGCACCCCTACCTCGGCCGATCACCTGCCTGGAGCACCGGTCTGCCATGGACGATCATCTCCCTGTCAGGCCGGATGTCATGCCAGATCGTCCGGAGCTCCAGGAGCCGGCGATGGCTATTGGCGGGAGAGCCCGCGGGTGAGGCCCGCCAGGATGGTCGTCGTGAGGATCCACCCCGCGGCGATCAGCGCGGCGGCGAGCCACTGTTGCAGGTCACGCGGGCCGAACGCGCTCTCCTGTCCGAAGGTGATGATCGGGAGGAGCAGGTCCAGGGTGTAGAGGAAGGGGTTGAAGGGGGGTGCCTCACCGGGTTTGACGGCCGGTGGCTGGTGGACGGCGAAAGCGACCGTGCCTATGAGGAGAAGGGCGGCGAGCCAGAGCGCGGCGCGGAACGGGCGGTAGCCGTACCCGACGGTCCAGTCCTGCAGGTAACCCCAGAGCCGCGCCCCGAGCCGCTGCCCCGTCCGGCGGCGGCGCTGTTTGGCCAGCAGCACGTCCCGAGCGGCCTCGTCGTGACCATGCCGGCGGTAGACGGCGGCCAGCTGCTCGTACGGTTGCGGCTGGTAGGCCTCCTTGGCCAGCCAGTCAAGGCGCTCCCGGACGGGCAGGGGCGTCTCCAGGCTTTCGTAGGTGAAGCCGTTCATCAGGAGTTGAGCGGGCCACCGGTCAGGAACGTCGTCGAGCAGGCCGACCCGGGTGTGGCGAAGGTCGACGGTGCGCAGCAGCAGGGTCTCCGGGCCGATCTTCAGCGACGCCGCTTCGACGCCACGCAGGTGAAGGTCGCCGTCGAGGGTGGTCTCGGCGAAGCACAGCGTGGAAGCGATCCGGGAGTTCCTGATCGAGAGGGCTCCGGTGGCCGTGAAGCCCTCGCAGCAGTCGACGCCACCGCCCGCGGTCACTTCCCACAGGGACAGAGCGCGCCCGCCGGGATTGCTGAGGACGGCGCCGTGAAACTCCAAGGTGCCCTCGACCTTGGCGTTGATGAGCACGATCTCGCCTTCGGCGCTGAAGCCCTCGCTGCAGCTGAGCCTGCCGGTGACCTCCAGCCGCCGCAGTGAGAGCGCCGTCGCGCCCGGGTTGGAGAGCCTCCCGCCGTCGACGTTGAGCGATCCGCGGACCTGCGTCGAGTCCAGGAAGACCGCTCCGGTCGCCACGAAGCCGGGTGTGGCCCGCAGTCCGCCGCCGAGCTCCATCAGCGGTGCGTTCAGCGCGCGTCCGCCCGGATTGGCCAGAGTCGCATGGCGGAAGAAGAGCTGCCCGGCCACCTGGGCTCCGCGCAGGAGGACTTCGCCTTCGGCGGCGAAGCCCTCATCGAAGAGCAGCCTGCCCTCGACGGTGAGCCTCTCCGCGTTCAGGGCGACGCCGCCGGGGTTGGACAGCCGGGCACCGCTGAACTCGCATCGGCGTCCCACCCGGGCATCCTGCACGCTCAGCTCGCCGTACGAGAGGAAGCCGTGCCGACCCGACAACCCGCCGTCGACGACGATCCCCTCGGCGGTGAGGCCGCGGCCGCCCGGCCGCCCGACCCGAGCGCCGTCGAGCGTCATCGTCCCGCCGATCCTGGCGCCCGCGAGGCGCATCTCACCGTCGATGACGGCGTTCGCGCACAGAAGGTCCCGGTTGACGGTCAGGCCGTCGGCGTGGACGGCCGGATCCGCGTGGATCGCCGTGTCGCTGAGATCCATCGTCCCGGACACGTGCGCTCCACCGAGCTGGATCGGGCCGTCCATCAGGCACCCCTCCAGGCGCAGGCCCCCACCGATCACGGCATCCGCGGCCCGCAGTCCGGGTAACCGGGAAGCCGCGAGGTCGACCAGGCCGGTGCGGGCTCCGGTGAGGACGGGCGCCTCCTCGAACTCACAGCCGGCCAGGATCAGAGGGTGCTGCACCTCGGCGTCGGACAGGTCCAGCCGGCCGGCGATCCGGGCTCCGGACAGCCGCAGGCCGGGCGTCTGTCCCGGCAGGCGTTCCTGGGCGCCGAACAGCAGCTTCGCGATGACCGCGGCCCGGACGGGGACGCCGGGAAGATCTACCGGACGCGCTACGGGAAACGCCTCCCAGAGGACGAGTTCCGGCTCGGAGAGATCATCGGTGATCACAGGGGCACTCCCAGAACGTCGTACGCGTCGGTAAGGAGATGCTCCAAGGTCATCACCGACTTCGCAACAGCGAAGACCTCTGCCGAGCCGGTCACTCTGCCCGGCTGATCCGGTGCCGGGGGCGGGTCACCAGCTGCCGGTGGCGCCGCCTCCGCCGCCGCTGCCGCCGCCGAAACCGCCGAAGCCGCCATCGCTGTCGGCCGCGGCGGGTCCCGCGATCGCGAGCATGGCGCAGGCGGCCAGCGCCACCGCGCCCACGACGATGCGCCGCAGTCGCCGGATGCCGGTCTTGCCGTTGTCGTTCATCGGTCCTCCTCGGTCGTGTCGGTTCCGGCGCCCATTGTGGGCAAGATCGGCCCCTGGGTGAATGGCCGCGGACCCGTAAATCCGGCGCCTCAGTGGTTTCACGTATCCCGCGGGCGACGGGGGCAGGCGGCTCACGGCGTTCACCGGATGCCGCGGCGGCCGGGTGCCGTCTCATCCTGCTGACAGCCAACGGCCAGGGGCCCGCCGAAGCGCGTGGTCCCCGCGAGCAGCGAGGATGCCACCTTTGTCACACATCGCCGCGACGCCGGCACAACGTACAGACACGGACGCGGAACCGGCACCGCACTGGTGGGCCGGGGCGCTCACGCTCGCCGAGCGGCTGGCGCTCACCACCCGGCCCGCTCCCCGCGAGAGCGACCTGGCCGAGCGGCGGCTCGCGCGCTGGCGGGCCGCCCACCGCATGGACGAGGACGGCCGGTTCGAGGCCAGGCTCGCCGACCTCGGCATCGACGCCGGCGTGCTGCTCGCGCTGCTGGCCGAGCCGCCCGAGGAGCTGGCGTCGCGCGCACCCCGGCCGGCCTGGGCCGGCACCGTCGAAGCCGCGCTCGTGGCGGCCTCCCTGGGCGGCGGCGCCCAGGTCGCGCCGCCGGAGCTCGACGAGGCGACGTTCACGTGGGACGCGGGGTTCGCGCGGATCGTCGCCCCGTTCGTCCGGGACGCCATCGACCGGATGGTGTCCGGTGCGCCGGACGGGCTCGGGAAGGTGGCGGCTCTGCGGCGCGGGTTCGCGGACCAGCTCGGCAGGCAGCTCGTCTCGCTCGCCTCGCGCGTGCTCGTCCTGGAGCTGAACGTGGCCCGGGTACGCGGCGAGCTGCACGGGGACAGCGCCGAAGAGCGTTTCCGGTCCTTCACGGCGCGGCTGGCCGGCCGGGAAGGGCTGGCGGGGCTGCTGTCCGAGTACGTCGTGCTGGCACGGCTGATGGCCCAATGCGCCGACCACGCCGTGGAGACCTACCTGGAGCTGCTGCGGCGGCTGGCCGCCGACCGGTCCGCGATCGTGGCGGAGCTGTTCGGCGGGACCGAGCCGGGGCCGCTGGCCGAGGTGGTCATGGGCGTGGGCGACGGGCACCGGGGCGGGCGGTCGGTCGGGCTGCTGCGGTTCGAGAGCGGGGCGCGGGTGGTCTACAAGCCGCGGTCGCTGGCCGTGCACGCGCACTTCAACCGGGCGCTCGGCTGGCTCGACGACCGGATGCCCGGCCTCGGCCTGCGCGTGCTGACCGTGCTGGAACGGCCGGGCCACGGCTGGGTGGAGTACGCCGAGCACGGGCCCTGCGCGGACGAGGCCGGCGTACGTGCCTTCTACCGGCGGCAGGGCGCCCTGCTGGCCCTGCTGTACGCGCTCGACGGCGTGGACTTCCACTTCGAGAACCTCATCGCCGCCGGTGACCAGCCGGTGCTGGTCGACCTGGAGGCGCTGTTCCACCCGGCGATCCCCAGGGGCGGCGCCCGCGGGCGTACCGACGACGACCCGGCCGAACGGGCGCTGGACACCTCGGTCGCCCGGGTGGGGCTGCTGCCGGCCGTCGTGTGGAGCAAGGACGGCGGCGCCCTCGACATGGGAGGCATGGGCGGGGACGCGGGCAGCACGCTGCCGTTCGAGTCGGCCGGCTGGTCCGCCGCGGGGACCGACGAGATGCGGCTGATCCGGGAGCGGGCGGCCTTCCCCGGCAGCAGCAACCGACCGGGCGTCGGTGACGCCGTCGCCGATCCGGCCGACCACGTCGAGGACTTCCTGTCCGGTTTCACCGGTGCGTACGAGGTCATCGCCGCCCACCGCGACGAGCTGCTCGCACCCGGCGGCGTCCTGGCGGCCTTCCAGGGGGACGAGATCCGCGTGGTGATGCGGCCCACGCAGCTGTACGGCACCCTGCTGCTGGAGTCGACCCACCCGGATGTCATGCGTGACGCCCTGGACCGCGACCACGTGCTCGACGCGCTGTGGGCCGCCTGCGCCGACGACCCGGTCCGCCGCCGGCTGGTCCCCGCCGAGATCGCCGACGTCTGGAACGGCGACATCCCCCTCTTCTCCGGCCGCCCCGGCACGCCCGACCTGTGGACCAGCCGGGACGAGCCGCTGGCCGGCGCGCTCATGGACGTGCCCTCCTCGGACGCCGCCGCCAAGATCCGCGCCATGGGCCCCCGGGATCTGGCCGAGCAGCAGTGGATCATCCGCGCTTCCCTGGCCAGCCGCCGCGACCGCGACCGCGTATGGACCTCCACCGCCCCTGCGGCTCCCGCCGCCCCCACCCCGCCGGCGGACGGGCTCGCGGACCGGCTCGTGGCCATGGCCACGGCGCTCGGGGACGAACTCGCCGAACGCGCCCATCGCGACGCCTCCGCCGCCAACTGGCTCGGCATGGAGCTCGTGGGCGAGACCCGCTGGACGGTCGGCACGCTCAAGAGCGACCTGTACGGCGGCACCCCCGGTGTCGCCCTCTTCCTCGGCCAGCTCGCCAGGATCACCGGCGAGACCCGCCACGCCGACCTCGCCATGCGGGCTCTGGCCTGGGTCCCCGGCTTCGTGGACGGCATCGCCGGGAATGTCACGGCGTTCCCGTGCGGGCCGTTCAACAGCGCCGTCGGGCTGGCGTACGCGCTGACGCACCTGGCCCGCGACCTCGGCGCGCCCGACCTGCTCGACCACGTCGAACCCCTGATCGCCGCGACGACCGGCGCCGCCGCCACGGACGAGGGACTCGACGTCGTGGGCGGCGCGGCCGGCTGCCTGGCCGCGATGCTCGCCGTCCACGAGGCGACCGGGCTGCCGAACGCGCTGGACGTGGCCCGCACCTGCGCCGACCGGCTCGTCGAGACGGCGCGGCCGCAGGACGGCGGGGTGGCGTGGCACGGTCACATCCCCGCCTCGGCGCCCTTGACCGGGTTCTCCCACGGGGCCGCGGGGATCGGCTGGGCGCTGCTCCGCTTCGCCGCCCGGACCGGCGAGGCACGGTACGCGGAGACCGGCCTGGCCGCCTTCGCCTATGAGCGTTCCCGATTCGACGCCCGCATCGGCAACTGGCCCGACTTCCGGGACCTACCCGACGCCTCGGCGAACCCCTCCGGCCTGCCCCCGTCCATGCAGGGGTGGTGCCACGGCGCGCCCGGCATCGGCCTGGCCCGCGCCGACCTCCTCCGCCGTCCCGGCCTGAGCACCGAAGCGGCCGATGACCTCGCCGCCGACCTGGACGTGGCACTGCGCTCGTACGTGAGCACCCCGCCCGGCATCGTCGGCCACAGCCTGTGCCACGGCGAGGCCGGGAACCTGGAGCTCCTCACCCACGCCGTCGCCGCGGGCAGGCACGACCTGACGGACACCCTGCGCCTGCGGGCCGGCGTCCTGCTCGCCCAGCTCGCCGACGGCCCGCTCTGCGGCACCCCGGGCGGCGTGACGACGCCGGGTCTGATGTCCGGTCTGGCGGGGATCGGGCACGGTCTCCTGCGGCTGGCCGCCCCCGCCGAGGTGCCGTCCGTCCTGGTCCTGGCCCCGCCGGCCGCCTGAAGCGCCACGTACCCGTTAAAGAAAGGGGCTGCCGTGATGCGGCGCCGCGTCCCCGTCCGCCTGCAACTGACCACGAGCGAGTGCGGGGCCGCCGTCCTGGCCATGCTGCTGAGCCACCACGGCAGGCACGCCTCGGTCGCCGAGTGCCGTGACCTGCTGGGCCCGGGCAGAGACGGCGTGTCCGTCGCCCGGCTGGTCGCGGCGGCCCGCGAGTACGGGCTGACGGCCACGGCGGAACGGGTGGCGGATCCGCTCGGCGAGCCGCCGCGGGCGCCGTTCATCGCCTACTTCTCCGCCCACCACTTCGTCGTCGTCGAGGGGCCGGGCA
Source organism: Nonomuraea sp. NPDC051941 (assembly GCF_044593615.1). Lineage (NCBI taxonomy): Bacteria > Bacillati > Actinomycetota > Actinomycetes > Streptosporangiales > Streptosporangiaceae > Nonomuraea > Nonomuraea sp. NPDC051941. The sequence goes on from NZ_JBIUCF010000051.1 coordinate 54,948, forward strand.
GGGGCGGCGTGCGGATCGTCGACCCGGGCAACGGCCGCCGGACCATGCCGCGGGAGGAGTTCGCGCGGCGGTACGGCGGCGTGGTGATCGAGTGCGCGCCCGGTCCCGGGTTCGTCAGGAGGCGCGCGTCGCCGTGGCGGTCGACGCCGGTCCGCTACCTGCGCGACTTCGCGGCGGTGCCGGGCGGCCGGCGTCGCCTGGCCGGGGTGCTGGCGTTGGCGGCGGCCATCCAGCTGCTGGCGCTGGCGCTGCCGCTCGCCACCAAGTCCGTGGTAGACGAGCTGGTCCCCGCCGGGCGCGGCGACCTGCTGCCGGTGCTCGGCTGGGCGGTGTTCGGCACGGCGGCGCTGCACGGCACGCTCACCTTCCTGCGCGCCCGCCTCCTGCTCGCCCTCCGGGCCCGCGCCGACGAGCGGCTGACCGGCCGTTTCGTCGGCCACCTGCTGCGGCTGCCGATCGGGTTCTTCCTCCAGCGCAGCCGGGGCGACCTGCTCCTGCGCGTCGGCAGCATCGCCACCACCAGGGAGGCGGTCACGCAGCAGAGCGTCACGCTCGCGCTCGACATGGTCCTGCTGTCCGCGTACGGGATCGCGCTCGTCCTCCTCGTCCCCTGGTACGCGCTCATGGTCGGCGCGCTGGCGGCCGGGCAGGCGGGGCTGATGGTGGCCTCGTACCGGCGGCTGCGGACCCTGTCCCAGGCGGAGCTGGGCGCCCGCGCGGGCGAGCAGGGGTATCTCGTCGAGACGTTGCAGGCGATGCTGCCGCTCAAGGCCAACGGCGTGGAGTCGCGGGCACAGGCGCGCTGGCGGGAGCTGTTCGGGACGTACCAGACGGCCATGCTGCGGCGGGGACGCGCCAGCTCCTGGTTCGAGGCTGCGCAGGGAGCGGTGGCCGTGTTCGCGCCGCTCGCGCTGCTGTGGTGCGGCGCGTGGCTGGTGCTCGGCGGGCGCATGTCGCTGGGCACCATGCTGGCGGTGAACGCCCTGGCGATGTCGGTGCTGGCGCCGTTGCAGGCGTTCGTGGGGACGGTGCAGCTGTACTCCATGCTGCGCGGCCAGTTCGAGCGCATCTATGACGTGCTCGACGCCGCCCCCGAGCCGAGCGGCGCCCGGCTGCTGCCCGCCGGGCGGCCGGTCGCGATCCGGGCCGAGGGCGTCGCCTTCCGGTACGCGCCCGACTCGCCGCCCGTGCTGCGGGAGATGTCGTTCGAGGTGCCCGCGGGGGCGAAGCTCGGCGTCGTCGGGCGTACCGGGTCGGGCAAGAGCACGCTCGCCCTGCTGGTGCTCGGGCTGCTGCGGCCGGAGACGGGCGAGATACGGCACGACGGCGTACCCGTCCAGGAGCTGGACGTGGCGGCGCTGCGGCGCGAATGCGGCGCGGTGCTGCAGGAGCTGTCGCTGTTCAACGGCTCGATCCGCGACAACATCACGCTCGGCAGCCCCGACGCCACGGACGACGACGTGGTGACCGCCGCGCTCGTCGCGGGGCTGCACCACGACGTCGAACGCCTGCCCATGGGCTACGACACCAACGTCGGCGAGGGCGGCGCCGCGCTCTCGGCCGGGCAACGGCAGCGGGTCGCGCTCGCCAGGGCCATCGTGCACCGGCCGCGCCTGCTCATCCTCGACGAGGCCACCAGCCACCTCGACCCCCAGACCGAACGCCGGGTCGACGCCGCCCTGTCGGAGCTGCGGGTCACCCGGATCGTCGTCTCGCACCGGCTGAGCGCGATCCGCGACGCCCACGAAGTCCTCGTCATCGATCAGGGCCGCATCGTCGGCCGCGGAACCCACGAAAGGCTGGTGAGCAGCCCAGGACCCTACCGCGACCTGTTCGGCGCTCCGCCGGTGCCCGATCCGCTGAGCGCCTGAAATCACCCATCTTCATGGAAGGAGACAGAAATGTCGGCCGACGACCAGATCAGATCCTGGAAAACCCCCGAGCTCCGCGGGCGCGACGAAGCCCACCCCGCGGGTGAGATCAACCTGGGCGCCCTGAGCGGCGGCGAGAAGGAGATCCCCGGCTTCGACGACTACACCAACTTCTTCAGCTGCTGGCAGAGCTGCGAGCGGACCATGTGGGTCGGGACCTGCCGCTACTCCAGCCTCGGCTGCTGCTGACCACGGACAGAGGAGAACACGCCATGACGAACGACGACCTCATCCGCTCCTGGAAGGACCCCATCCACCGGGCCGCGTACGGCGCCGGCCTGCCGCACCCTGCCGGCGACCTCGACCTGGAGACGGCGCGGCTGGGGGGCGGCGTGGAGCAGGACCCGCTGAACAGCACCCAGCACCTGGCCACCATCGGCTGCTGCGGCGGCTACACCTCCGAGGTGCGCTGCGCGGTGAGCGCGCTGTACATCATTTACTGCTCGCCCTGGATCCTGGTCTGACAGACCGGTGACCGGCCGCGCGGCACCGGATCCGTGCCCGCGGCCGGTCACCCGGAGAGCCGGTGCGCCAGGGCGGCCCGGGTCTTCACCCCGAGCTTCCTGAACACGCTGGCCAGATGCGTCTCCACCGTCCTGGGGCTGAGGAACAGGCGCTCGCCGATCTCCCGGTTCGTCATGCCGTACGCGACCAGCTCGGCGATCTCCCGCTCCCGCTCCGACAACGAGCTCCCGGCGCCGGGCCGGTGGGCCAGGCCGGCGGCCATCCGGCGCTGCTCGACGCCCACCTGGGCCGCCAGCCACGGCGCGCCGCACGACAGGAACAGCTCTTTCGCCTGCCCGAGCTGCTGCTTGGCGGCCCGCGAGTCGTCGTCGCGGCGCAGCACACCGGCCAGCAGCATCCGGCCGAGCGCCTCCCCGATGGGCAGCCCGGCAGCCGCGAACCGGTCCACGGCCTCGCGCGCCGCCTCCTCCGCCTCGTCCTGCCGGCCCTGCGCGAGCGCGAGGACGGCACGGGCCCGCGCCAGGAAACCCGCCTGCACGGGCGGGGCGCCGAGCTCCACGACGCGGGCGGCGCGCTCGTACCACTCCCTGCCCGCCGTCAGATCGCCCCGGGTGACCTCCACCTCCGAACGCAGCGCGTAACTGCCGACCACGCCCGGGCCGAGACCGGCCGGGTCGGCGGGCACCCGCGCCGCCAGCAGCCGCCCGCACGCCTCCGTCTCGCCGACCGAGAACAGCACCTCCGACACCGCCTGGTCCGAGATGGTCCGCCACCAGGCCGAGCGCAGCACCTGCCCCCGCCGCGCCGGCTCGATCAGCGGCATCGCCGCGTCCGGGCCGTTCAGCCACAGCAGCGGGCGCGACTTCGTGACGTGGACGAACGCCAGCATCTCCGCGCTGCCCAGATGCCGCGCGATCTCCTCGGCCTCCTCGGCGTCGCCCAGCGCCCGGTCGACGTCCCCCAGCCGGGCATGGACGGTGGCGCGGGCGGCGTACAGCAGCGGCACCACGTGGCTGCGCCCGTGGTCACGGGCCACCCGCAGCCCGCGGGCCAGGTGCCGCAGCGCGTCGGCGTTGCGGTCGGCCAGGAACTCGCCCCACGCCAGCGCGGCCACGAGCCCGAGGTCATCGCACAGCTCGCGGTCGGTCAGCCCGTTCACCAGCGCGTCCGCCCGGTCGAGATACCGGTACGCCGCCCAGAAGTCGCACCGGTAGAGCGCCGCGACCGCCAGCAGCGTCACGGCCGTGGCCGGCAACCCTCGCCGGGTACGCGGTCCTGCCAGCCCGAGCGCGAGCGAGGCGTTCTCCCGCCCCTCGTCCCAGCGCCCGTCCAGCAGGTCGTTGGCCGCCAGCTCCACCAGCAGCGCGCACCGCCCGCCGGAGTCGCCGCCCGGGGCCTGGTCCAGGTGGCCCAGCTCGGCGGTCAGGATCGCCCGGGCCTCCTCGAAGCGGCCCAGCGAGCGCTCCATCATGGACATCAGCTCCACCGCCTGGTCGCGGTGGTCGCCGCCCGCCTGCATGACCTCGCGCAGCAGCGTACGGCTCTCCGCCAGCTGCCCGGACACGCCCAGCGCCGCCGCGAGTGACAGCAGCAGGCCGGCGCGCCGCCCGCCGGGGACGTCGTCCGGCAGGGCCCGCAGGGCGGCGCGGAACCAGCGCGCCGCCGTCGCCGGGGCGGTCGCGGCCACCGCGTCCGCCCCCTCGGCCAGCAGTGCGGCCCCGACCGCGTCGCCGATCACGATCGCGTGCTCCATGTGCACCGCGCACCGCACGGCCGGCGCGCCGTGCGCGCGCAAGTACTCGGCCGCGCGCCGGTGCGCCGCCATCCGCCACGCGGGACCCGCCATCCGGTACGCCGCCGCCCGCACCAGCGGATGCCGGAAGCCCAGGGTCCGCGGGCCGGAGGACAGGACGTTCCGGTGTACGAGGTCGTCCAGGGCGGGCACCACCGTGGCCAGGTCCAGCTCCGACACCGCCGCCACCAGCGTCGCGTCCAGCTCGTCGCCCACCACCGCCGCGGCCCGCGCCACCAGCCCCTGCACCTGGTCGAGGCCCGACAGCTCGGCGGCGATCAGCCGGTCCAGGGCGTTCGCCGCGACGGGGCTCGCGGCCTCGGCGGGATCGTCGCCGTCCGGCAGCGCGGCCAGGATCTCCAGGAACAGCGGATTGCCGCCGCTGCGCTCGTACAGGCGGCGCCGGCGGGGCGCGGACATCTCCTCACCCAGCAGCGCGTCCGCGTCGCCCGCCGACAGCGGGCCGAGGGGCAGCGCCACCACGGAGGCCGCGGCCAGCGAGCGCGTCAGCCCGGCCGGCAGCCCGCCGGTGCGCGCCGCGAGCAGGACGATCACGCGCCGATCCGGCGGATGCCGGATGAAGTAGTCGAGGGCCTCGATGGAGGCGTCGTCGGCCCACTGCACGTCGTCCAGCAGCACGACCAGGCCGTCCCGCTCCGAGATGCGCTCCACGAGGCGGTGCGACGCCCGGAACAACCGGTGCCGGTTCAGCGCCGCCAGCCCGCGGGCCACTCCCCCGGCGTCCGCGCCGGCCTCGGCGGACAGCAGCGCGCGGATCTGCTCCAGATCGGCGGCCAGCTGGAGGTGGCGGTCGCCGTCGGCCAGCGCGTCGAACAGGATCCCGAACGGCGCGCTGCGCTCGAACTCGGTGGCCCGCCCCGCCATCGCCGGCAAGCCCCGCTCCCGCGCCAGCTCGGCGACCGCCGTCAGCAGCCGGCTCTTGCCGATCCCCGGGTCCCCTGTCATCAGCACGAACGTCGTCCCATGCGGCTTGTCCAGCAGCCGCACCAGGTGATCGAGCTCGGCGGAACGACCCGTCAACGGGCGCCGGGTCACCAGCACGTCATAACCTCCCCGCCAGGAAGATCGTCGATCCCACCCCCATCTCTATCCCACTCAGCCGTTCCGTCAAGGATTACGTGGTTTCCCCGATGTTTCCGCTTCCGGAATATGACGGATGCCGCGGGCGTCCCCGCCGGCGCATCGTGCTCTCATGAGCGACGACGACCTCACCCGACTCTGGAAAGACCCCTACCACCGCGACGCCGGCGTACCCCATCCCGCGGGCGAGATCATGATCCCCGAGCACGGCGGCACCCAGGAGATGCCGACGCTGGGGACCACGTTCATCATCTGCACCCTGCCCGGCTGCAACCCCACCGTGTTCTTCGGCTGCACCTACTGATCGCATAACCTATAACGCTCGCCAGCGGAGCATCCTAGGGGGCATTCATCGACAAGAGTGGCTGACGGTGTACGTTATAACCGTCAGCCACGAGACAGGACGGCAATGGGCGAATCAGCGGCCGAGCTCTACACGACGAAGGCGGACTACGCCTACCTGCGGGTCAAGGAGCTGATCCTGTCCGGCCGGCTGGCCCCCGGCTCCGTCATCGCCCAGGCCCAGCTGGCCCGCGACATCGGCATCAGCACCACTCCCCTGCGCGAGGCCCTGCGCCGGCTCAAGAGCGAGGGGCTGGTCGAGCTGGACGCCCACCGCGACGCCCGCGTCGCGCCGCTGGCCGCCGAGGAGGCCCGCGACCTGCTGGAGCTGCGCCGCTCCCTCGACCCCCTCGCGGTCGCGCTGGCCGCCGAACGCCGTACCAAGGCCGACATCGCCGCCATGCGCGCCGCCCACGAGGGCCTCGAACCCCTGCCCGGCAACCCCGCCTACGAGCAGCTCGTCGCGCACCGCAGGTTCCACGCCGCCCTCTACTCCGCCTCCCACAACGACCTGCTCATCCAGACCCTCGACAGCCTGTGGGACAAGGCCGACCGCTACCGCCGCCTCGCTCTGGAGGTCGAACGCGGCCAGGCCGCCCGCGACCGTAAGGCCGCCGAGCACGAGGCCCTGCTGGAGTACGTGATCGCGGGCGACGTGGAGTCGGCCGCCGGTGTGATGCGCGAGCACATCGACACCAGCCTCGGCGCCCAGGCCGCCTGGCGGCTGCGCAAGCACCAGAACCCCGTGGGCCAGGACGAGGTAGATGCCTGACGCCTGGCATCGGCACGCGGTCCTGCTCGCCCACTCCACCGGCACCCAGGTGATCACCTTCGTGCTGCGGCCCACCATGTCGTACCGCGCGATCGAGCTCGACGTGCCCACGGCCTGGCTCGGCCTGCTCGGCGCCAGCTTCGCCATCGCGCCGCTGCTGCTGGCCCTGCCCGCCGGCCACGCCGCCGACCGGTACGGCGAGCGCCGCATGGCCGTGGCGGGCGCGCTCCTGCTCACCGCCGCCGCCGTCGCGTTCACCGCGTTCGGCCACACCGTCCCCGGCCTGGTCGCGGCGGGGGTCCTGCTCGGCACCGGCCACCTGGGCAGCGTCATCGCCCAGCAGGCCCTGGTCGCCAACACCACCGAGCACGGCCGCCACGACACCGCCTTCGGCCACTACACCTTCGCCGCGTCCCTCGGCCAGGCCGCCGGCCCGCTCATGATCAGCCTGCTCGGCGGCGACGGCTCCATCCCCGACACCGGCCGCATCTTCGCCTGGTCCTGCGGCCTCGGCGTGCTCCTCCTCGCGCTCTCCGCGCTGCTCCCGCGGAGCGGCGCGGCCGCCCGGACCCGGGCCGAGAGCGGGGACCTGCGCTCGCTGCTGCGCCTGCCCGGCCTCGCGCACGCCCTGGTGACCAGCTGCGTGGTGCTGTCCGCGGTCGACATCACGCTGGCGTACCTGCCCGCGCTCGGCACCGAGCACGGCCTGACCGCGAGCGCCGTGGGCCTGCTGCTGACCGTACGCGGCGTCGCCTCCATGGCCTCGCGCTTCTTCCTCGGCCACCTCGCCCGCCTGGTCGGCCGGCGCAGGCTGCTGGTCGGCAGCACCCTCGCGGCGGCGGTCGCCATGCTGCTCACGCCCGTGTCCATGCCGCTGTGGGCGCTGGCCGCGTTGCTGCTGGTCGCGGGGTTCGGGCTGGGGGTGGGGCAGCCGCTGACCATGTCGTGGCTGGCCGAGTCCGCCCCCGCCGGGATGCGCGGCCGGGCCATGTCCCTGCGCCTGGTCGGCAACCGTACCGGCCAGCTGATCATCCCCGGCGCGGCCGGGGTCGTGGCCGCCGGGCTCGGGGCCGGCGGCGTGCTCCTCGTCACCGCGCTCAGCCTCGGCTGGGCCGGCGTGGCCGCCCGGCGGCTTCCCGTCGATCCCTAGGAAGGTTCCACCATGACCGTTGTCACCGCAGACCTGTACGACGAGCGCGGCGACCAGCTCGACTCCTGCGACCTGCAGCTGCGCCAGTACGGCGGCCGGCGCGCCTTCAGCGGCCCCGTCGTCACCGTCCGGTGCCACGAGGACAACGTCCTGCTCAAGTCCGTCCTGTCCGAGCCCGGCGAGGGCCGGGTCCTGGTGGTGGACGGCGGGGGCTCCCTGCACACCGCCGTCATGGGCGACGTCATCGCCGGCATGGCGGTCGCCAACGGCTGGGCCGGCGTCGTCATCAACGGCGCGGTACGCGACGTCGCCGCCCTGCGCGAGCTCGACCTGGGTGTCAAGGCCCTCGGCTCCAACCCCCGCAAGAGCGCCAAGGTGGGCGGCGGCGAGCGCGACGTCCCCGTCACCTTCGGCGGCGCCACCTTCCGTCCCGGCGCCGAGCTGTTCAGCGACGACGACGGGATCCTCGTCACGCTCCGCTGATCGATCGGCCGGCGGCCGCCGCGTGAAACGGCGATCGAACGGGCGGAGAGATCTTGCGCCGGCCGGCCGCCATGGCCGAGCCTTTCCCTCATGACCTTGGACGCGGACACGGCGGCCGCCATCGACGAATGCTTCGCCCGCGAGTACCGCCGCAGGAGACGTTCGTGAGCAAGGTGGCCACGCACCGGTGCGTTCCTCCGGGCGTCCACGGTGGGGACGTCCGGCCGTGGCGGTGCTCCGGCTGCGGCCAGCTGTGGGAGCCGCTCCCCCCGCCGCCACGCCCCGAGCGTGACCCTGAGGCCTCGAACCGCAGATCCGGCCTAGCGGCCGGCACCTCGATGGGAGCGCTGTGCCTGGCGGCCATAGCGCTCTCGAAGCTCCTCACCGTCGCGTTGTGCGCGGCCGCCGTACTGGGGCTCTTCTGGTCGTACCGGTGGGAACGCCGCGGGTGAGGCCAGGTCAGGGGCCCTCGACGGGCAGGAGGGGGCCGGTGAGGGGCTCGTCGCGGTCGCAGATCAGCTCGCCGTCGCGCACCCGCAGCCGGGCGGCCTGGACCGACGAGCGGCGGCCACCGCCCGGGTGGGTGAAGTAGAAGATCACGGCCTCCTCCCCCGTCACCACGACGTCCGCGTGGTGGCCGAACCCGTCGTCGTCCGGGCGCGTGCCCGGCTGGTCGAGGATGAGGCCGCGCGGCTCCCAGACGTCGAGGTCGTCCGAGACCAGCACGCGCTGGCCGCGCCACTCGTCGACGATCATCCAGTGGCGGCCCCCGAGCGTGAACACGTTGGCCCCCTCGTGCGCGGAGATCGTCACGGCGGGTCCGCGGACCTGCCAATGGTGCAGGTCGGAGCTGTCGGCGGCCCAGGTGTGCGAGCCGTCGGCCTCGTCCTTGTACCAGAGCCGGTGGCCGCCGCCGGGCAGCGCGGCCACGCAGGCGTCGATCACGTACGGGGAGGACAGGCCGAGGGTGGACCGGAACGTCCACCGTACGAGGTCGGGGCTGGTGTGGTGGCGGATGTGGCGCTCGTGCCCCGGCCACGCCTCGGGGACGCCGCGGATGACGCTGACGTACATGTGGTACGTCTCGCCGTCGTCGACGATCTCCGGCGCCCAGTACGTGTGCCGCCCCCATTCGGTGTCGAGACCCTCGATCGTCCCCCGGTAGAGCCAGGTCGCGCCGCCGTCCGCCGAGGACGCGACGCCGAGGTCGGTGCCGTGCACCCAGCTCACGTCCCCCCGGTCAGGGGCGCTCGCGCGGCGGCTGGTGTAGACGAGCCACCAGGCGTGCTCGGCCCGGTTCCAGATCAGGGTGGGGTCGGTGGCGCCGTCGTGCATGGGGTCGCGGTAAAGCGGCCGGGAGCTCATCTGGTCCCTTCCACGTGCGGTAGATCGTCCGCAAACGATACCGGCACGCGAAAAGGGCACCCCTGGTCAGGGGCGCCCTTTCGGGGGAAAGCTAGCTCAGTTCGCGGGGAGCTTCACCGACACCGGCCGGACGACCGGGGTGGCGTCCTTCTCGGCCCAGGCGCCGGTGGAGTAGGCGACCGGGAAGTTCTTCTTGCCGACGCCGCCGCCCCACTTGGTCACGACGTAGTCGATCTTGATGTGGCCCGCGCCGGCGACGCCGTCCACGGCCAGGGTGTCGGGGTTGAACGTGCCGCCGGTCAGCTCGGCGAACGTCTTGGCGTCGAGGTCGAGCATCACACCGCTGTTCGAGGGGTTGCCGGGACCGCGGTCACCGACGAAGAACGGGAGCTTCTTGCCCTTGTAGACGACGTAGCCCTCGGTCATGAGCGGCCAGCTCGGGCTGGCGGCCAGACCCTTCTGCATGGGCTTGCCGGCGGCAGGCAGACCGGTGTCGCCCGCGCGGCCGGAGGAGTCGTCCCAGAAGTAGGACGCGGTGGTCGAGCCCTGGAGCACGGCCGTCTGGGTGATCGTGCTGCCGGCCTCGGCGTCAGCGTGCGCCGCGGGCGAGCCGACGGCCATGGCGGTCAGCACGGAGGCGGTGAGCATGGCGATAGAGTGCAGGCGAGCAGGCATGGGTAGGCGCAGTCCTTTGTGAGGCGACAGGGCAGTACGCTCTTCACTCACGTAGCCGGGCATGACGCCGTAAGAGCGGCACGTGGAGCGTGAATCCAACCAGAGGGAGTCCGGTCGAGTGGTGCCTTCCACGTTGGTAAGGCCCAGGTCACTCGCCGGTAACGACTACCAAGCTACCCCTCGAAACGGACAAAGGCAAACATAACCCCATGAAACGGATATAGATCTACGTTCGGGGTAAAGGCTAAAGTCAAAAGCCCCGGCGGGCAGGGGACCGCCGGGGCGTACGTCGGGATTACGAGCGGGCGCGCCGGATCACCGCCGCCCCCAGCGGGGCCAGCTCGACCGGACCCGACACCGCCTGCCCGGTGAGCAGGTCGGTCCCCTCCCCCTCGAACGGGACGGACGCGCTCAGCTCGCCGCTGTGGTTGAGCAGGAACACGTACTCGTGCTCCTCGTCCCCCCGCACGGCGCACTCCACGTGGGCGGGCGCCTGCGGAAACGGCGACCGGACACCCGCCGCCGCCACGGCCGCGAGGAGTTCGGCGTCGAAGGCGGCCTGCTCCAGGAGGGTCGCGAAGTACACCACGCGCCCCGCGCCGAAGCGGTTCTCCACCACGGCGGCCCGGCCGGCCAGCAGGCCGTCACCGTAGGTGGCCAGGGCCGTGCCGGTCTCCAGGTGCAGGTCGTCGCGCCACCACGTCGAGGTCGCCCGCCGCCCGTCGGCGAACTCCACGGAGAAGACCTCGTGCGGCCGCGCCGGCCAGTACTCGTCCACCTTGGCCCCGATGAGCCGCCGGAACGCGCCGGGGTAGCCGTCGGGCCGCACCCGGTTGCACTCGTCGACCACGCCGGAGAAGAACGACATGACGACCGTCCCGCCGTTCTCGGCGAACTCGGTGATCCGCCGCACGCCCTCGTCGCCGATCAGGTACGCGTTCGGCACCACCAGCACCTTGTACCCGTCCAGCGACGACGACGCGGACACGACGTCCACCGGGTGGTTGTTCGACCACAGCGGCGTGTAGTGCCGCATGACCGTGTCCGGGTAGCTGAGGTCCTGGCGCGGCAGCCCCGCGGTCTCCTCCAGCCCCCACCAGCCGTCCCAGTCGAACAGGATCGCGATCTCGGCCCGCGAGGTCGTCCCCGCCACGGGAGCGAGCAGCTTCATCTCCCGTCCCAGGTCCACGATCTCCCTGAACGTGCGCGAGTCCGGCCCGGAGTGCGGCAGCATCGCCGAGTGGAAGCGCTCCTGCCCGCCTCGACCGGCCCGCCACTGGAAGAACATCACCGAGTCCGCCGCCCGCGACACCGCCTGCAGCGAGCCGAGCCGCATCCGGCCGGGCTCCTTGACGATGTTGAGCTGCCACTGGCTGACCGCGCTGGCCGCCTGCTCCATGAGCAGCCACGGCTGACCGCCCTTGAGCGAGCGGAACAGGTCGTACTGGAAGGCCGCCGACACGTGCGAGTCGGCGTCGGCGGGGTTGGGATAGATGTCGAGCGCGACCGCGTCCTCCTCGGGCGCCCACTTCCAGTAGTCGGCGTGCTTGAAGAAGCGCATGAAGTTCGTCAGGACCGGGATGTCGTCGCGGAAGGAGCGGACGATGTCCCGTTCGGCGATGTAGCACTCGAGGAGGGCGTCGGAGGTGAAGCGCTTGAAGTCGATCCGGCGGGCGGGGTTCATCCAGGTGCGCGGGATGTGCGGCACCTCGACCTGGTCCCAGTCGGTGTAGTGCTGGCTCCAGAAGCGGGTGTACCACGCCTCGTTCAGGGTCTCCAGGTCGCCGTAGCGGCGCTGCAGCCAGCGGCGGAAGTTGACCGAGGCGGCCTCGTTGTACGCCGTGGGCCCGTACTCGTTGGAGATGTGCCACATCGCCAGCGCCGGGTGGAAGGAGTAGCGCTCGGCGAGCTTGGTGGTGATGTTCGCCGCGTACTCACGGTAGATGGGTGACGACGGGTCGTAGTGCAGGCGGTTGCCGAACCCGAACCGCTCGCCGTCGGCCATCACCGGGAACACCTCGGGGTGCAGGTGGGTGAGCCAGACGGGCGGGGCCGCCGTCGGGGTGGCCAGGTTGACGCTGATGCCGTTCTCGTGGAGGAGGTCCATGATCTCGTCCAGCCAGCCGAACTCGTACTTGCCCGGCTCCGGCTCCAGGGACGCCCACGCGAAGACGCCGAGGGAGACGATGTTGACGCCGGCCTCACGCATGAGCCGGACGTCCTCCCGCCACACGGCTGGGTCCCATTGCTCCGGGTTGTAGTCGCCGCCGTAGGCGAAGCCCCCGATGCGGTTCCTGAAAGCATCCAAGCGAGACATTTCACTGCTCCTGTAGGGATGGGAGGATCCTCGACGCGATCCCGGCGGCCGCGCGCCCGCGCTCGACGACCCGGTTCATACGCCCCTCGCCATCGGAAAGTTTCTGGCACACTTTCCGAAAGATTACCGTGACATTGCCGAAGGGTTACGGTAGGCTCGGGCCCGCAGCGATGTCAACAGCGCCGATCGGGTAGCAGTCTGATCCAGGTCAGCGGGCAACCTGTGGGTTTGAGGTTTTTCCGAAAGTTGCAACTCGGAGGTCCTGTGGCTCGAGCAACGCTGGCGGACGTCGCCGCCGCTGCCGGAGTGTCCGTGCCGACGGTCTCCAAGGTCCTGAGCGGGAAGAAGCACGTCTCCACCGCCACCAGGGACAAGGTGCTCGAAGCGGTCAGGGCCTTCGGATACGAGGCCCCGCGCCCGCCGAGCACTCCCCGGGCCGGTCTCGTCGACCTGCTCATAGACGGGCTCGGCTCCCCGTGGGCCCAGGTGCTCATCAGGGGCGCGGAGCAGGCGGCCGCGCGGTGGGGGTTCTCGCTCGTGGTGACCTCGTCCGCGCGGGCCGACTTCGACCTGCGGCGCTGGATCGGGATCGTGCGCAAGCGCAGCACCGACGGCATCGTGCTGGTGCTGTCGCGGGCCAACCAGGAGGAGATCTCGGCCATCGAGGAGCTCCTGCACGTGCCCCTGGTGCTGCTCGACCCGGTGGGCAAGCGCGATCCGCGCATGTCCACCGTCGGCGCCACCAACTGGTCGGGCGGCGTCATGGCCACGACCCACCTGCTGGAGCTGGGGCACACCAGGATCGGCTTCATCGGCGGGCCGCTCGACACGCAGTGCACGCTCGACCGGTACGAGGGTTACCTGGCGGCGCACCGTACGTTCGGGATCGACCCCGACCCCGGGCTGACCCGTTACGGCGACTTCCTGATCTCCGGCGGCAGGGAGTTCGGGGCCGAGCTCCTCGACCGCCCCGACCGGCCCACCGCCATCTTCGCCGGCTCCGACCTGCAGGCGGCCGGCGTCTACCAGGCGGCCACCGAGCGCGGGATCCGGGTGCCGGGCCAGCTGTCCGTGGTCGGCTTCGACGACTCCACGTGGTGCGAGATGATGTCGCCGCCGCTCACCACGGTCCGCCAGCCGCTCGACGACATGGCCAACGAGGCGGTCCGCCTCATCTCGGAGGAGCTGACTCATCCGAGGGGGCCGGTCGGGACGCGCATAGAGCTCGCCACCAGCCTCGTCGTCCGCAGCAGCACCTCCGCTCCCGCCTCGTGATCATCACCAGGGAGCTGCGCGTGGCCGCGTACGCGATCTGCGTCGACGACGGCCGGATCCTCCTCGCGCGCTGGGTCGGCCCCTCCGGCGAGCGGCACTGGACGCTCCCCGGCGGCGGCATCGAGCACGCCGAGGACCCGGTGGACGCCGCGATCCGCGAGGTGGAGGAGGAGACCGGCTACATGGTGGCGATCGAGACCCTGCTGGGCATGAGCACCCTGCACTGCCGCTACCCCCGGGGCGAGGGCCGCGAGGCGGACTTCCACGGCCTGCGCATCGTCTACGAGGGCCGCATCACCGGCGGCACCCTGCGCCACGAGGTCGGCGGCAGCACCGACCGGGCCGCGTGGGTGCCTCTCGACGAGGTGGCCGGCCTCGAACGGGCCGAGGTGGTGGACATCGGCCTGGAGCTCCACCGTGTACGGCCCGGCAACGGCCGGGTGGACTAACCGGCGAAGGCGAGGGCGCCGCAGAACAAGAGGAACAGCGCCACGCCCAGGCCGCGCTGCTGCCAGGAGGCGCCCGGCGCGGTCACCAGGGCGGCGAACGGGTCCGCCAGCACGGCACCGAGCAGCGCCCATCCGAAATGGAGGAACGGCAGGATCGCGCCGACCACCCCGGCGAAGACCACCCGCTCGGGCAGCCGGTGAGCCACGGACGGCATGCCCGGCTTCGATAAGTCCATGCCGACAGCCTCTCATGCGACCGTACGGACGCCCGTGCGTCACTCAGCGGCGAGCCAGGCCTCCACCTCCGCCCGCAGCCGCGCCTTGACGGGCTCCGGCGCGAACGACGCGTCGATCGAGGCCCGGGCCAGGTCCGCCAGGTCCGCGTCGCCGTAGCCGAACACGTCCCGCAGCCGGGCGTACTCGTCGGCCAGGGCCGTCTCCCCGTCGGTGTTGATCGTGACCGCCAGCCCGGCCTCCCTCAGCCGGGGAAGCGGGTGCTCGGGCAGGGAGGGGACGAACCCGAGCAGGACGTTGGAGGTGGGGCAGACCTCCAGCGGGATCCCGCGCTCGCGCACCTCGGCCACCAGCTCGGCGTCGTCCAGCACCCGGATGCCGTGCCCGAGGCGCTCGGCGTGCCCCAGGGAGAGCGCCTCGCGGATGCTGGCGGCCCCGGCGGCCTCGCCCGCGTGGTGCACCAGGCGCAGCCCCGCGTCCCTGGCCGCGTCGAGCACCTCCGCGAACGGCGCCAGCGGGTAGCTCTCGTCGCCGGCCAGCCCCATGCCGATCACCCGGTCGTGCCGGCCGGCCAGCTTGAACGTGCGCCACAGCCGCTCCACCGGCCGCCGCCTGGAGTGGTCGAGCAGCACGTTGTACGCGATCCCGTAGCGGGAGGAGCCCTCCTCCAGCCCTTCGAGCACCGCCTCCAGCGGCATCTCAGGGTCCCCCACCCGCTCCCCGTGGGAGGCGGCGGTGAAGGTCACCTCGACGTAGCGGGTGCCCTGGGCGGCCTCGTCCTCGCAGAACTCCACCGCGATCCGCCGGAAATGCTCGGGGGTGCGCAGCAGGTCGCGCACCCGCGCCCGCTCGTCGCCGAACTCCCTGAAGCTCGCGAACAGCTCGCTGCGCTCGGGCGTCCCGCCCAGGTCGCGCACGGTAGCGGGCCGGACGGTGCTCTCCAGGTGAACATGCAGGTGGGCCTTGGGCAACGCACGTACGTCTCTCACTCCCCTCACCCTAAAGGAGGGCTCAGAACGTATGCAGCCGGATATTCGCGGCGTACGTTCGGGGAATGACCCTTGTGCTGGTTCACGGCGTCCCTGAGACCGCCGCCGTCTGGGACCCCCTCCGCGCGGCCCTGAGCCGCCAGGACGTGCGGGCGCTCCGGATGCCCGGCTTCGGCTGCCCCCGGCCGGACGGGTTCTCCGCCACGAAGGAGGAGTACGTGGCGTGGCTGGCCGGCGAGCTGGAGGCGATGGCGGGCGACGGGATCGACCTGGTCGGCCACGACTGGGGCGGCGGCCTGGTGGTGCGCCTGGTCAGCACCCGCCCCGACCTCGTCCGCACGTGGGCCACGGACGCCGCCGGGCTCGGCCACCCCGCCTTCGAGTGGCACGACCTGGCCAGGCTCTGGCAGACGCCCGGGGCCGGCGAGGAGTTCTTCGAGCAGCTGCTGGCCACGCCCCTGGAGGAGCGGGCCAAGGGGTTCGAGGGCTTCGGCGTGCCGTTCGAGCACGCCCTGGAGATCGCGGCCGGCGTCGACCAGGTCATGGCCGGCAGCATCCTGGCCCTCTACCGGTCGGCCGTGCGGGTGGGTGAGGAGTGGTCGCCCGCGTTCGCGGACATCCCCGCGCCCGGGCTGGTGATCGTTCCCGAGGGCGACGCGTTCCTGGCGCGGAGCGTGGCGGAGGAGAGCGCGGCGCGGGCGGGCGCCACCGTGGCCGAGCTGCCGGGGCTCGGCCACTGGTGGCTGCTCCAGGATCCGGCGACCGGCGCGGCCAGGCTGGAGGAGTTCTGGGGGTCGGCCCGCTAACCCTTGGTGATGCGGATCTTCGACTGCTTGTGCGGGCCGCGCTCCCAGTCGTCCATGAACGTGGCCCGCAGCCCGTACTCGGCAGCCAGCGCCACCAGCGTCTCGGTGCGGTAGTAGAAGTCCTCCCGCAGCACCTGGTGCTCCTTGCCCTCGGTGCGGTCGAAGGTGAAGTCGAACCAGGCGGCCGGCTTCATCACCCGCCCCACGTGGGCGAAGCACTCCTCGATGACGTGCAGCGGCGAGTGCGAGAACACGCTGTGCGCGTGGACGACGTCGAAGTGCTCGCCGGGCAGGAAGGCGAAGCGCAGGTCGCGGACGGGCGTGAGGTAGGGCAGCTTGTGGTTGAGCCCGTGCCCGACGATCGTGTGCTGGGCCGCCATGAGGATGTCGGGCGAGATGTCGATGCCGTAGTAGTTTCCGGCGTGCAGGTAGTCGATGAACAGCCGTCCGGCGCGCAGGTTGCCGCACCCGATCTCCAGCATCCGGTAGTCCGGCTTGAGCCCGTGCTCCACCAGGTAGTCGAACTGCATGCGCCCCAGCGCCAGCCACCGTCTGTGCGTGTGCGAGCCGACCGCGCCCTCGGGGTCCCGCGCGGTGTCGGACTTCATGACGGCCCGGTAGTAGGCGACGTGATCACGTGTGCGCAGCCGGAACCAGGTGTCGCGGGCCAGCCGCCGCAGGTGGGGGGCGATCCGGTCCGGGTTCTTGACGGCGTAGGCGAGTTGGTGGACGAGGCTCGATCGGGCGCGTTTCACGCCTGGGAATCTAGGACAGCCCGCCTGCCTCCACAGGTCCGTGGCGACAGTCTTGGGTCTTCGTTTGCGCAGCCTTTCAGTCGCGGGTCAGCTCAGATAGTCGCGCAGCGCCAGGGATCGGGAGGGGTGACGGAGCTTGGACATCGTCTTGGCCTCGATCTGCCGGATGCGCTCGCGGGTGACGCCGTAGATGCGGCCGATCTCGTCGAGGGTCATCGGCTTGCCGTCGTTGAGGCCGTAGCGCATGCTGATCACGCCCGCCTCGCGCTCGGAGAGCTGGTCGAGCAGGGCGTGCAGCTGCTGCTGGAGCAGCGTGAACGAGACCGCGTCGGCCGGGGAGACCGCCTCGGTGTCCTCGATGAGGTCGCCGAACTCGCTGTCGCCCTCCTCGCCCAGCGGCGTGCTCAGGGAGATCGGCTCGCGGCCGTATCCCTGGACCTCGATGACGCGATCGACCTCGAGCTCGCACTCCTTGGCCAGCTCCTCGGGCGTGGGCTCGCGACCGAGGTCGGTCTGCAGGCGGCGCTCCGTCCGCGCGACCTTGTTGATCAGCTCGACCATGTGCACGGGGATGCGGATCGTCCGGGCCTGGTCGGCCATGGCCCGGGTGATGGCCTGCTTGATCCACCACGTCGCGTACGTGGAGAACTTGTAGCCCAGCCGGTAGTCGAACTTCTCGATCGTCCGGATCAGGCCCAGGTTGCCCTCCTGGATCAGGTCGAGGAAGAGCATGCCGCGGCCGGTGTAGCGCTTGGCGATGGAGACGACCAGCCGCAGGTTGGCCTCCAGCATGCGGCGCCTGGCGATCTCGCCGTCCCGGGCGATCCACTCCAGATCGGCGCGCAGATCGGCGGGCATGCACGGCTCGGTCTCGAGCCGCTCCTGCGCGAACAGCCCGGCCTCGATGCGCTTGGCCAGGTCGATCTCCTGCTCGGCGGTGAGCAGCGGCACGCGGCCGATCTCCTTCAGATAAGCCTTGACCGAGTCGGCGCCGACGGCCGCGCCACCGTCGGCGACGTTGTCGTCGAGTTCGAGAACCTCTGCTGCTTCGGACAAAACACACTCCTCGCTCGCTTTGGACGCACGACGCTGAAACGTGGTGACCTATGACGTAGGGGCTGAAACCATCGGCACCTCGGGGTCTGAGGGAACGGCGAAGTCGGGAGACCTGGCAGGCCGCCTCCTTCCAAGCTACCCAACTGTGCCCGCGAGTGGCCCCAGCCGGCCGCCGTCCGGCGGGCGTGTCAGCGCGTCAGGGACTCGACGTACGTGGCGGCCTCCGTCAGCAGGCCGCGCCAGACCTCCTCGTCCGGCGTGCGCAGGGACACCCACTCCCGCATCCGCCGGGCCGCCATGATCATCTCGTCGGCCGCGCCCTCGTCCACCAGCTCGGCCGCCCGCGCGGCGGGGAGCTTGAGCACGACCCGCTGCTCCTTGGAGAAGAACGCGAACACCTTTCCGTTGACCTTGAGGCCCTCGGAGTGGAACATGCGCCCCAGGCTCACCTCTGGACGGACGAGCTGCTCGGTGACCAGGTCGTCGTAGAGCTCCCGGGCGGTTGACATGCGATGCTCCCTTCCTCGGCGTTCCCAAGGTGCCACACGCCACCGACAGTTCCGCCGGCACTTGGCTAGTGCGGCAGGGTCGCTTCCGCGTGGAGCAGCTCGTCGAGGGCCGCACGCAGGTCGGCGGCCAGTTCCCAGGCGTCCGGCACCATCTCTCTGTCGGTGACGATCCCGATGTCGAGGGAGCCGTCGTAGGAGAAGGCGGTGATGTTCACGCCGCCGCTCACGTCCGTGATCACCGACACCGGGTAGTGGGTCAGCAGCCGGGCCCCGCACACGTACAGGGGGAACTGGGGTCCGGGCACGTTCGAGACGCCCACGTTGATCGGCGGCGCGGTCTGCCCGACGAGCGAGAAGGCCGAGCGGGCGGCCAGCCCCATGAGCGCGGCCGGCATCGACTCGCTGAACTCGCGCAGCCAGCGCGCGGGCGCCAGCGAGAAGCGGTCCTTGATCCGCTGCATGGCGTGCCGCACGTGGTGCAGCCGGGCGACGGGGTCCTCGACGTGCACGGCCAGCGGCGCCGTCATGATCGCCACCTGGTTGCCGGGGCCCTCCACCCCGGCCGCGCGCAGCGAGAACGGCACCCCCGCCACCAGCGGCTGGTGCGGGACGCCGCCGTGCGCGGCCAGCCACGTGCGCAGCGCGCCCGCGCACACGGCCATGACCACGTCGTTGACGGTGACCCCGAACGCCTTGCGCACCCGCTTGATCTCCTCCAGCGGCAGCGACACGAACGCGAAGCGCCGGTGCCCCGACACGGGGCCGCTGAACGGCGTCCTCGGCGCGGGCAGCGCCGGCAGCTCGGGCGCCTGCCCGGCCCCGGCCAGCCGCCGGGCGAGCGAGGAGACGACCTGGCTGCCCGGGATCCAGGACACGACGGGGATCTCGTCCAGGTGCGGCATGGCCCTGGCGGCGAAACGCAGGGCGTGCGCCGGGTTGCCGGCCAGCCTCGCCAGCCCGCGCGCCACCATCTCCGCGGCCCCGGGAGGCGGGGCGTCCCGTGAGGGCTCCTCGGCGGGCGGCGGCGCGGGCGTCGGGCTGATGTCCAGGAGAGCGGCCAGGACGTCGGCGCCGCCGATCCCGTCCACGGCCGCGTGATGGATCTTGGTGTAGAGGCCCATCCGCCCGCCGTACAGCCCGTGGATCAGGTAGATCTCCCACAGCGGCCGGCCGCGGTCCAGCCGCCGGGCGTGCAGCCGCGAGACCTGGTCGGCGAGCTGCCGGTCGTCGCCCGGCGGCGGCAGGCCGATCTCGCGCACGTGGTAGTCGAGGTCGAGATCGTCCTCCTGCATCCAGTACGGGTGGTCCAGCCCGAACGGCACGGGGGCCAGCTTGCGCCGCAGCGCGGGCACGTACGGCAGCCGCCGCTCGAGCAGGGCCTGGAGGTCGGCGCGGTTGAGGTCGCCGTCGAGGATGGCCAGGCCGGCGATGTTGGCGATGTTCGTCGCGGTCTCGAAATGGAGGAACTGCGCGTCCAGGGCGGTCAGCTGGGCCATAGGTGACACCTCCGCCCTGAACCAATCAGACTCCGCCGGTCACTTCAAGAGTCGGCCACTTCAAGGGACGGGACCGCGTCGGGCTCGGCGAATGCCAGCAGCCGCAGCCCCTCCTCCTCCAGCACGTCGAGAGAGGTCGAGGTGAACGGGCTGATGAGCAGCGTGGCCTTCTTCGCGGTGCGCTTGATCTGCCACGTCCCGGCCGCGAAGCCGTCCACCAGGTAGACCGCCTTCACCCGGAGGTTCTTGGTGGCGACCCGGCCCTTGAACTCGTCGGCCAGCACCCGGGTGCGGTCCGCGTGGCCCAGGACCAGCGTGTCGAAGTCGGGCAGGAACCGTACGGGGGCGGGCACGTCGCCGCCGGGCCGCGGCGCGCCGGGCAGGTCGTACAGCTCCCTTCCCGTGAAGTCCGTGAGCCTTTCCAGCTCCATGCCGGACATGACGCGCTTGAGGCCGCCCAGCCCGGACCAGGTCTGCACGTCGGCGGGGGTCGCCGGGCCGAACGCGGCCAGGTAGCGCTCGATCAGCGCCTCAACGCCGGCGGGCTCCAGGGCGATGCCGGGCAGCGCGAACGCGGACTCGCGCGGGAAGCTCCACCGGTCCTCCGTCGGCACCATGATCAACGGGGTGAGCATGCGCACGGCGTATCCGAGCGCCCGGTCGTACCCGCCGGGGAACTCCTCCTGCAGCCTGGGCCGCAGCTCGTTGAAGGTCATCGGCCCCGCGGCCAGCAGCCGGTCGGCGGCGGCCACGACCGCGTCGAAGTCGACGTCGTCGAAGCGGCGCGCGGCGGCGGCCAGCACGGGCCGCACCACCGGACGGAACGCGGCGAAGTCCGCCGCGGTCACCAGGTGCAGCGTGGCCCGCCACATGGTGGCCCGCACGAGCGTGCGGGCGTGCAGCGCCGCGTGCAGGTCGTCCCGCGCGAACCCCGCCAGCCGGGACCACACCCCCAGGTACGGCGGCCGCGGCTCCTGCGCCTGCAGGCCGACCAGCCGGTGCACGACGTCGGCCACGTCACCCTCGTGCCGGTCGAGAAGGTGCTGGCGGGCCAAAGTGGCCCGGTTGAGGTCTCTGAGGGTGAGCATCTACCTATCATGCTCGATCCGACATTCCCCATCGAATCGGTACGCTCCTCCTACCCTGCGCTGGCCGACGGCTTCGCCTACCTCGACGGCGCGGCCGGCACCCAGACCCCGCGGCCGGTGATAGACGCCATCTCCGCCGCCTACCGGGCCGGGATCGGCAACGTCGGCGGCGCCTTCCCCGCCAGCGACCGCTCCGGCGCCATCGTGGCGGCCTGCCGGGCCGCCGTGGCCGACCTGGTCGGCGGCCATCCGGACGGCGTGGTGCTCGGCCCGAACATGACCACGCTGACCTACCGCCTGGCCAGGGCCATCGCGGGGCCGGGCGACGAGGTCGTGCTCTCCAGGCTCGACCATGACGCGAACGTCCGGCCCTGGACCCAGATCGGCGCCACCGTACGCTGGGCCGAGGTGGATCCGGTCACCGGGGAACTGCCGGTGGAGCAGTACGCGGACCTGATCGGCGAACGCACCCGGCTGGTCGCGGTGACGGCGGCCAGCAACATCCTCGGCACCCGTCCCGACGTGGCCGCCATCGCCGAGCTGGCGCACCGGGCGGGCGCGCTCATGTACGTGGACGGCGTGCACGCCACCCCGCACGGCCCCGTGGACATGCGCGCCCTGGGCGCCGACTTCTACGCCACGAGCGCGTACAAGTGGTCGGGCCCGCACATCGGCGCGGTCGTGGCCGACCCGGCGCTGCTGGAGACGCTGCGGCCGGACAAGCTGGCCTCCTCCTCCGACACGGTGCCGGAGCGGTTCGAGACGGGGACGGCGGCCTTCGCCGACCTGGCCGGCGTGACGGCGGCCGTGAACCACCTGGCCGCCATGGTGCCGGGCACGGGCACCCGCCGCGAGCGCCTGCTGGCCTCGATGAGCGCGGCGGAGGAGCACGAGCTGGCGCTGTTCGCGGTGCTGATCGAGGGGCTGGAGACGATGGCGCACGTCACGGTGTACGGCAAACCCGCCAGGCGCACCGCCACCGCCTACTTCAACGTGGCCGGGCACACCCCGCGCCAGGTGGCCGAACACCTGGCCGGGCTCGGCGTGAACGTCTGGAACGGCCACAACTACGCCTGGGAGCTGACCGGCGCGCTCGGCATCCGCGACTCGGGCGGGGCCGTGCGGGCGGGCCTGGTCCACTACAACGACCGTTCCGACGTGGACCGCCTGCTCGACGGGGTGGCGCGCCTGGGCTGAAAAAGGGGTGGACCCCACCCCGCGGGCGCGGGTGGGGTCCAGCTCAGTGGCTGAGATCGCTAGCAGCTGTGGTAGCCCGAGTTGTAGCCGTCGGCGAAGCCCCTCTGGTAGGCGCCGCCACCGGAGTACTTCAGGCTGTAGGGCTCCTTCTTCATGCAGGCGCTGCGGCCGTCGGTGTAACCGGCCGAGCGGCCCATGTTGTACTGCTGCTTCTTGGCCTTCCTCTTCTCGGGTGGCTTGCTCGCGACGTGGGTGCTCGTCTGCGCGCTCGTCGCGGAGGTCTGCGCGAGGGCCTGGGCCGACGGGGTCGTGAGGGGTCCGAGTGTGACAGCGGTGAGAAGCGCTGGACCAGCCAGAATCAGGCTTTTCTTGATGCGCATTCCGGTCTCCCTTCTGTCACCACCCAGCGTGGAGGGGGTCGTGTCACCGCGCCGTGATGTCGGCGTGACCGGAGCGTGACCAGGATCGCTCAGCGGCCGCGCAAGCTGGCGACCAGCTCCCGCAATCTGGCGGTCGGCTCGATGCCGAGCTCGTCCCGCAGGCCCTCCGCGTAGAGCCGGAAATGGCGGATCGCCTCGGCCTGGTTGCCCTCCGCGAGATGGGCCTCGATGAGCGCGGCGCACGCGCTCTCCCGCAGCGGGTCCGCATGCGCGGCCACGCTCGCGGCCGTCACGGCCTCGGCGAACCGCCGCTGCCTGACGAAGATCGCCGACAGGGCCTCCAGGGCGTGCAGCCGCAGCTGGTGCCATTCGTCCGCGGCGGCCAGCACCCATTCCTCGTACCAGCCGGGCAGCAGGCCGTTGGCCAGCGCATCGACGGCCCCCGCGCAGACGGTGGCCTCCTCGGCCTGGACGGTGGGGTCGATGAGGCGCTGCGCCAGCGCCCGGGCGTCGTCGAAGTCCACGCCGGTGTCCGGGGCCAGCCCGATCTCGGTCGTCCCGACGTGCAGCAGCGCCCGCCCGACCTCGTCGAGGCGTTTCAGCGCGGAGCGCAGGTTGGCGTGCGCGCGCCGCTCCGGCGCGTCGGGCCAGAGGGTGGTCGCCATCACGTTCCTGTGCACCGTCCTGCGGCTGATGGCGATGTACGCGAGCAGCCGCTCGGAGCCGTTGGAGACGGCGAGCTGCTCGTCGCCGGCCAGCAGCCGGAAGCCGCCCAGAAGCGCGAGACGGATAGGTCGCTCCACCATGCCCCCGGTCCTCTCCTGGTGCGAGATCAGTCCGGGGAGCCGCTGCTTAGATACCCGCTGGCGGGGCCGGGACACCGGAATGAACGGCGGCCTTCGTGCGCTTTCACGGACGCAGTCGTTCAGAAAGAAGGCTTGTCCCATGACCACGCAGGCCGTCGCGGCCCGGCTCATCGTGCAGGCGCTGGAGGCGGAAGGCGTCGAGTACGTCTTCGGCATCCCCGGCGAGGAGAACATCCACTTCGTCGACGCGCTCCAGGACTCCTCCATCCGCTACGTCCTCGTACGGCACGAGCAGGGCGCGGCGTTCATGGCCGAGATCTACGGCAGGCTGACCGGCAGGGCGGGGGTGGCCTCGGCCACGCTCGGCCCCGGCGCGATCAACCTGCAGCTCGGCGTGGCCGACGCCACCACCAACAGCACCCCGGTGGTGGCGATCAGCGCCCAGGTCGGGCTCGACCGCATCTACAAGGAGTCGCATCAGGTGGTGGACCTGGTGTCGCTGTTCAGGCCGATCACCAAGTGGTCGGAGCTCGCGCCGTCGCCGCAGGCGCTGCCCGAGATGATCCGCAAGGCGTTCAAGACCGCCCAGACCGAGCGTCCCGGCGCCGTCTACCTCGCCATCCCCGAGGACGTCGAGTCGGCACCGGTGCCCGACGACCTGCGCCCGCTCCCCGTCAACGTGGTACGCACCCAGGACCCCTCCCCCGCGCAGATCGCCCGCGCGGCCGACGTGCTGGCCACCGCGCGCCGGCCGATCGTGCTGGCCGGGCACGGGGCCACGCGCGCCAGGGCCTCCCAGGCGCTGATCCGCTTCTCGGAGCGGCTCGGGCTGCCGGTGGCGACCACGTTCAACGGCAAGGGCGTCTTCCCCGACGACCACCGGCACGCGCTGGGGGCGGTGGGGTTCATGCGGCACGACTACGTGAACTTCGGCTTCGACGAGGCGGACGTGCTGATCAGCGTGGGGTACGAGCTGCAGGAGTTCGACCCCGTCAAGATCAACCCGCATCGCGACAAGAAGATCATCCACATTCACCAGTTCCCCGCCGAGGTGGACGACCACTATCCGGTGGCGGTCGGCGTCCAGGGAGACATCTCGCGGTCGCTCCACGCTCTCGCGGACGCCGTGCACCGGCGTTTCGAGATCAACGGCACCGGCGAGAGGATCCGCCGCATGGTGCGGGAGGAGCTGGAGCAGGGGCGTTCGGAGGACGGGTTCCCGCTGTCTCCGCGCCGGATCGTGGCCGACGTCCGCGCGGCGATGGGACGCGAGGACATCGTGCTGGCGGACACGGGGGCGGTGAAGATGTGGATGGCCCGCATGTATCCGACGTACGAGCCGAACACGATGCTGGTCTCCAACGGGCTGTCGTCCATGGGCTTCTCGGTGCCGGGAGCGCTGGCGGCCAAGCTGGCCTTCCCCCGCCGCCGGGTGCTCGCGGCGACGGGTGACGGGGCGTTCCTGATGAACTCGCAGGAGCTGGAGACCGCCGTGCGGGAGCGGATCCCGTTCGTGGTGCTGGTGTGGGAGGACGGCGCGTACGGGCTGATCGAGTGGAAGATGGACTTGGAGCTGGGGCGCGACTCCAACGTCACGTTCGGCAACCCCGATTTCGTCAAGTACGCGGAGAGCTTCGGGGCGCGCGGCTACCGGATCACCCACGCGGACGAACTGCTGCCGACGCTGCGCAAGGCGCTGGCGGACGACGTGGTGTCGGTGATCGCGGTACCGGTCGACTACTCGGCGAACCTGGAGCTGACCGACAAGCTCGGCGAGCTCACCGGTCCCTTCTGAGCGGGCTTCACCCGCCCCTTCTGAGCGGGCTTCACCGGCTCGGCACGACAGCGGCCTCACAGGCTCAGCACGACGATGCCCACGCCGAGCAGGAGGTCGAGGACCATGCAGAACTCCGCCATCGACCGCGCCACGACCTGCTTGGCCCGCCACACGAGCAGGTCCTGCACACCGTGGGCGATCAGCGCCCCCGCGACCAGGAAACCGCCGGCCTGGGGCGACAGCGTCAGCGCCAGCAGTGCCGCCCCGCCGCAGACCAGCATGGCCGGGACCTGCGCGGCCGTCAGCAACGGCTGGCGCAACAGCCCGCCCACCAGGCCGAGGACGATGAGGGAGACCGCGCCGCCGATCAGGGCGGGCCAGCCGTCGATCCCGAGCTGGTCCAGCGCCACCCACGCCACGGTGCTGATGACGAACAGGGCCCAGACGGTGCCGGGCTTGCCGAGGACCGCCGTACCTAGGTAGATGAGGGCTGCCAGGAAGACGACGAACCCCAGGCTGCGGCCGTCCTCGAAGTCCAGGAGGGTGAGGACGGCGAAGCCCAGCCCGAGCAGGGTGGGCCAGCGGTGCGCGACGGCCGGGAGCGCGCGGGGAGGTTCGGAGGTCCGTGTCATGAGCCGAGTGTCGCCGGTGCGGTGATGGGGGGTACAGGGCTCGGGCGCTCCAGGTCCGAAATCTTGGTGAGCCGGTCCCCATCCGTGGCACCCACCCTCCCACCGCACTTCGGCCGAGGTCCCTCGAAGGGAGAACGGGCGAGACGCCCCTCCGGCTTCGGCCGAGGTCCCACGGAGTGAGAACGGGCGAGACGCCCCTCTGGCGTCGGCCGGGCTCCCCCGAAGGAGGCGGGAGGCGGGGCGCCCCTCGGCGACGGAGACGCGCCACGTCCCCAGGGCGCTACCACCAACCGCCGGCGCACGGTCAACGGTCGGCGGGCCCGATGTCCTGGCGGTGAGGTGCCTCCCCCCGGTGGGGGGAGGCGGGTGGGGCGGAGGGGGTCAGCCGGCCAGGTGGGGGAGGACGCCCGTGTGGTGGAGGCGGTCGCGGGCGGCCGCGATGGCCTCGTCGGTGGTGGCGAACACCTGCCCCGCCTCGTCCAGCCGGGCGAGCACCCCGAGCGCCTCCAGCGGCTGGTGGTGGCCGTCCGGGATGCCCGAGACGTACACCAGGATGCCCCGCCCCTCGAGCCGCTCGATCGCGTCGCCCAGGACCAGCGCGCCGCTGGCGTCGATGGTGGTGACGCGGGACAGGCGCAGCACCACCACGGACACGTCCGTCACCTCCGACAGCTCCATCAGGAAGCGGTGGGCCGCGGCGAAGAACAGCGGCCCGGCCAGCCGGTAGGTGACGATGTGCTCGGCGAGCAGCGCGTGCTCGTCCTCGGTGTGATGGGGCTGCAGGTCGTGGCGGAGCGGCTCGGCGTCGAGGCGGGCGTTGCGCGCCACGGCGCGCAGGGCCAGCGCCCCCGCCACCACCAGGCCCAGGATGACCGCCACCACCGTGTTGAGCGTCAGAGTGGCGACGGCCGTCAGCACCAGGACCACGGCGTCGGCCCGGGTGGACCTGAACATGGCCTTGACGGCGTCGGTGTCGACCATGCGCACCGACGTGGCCAGCAGGACCCCGGCCAGCGCGGCCAGCGGGATCCGTGCGACGAGCCCGGCGGCGGAGTAGATGATCGCGGCCAGGATGCCCGCGTGGGCCAGCGCCGCGAGCCGGGACTGGGCGCCGGAGCGGACGTTGACCGCGGTGCGGACGATGGCGCCCGTGCCGGGCATGCCGCCGAACAGCGGGGTGACGAGGTTGGCCACGCCCTGCCCGAACAGCTCCCTGTCGGGGTCGTGGCGGCGTCCGGTGGTCATGCTGTCGGCGACGTTGGCCGACAGCAGCGACTCCAGCGCGGCCAGGGCGGCCACCGCGACGGCCGGGGTGAGGAGGGACGGCAGCGCGCCCGGATCCAGGAACCCCAGCGACGGCGCGGGCAGCCCGGCGGGCAGGTCGCCGATCCTGGCCAGCGGCAGCGCGGCCACCTCGGCGGCGACGGTGGCGATGGCCACGGCGGGCAGCGCGAACGGCAGGCTCGGCCGTACGCGTGCGGCCACCAGCACCACCGCGGCCACGGCCACGGCCACGGAGGTGGCCCACCAGTGCGGGTGGGCGAGGAAGTCGAGGACGGCGTGCCAGGCCACGACCATGACCTTGTGGCTGTTTTCGGGCGGGACGCCGAGTGCCTGGGGCACCTGTTGCAGGCCGATCACGCAGGCGATGCCGACGGTGAACCCCGCCACGACCGGGGCGGGGACCACGGCCATGTAGCGCCCGGCGCCGGTCAGCGCCAGCGCGAGCAGCAGGAGCCCGGCCAGCAGGCCGACCGTGAGCACGCCGGTGGGGCCGTGGGCGTCGAAGATCGGCATGAGCATCACCGTCATGGCGCCGCTCGTGCCCGAGACCTGCAGGTCGGAGCCGCCGAGCAGGGCCGCCAGCGCCCCGGCGACGACCGCCGTGGCCAGCCCGGACGCGGCGCCGAGCCCTGAGGAGACGCCGAATCCGAGTGCCAGCGGCAGCGCGACGACCGCCACCGTGAGCCCGGCGAGCAGGTCCTGGCGGGGGCGGCGGCACATGGCGGCCAGCGACTCGCGTTCCGGCAGCACGGCGCGCAGCCGCCCCCAGGCCAGGGTCAGCGCGCCGGTCACGAGCTGTTACCTTCCGGTCCGGAAATGTAACCGTCTTGGTGCGTGAAAGGTCCTCTCACCATCACTCCCTACGAGTAAAGAGCGCCCCGCAATGCACCAAATTGCATATTTTTGCAATTGGTCAAGAGGCTCTCCGTATCAAGTACACCCCTTGCCACCTGCCTAAACGGGCTGTTCGCGAGGCGTGAACACCGGCAGCAGCGAGAACGCCCGCTCGGCGGCCCGGATCGCCTCCCGCTCGACCTCCGCCAGCGGCCGGCCTTCGGCCAGCATCGCCCAGTTGCGCCGGGCGAGCACCCGCTGCGCGGCCAGCACCTGCCCGGCGACCAGCCCGGCGGTCAGCTCGTCCGTGATCTCCCCGAGCGCCTCGGCCAGGGCCTCCTCGTCCTGCGCCATGTGCCGGAACAGCCGCGCCGCCAGGCTCGGCGTCGAGAACACCATCCGGTGGTACGCCACCACCTCCGGATGGTCGTTGAGCCCGGTGACCGGGTCACGCCGGGCGAGCCCGTCGAGGAAGTGGCGGCGCAGCGCCTCCAGCGGCCGCTCCCCCGGCTCCCGCCCCCGTACGACGCGGGCGGCCTCACCCTGGTGGTCGGCGATCCGGTGCAGCACGAGGTCTTCCTTGGTCGGGAAGTACTTGAACAGCGTCGGCTTCGACACCCCCGCCGCCGCCGCGATCTCCGTCACGGGCACCTCGTCGAAGCCGCGCTCCAGGAAGAGCGAGATGGCCGCCGTCGAGATGGCCTCGTGGACCCGCTGCCGCTGGATCTCCCGTAGTCCCGTCATGGCACCCAGTCTATCAAAGTGTTAACCTGGTTAAATTCTTAACCGAGTTAACGCTTTTGGGGGACGCGATGGGCACGCTCGACGACGAGAGGCAGTACGTCGAACGCTGCAAGGCCGGACTGCGCAGGATGCTCGAAGGCGCGCGCGACAACGTGATCATCGGTGAGACCGTGGCCGGCGACCGCTACAGCGCCGAGCGGCTGGGCCGCCATCTCAAGAGCCTGGCCAAGGAGCTGAGCGAGGAGCCCGAGGGGCCGCCGTTCTTCGGCCGGCTGGACTTCGGCCAGAGCTCGGCCGAGCACCGCGGGCGCGCGTACCACATCGGCAGGCGGCACATCACCGGCGAGCACGGCGGCCCGCCCGTGGTGATCGACTGGCGCGCGCCGGTCTCGCGGGCCTTCTACCGGGCCGGCGCCCGCGACCCGCAGGGTGTCGCGGTACGCCGCCGCTTCGGCTGGTCGGGCACGACGCTGACGGGCTTCGAGGACGAACGGCTCGAACGGGGCGAGGAAGGCGAGTCGCGCATCCTGGCCGCCGAGATCGAGCGCCCCCGTGTCGGCCCCATGCGCGACATCGTGGCCACCATCCAGCCCGAGCAGGACGACCTCGTACGGGCCGAGCTGGACACCTCGATCTGCGTCCAGGGCGCGCCGGGCACCGGCAAGACGGCGGTCGGCCTGCACCGGGCCGCGTACCTGCTGTACGCGCACCGGCAGCGGCTCGAACGCTCCGGCGTCCTCGTCCTCGGCCCGAACCGGGCCTTCCTCGGCTACATCTCGGCCGTGCTGCCCGCGCTCGGCGAGGTGGACGTCGAGCAGACCACCCTGGAGCGCCTGCTGGCCCCCGTCACTGTCACCCTCCCCGTCACCGCCATCGACAGCGAGGCCGCCGCGCTGGTCAAGCACGACGTCCGGATGGCCGAGGTGCTGCGCAGGGCGCTGTACGGGCGGATCGCGAAGCCGGTCGAGCCGGTGACGGTGGCGGACGGCTCGTACCGGTGGCGGGTGCCCGAGGAGGAGCTGCGCCGCATCGTGGACGACACGCGCCGCGAGTCCCTGCCGTACGGAGTGGGCCGCGAACGGGTGCGGGCCCGGATGGTCGCCGCGATCCAGCGCCAGGCCGAGGCGCGCGGGCAGACGGCCGTCGCGGCCTGGACCCGCAAGATCGCCCGCGCCGTCACCCCGTTCCTGGACGCCGTCTGGCCCGCCGTCAAACCCGAAGAGGTCCTGTACGAAGTCCTGCGCGGCCCGGCCGAGGCCCCGCGCGACAGCGGCCCGGCGGGAGGCACGCGGGATGGCGCGTCGGCGAAGGGCAGGCGGGACGGCGCGCTGACGGGGGCCGAGTGGGAGGCGATCACCTGGGCCAAGCCGCCCCGCAGCGCCAAGAGCGCCAAGTGGACGGCGGCCGACCTCGTGCTGCTCGACGAGATCGCCGCCCTCATCGAGCGCCCGCGCGGCTACGGCCACGTCATCGTGGACGAGGCCCAGGACCTGTCCCCCATGGAGTGCAGGGCCGTGGCCAGGCGCAGCGAACACGGCTCGCTCACCGTGCTCGGCGACCTGGCCCAGGGCACCACGCCGTGGGCGGCCTCCTCCTGGCCGGAGCGCATGGCGCTCCTGGGCAAGCCGGACGGCCAGGTCATCGCCCTGACCACCGGCTTCAGGGTCCCGGCGGCCGTGGTGGAGCTGGCCAACACGCTGCTGGCGGCGCTCGGCACGCAGGTGCCGGCGACGCGCTCGTACCGCTCCGACGGCCGCCTGCGGGTCACCCGCGTGAGCGGGCTGGAGAAGGGCGTTGTGGAGGCGGCGCGCGAGGCGATGGCGTTCGAGGGGTCGATCGGGGTGATCGCGGCGGACGCCGACGTCGAGGCGATCACGTCCGCGCTCCGGGACGAGGGCATGGGCGTGGACGAACGCCTCACCGTGCTGCCCGCCTCGCTGGCCAAGGGGCTGGAGTACGACCATGTGATCCTCGCCGAGCCCGCCGCCGTCGCCGAAGCCGAGCGGCGCGGCCTGAACCGCCTGTACGTCGCCCTCACCCGGGCCGTCTCCCGGCTGGACGTCGTTCACGCCAGGCCTCTGCCGCCCCAGCTTTCTCATCCCATAGAAGCAGCGTGAAATCGGTATATGTCCTGGTTCATTCGGCTCGACAGGACTGGGCCCTTCGGTGTGTGATGTTGTTCACGTCTCGAGAGGAGCCCGCAAGTGACCTCTTCGCAGGACCCGCCCCAGGGCGACGATCCCAACACCCAGTGGTCGCAGCCGCCCCCGTATCCGCAGCCTCCTTACAAGCAGCCGCCGAGCAACCAGGTCCTGTCGATCATCGGGTTCGTCTGCGCGGTGGTGGCCGTGCTGTTCATCCCGATCCTGTTCGGCCTGGCCGGCATCGTGCTGGGCATCGTCGGCCACACGCGGGGCGAGCCGCTGGGCAAGTGGGCCGCCGTCGCCGCCGGCGTCGGGATGATCATCGGCATCGCCCTCGGCGTGATCCTCGTAAGCAGCATGTCCTGACCCGAGCCGCCCCGGGCGTCACCGACTCCGTCTGACGTGACCCCCTCCCGGGGCGGCGCCGCCTTTCCCGCCCCACCCCGCCGCTTTCAGGCACGGCCCGCGCCCGCTCGCCATCCACCGGCGAGCCGCCTTCCCAAGCGCCCGCGCCCGCTCGCCGCCCACCGGCGAGCCGCCTTCCCGAAGCGCCCGCTCGCCGCCTCCGACCACAGGACGCGCGGCGCACCGGGCCGCCCTCTCGACGCGCCACACCGGCCAGGCACCGGGCTCAACGACCCGACGCGTCCGACCGCAGAACGCGGATCCGACGCTGTCTCCAAACGTAGAACGCGCAGCGATTCCCCATTGCATGGCGGATACTCGCGCACGTATGCTCGTGTACGAGTATTCGTCCACGAGGAGATGAGCCGGATGACGAAGCGGCGCAGGGTCGCGAACCTGCTGGCTCTGGCCGTGCTGACGGTGGCCGGGCAGCGGCCGATGCACCCGTACGAGATGGCCTCGGTGCTACGGGCGCGCGGCAAGGACCAGGACATGCCGATCAAGTGGGGATCCCTCTACACCGTCGTCCGCAACCTGGAGAAGCACGGCCTGATCGAGGCCGTGGAGAGCGGCAGGCAGGGCGCCCGCCCCGAGCGGACCGTCTACCGCGTCACCGAAGCCGGCCGGGAGGAGGCCGACGACTGGACGCGCGAGCTGCTGTCCACGCCCGTGCGGGAGCCGTCGGCGTTCGAGGCGGGGCTGTCGGTGCTGGCCGGGCTCGGCCCGGACGAGGTGGTGCCACTGCTGCGGCAGCGCCTGGAGCTGCTGGAGCAGCAGCTCCAGGACGCGCGCCGGGCGCTGGAGCGGGACCGGGAGGAGGTGCCCAGGCTGTTCCTCCTCGAGTCCGAGTACGCGCTGGCGATGCGGGAGGCCGAGGCCGGCTGGGTGAGCGCGCTGCTGGCCGAGCTGACCTCCGGCACGTTCCCCGGCCTGGACGGATGGCGGGCCTTCCACCGGACCGGCGACCTGCCCCCCGAGGTGGCGGACATCGCGGATAGGGGCAGCACAGCGGATTGACCCCGGCGACCGGCGAAGAGCCCGGTGGCCGATCGCAAGACCGGCGGCGGTGCGGGAACACCGCCGCCGGGAGATCTTCGTACCGAAATGCCCGCGAAGCGGGACCCCGGACACGAGATGGCACTCGCAACAATAGCCGGGCTCCCCTTCACGGACCGAACCATGGGGAGCCATCATGACCACGACCACTCTCGACGCCGTGACCTCGAAGGACGGCACCACGATCAGCTACCGCCGGCTCGGGCGCGGCCCCGGGCTGGTGCTCCTGCACGGAGTCATGCAGAGCGGCCACAGCAACATCGAGCTGGCCCAGGCCCTCGCCGACGAGTTCACGTGCTACGTGCCCGACCGCCGCGGCCGGGGCCGCAGCGGCCCGTACGGTCCGGACTACCGCCTCGATCGGGAGGTCGAGGACCTCGACGCGCTGCTCACCGCGACCGGGGCGGACCGCGTCGTCGGCGTGAGCTCGGGCGCCATCGTCACGCTGCGCACCGCGCTCGTAAGGCCCGAGCTGCGCAAGGCCGTCATCTTCGAGCCGCCGCTGGACGTCGACGACTTCTACCCGGCCGGCTGGCTGGAGCGCTTCGACCGGGAGCTCGCGGCCGGCCGGATCCCGGCGGCGCTGGTCACCGGGATGAGGGCGGCGCGGCTGGGGCCGCAGTTCTTCAACGTCATGCCGCGGGCGGTCCTGGAGCTGCTCACGGGCATGATGCTGAAAAGTCAGGACAAGGCGGCGGTTGACGGGGAGCCGACGTTCCGGGAGCTGGCCCCCACGCTGCACTACGACGGGCAGGTGGTGGCGGAGACGGCCGGCAGCCTGGACGTCTACCGGCCGATCGGGGCGGAGGTGCTCCTGCTCGGCGGCACCCGCAGCCCCGCCCACCTGAAGTCCGTGCTCACGGGGCTGGAGCGCGTCCTGCCCCATGTCCGGCGCGTGGACCTGAAGGGCCTCGACCACAGCGCCACCTGCAACGCCGACCAGCGCGGACGCCCCGGGCAGGTCGCGGCCGCGATCCGCGGTTTCCTCTCTTAGCGGGCCCTCAGGCGGTGGCGAGGGCGACCGTGGGCGACAGGCGGGCGGCGCGCATGGCGGGGTAGAGCCCGGCGAGCGTCCCGATCAGCAGGGTCGCCCCGACCGCCCCGCCCAGCGCCCACGGCGGGACCACCGGCGGCCAGCCCCGCGACAGGGCGTAACCCGCGGTCGCCAGGGCCCCCATGACCGCGCCCACCACCCCGCCCAGGGTGGACAGCAGCAGCGACTCGGCCAGGAACTGGATGCGTACCTGGCCGCGGGTGGCTCCGAGCGAGCGGCGCAGGCCGATCTCCTTGCGCCGCTCCAGCACGGAGATGACCATGGTGTTGGCCACCCCGACCCCGCCCACGAGCAGGGCCACCGCGCCGAGCCCGAGCAGCAGGTTGGTGAAGGCGCCCGCGGCGGCGGCCTTGGCGGCCAGGGCGTCCGACGGCCTGCTGACCGTGACCTCCTCCGGGTTCTCGGGGTTGACGGTGCGGGGCAGCACCTGGCGCACCGACTCGACCGCCTCGTCAGAGGAGCGCTCGTAGATGGTGGTGGGGTAGCCGTCGAAGCCCAATAGCTCCTGCGCCGCGGGGAAGCCGACCAGGGCCGAGCGTTCGATCTCCGGAGCCAGCGGCATCGGCCCGAGGATCCCGACGACCGTGAACCAGCGGCCGCCCATCCACACCTGCACGCCGGTCCTGGCCAGGCCGAGCCGTTCGGCGGCCTGCGCGCCGAGCACGACGGCCGGCTGGCGGGCGGTGGCGTCGTTGAGCCAGGTGCCCTTGGTCACCGAGCCCTCC
The DNA here is from genome assembly GCF_044593615.1 of Nonomuraea sp. NPDC051941. NCBI lineage: Bacteria > Bacillati > Actinomycetota > Actinomycetes > Streptosporangiales > Streptosporangiaceae > Nonomuraea > Nonomuraea sp. NPDC051941. Next base: position 89,036 of record NZ_JBIUCF010000051.1, read on the forward strand.
AGAGTGGTCAGGAGAGTGGTGCTGGCCGCCTGGACGGCGATGCCGCCGGTGACGGACTCGGGGATGTGGTTGTTCCGGCGTACGGTGGCCTCCACGCCGCCCGTCGCCGCGGCCGTCCGGACCGGGCGGATGCGCTGGACCATGGCCAGCGCGCCGGTCGGCAGCTTGGCCTCCTCCCCGAACATGGTCTGCCCCGGAGCCACCGTGAGGAGGTTGGTGCCGAGCTTGTCGAGCTGGCGCAGGAGCTGCTCGCGGGAGGAGGACGAGATCCCGATCACGGCGATCATCGTCGCGATGCCGATGGCGATGCCGAGGGCCGACAGGATCACCCTCGTCGGCCGGGCGCGCAGCCCGGCGGCCCCGACGCGCAGGACGTCCCCGGGGCTGAGCCGGCCGGGTGCGGGCCGCGCACCGGCTCGGTGGTGGTGGTCGGTCAACGCCCGGCTCCTCTCAGCAGCTCGACGGGGCTCAGGTGGTCGTGCTCGTGGCCGTCGACGACGAGCCCGTCGCGCAGGCGTACCTGGCGGGAGCACCAGCCGGCGATCTCGGCGTCGTGGGTGATGACGGCGACGGTGGTGCCGGCCTCGTGCAGGTCCGCCAGGACGGCCAGCACGTCGGCGCCCGCGTGGGAGTCCAGGTTGCCCGTCGGCTCGTCGGCCAGGAGCAGCGGCGGGTCGCCCGCCACGGCCCGGGCGACTGCGACCCGCTGCTGTTCGCCGCCGGACAGCTCCGACGGCCGGTGCCGGAGCCGGTGGCCGAGCCCGACCCGGTCCAGCGCGGCGGCGGCTCGTTCGCGGCGGGCGCGGCGGCCCGTGCCGGTGTAGAGCAGGCCGTCGGCGACGTTGTCGAGCGCGCTGACGCCGGGCGAGAGGTGGAACTGCTGGAAGACGAACCCCAGGGTGCGCGAGCGCAGCCCGGACAGCTCCCGGTCCGACAGGGTCGCGACGTCGTGGCCGGCGACGCGCACGGTGCCGGAGGTGGGGCGGTCGAGGGTGCCGATCATGTGGAGCATGGTGGACTTGCCCGATCCGGACGGGCCGACGATGGCCAGCAGGTCTCCCCGGTCGATGGTCAGGTCCACGCCGCGCAGGGCGTGCACGTCTCCGGCGTACGTCTTGGTCACCCCGCACAACTCGACGATGCCGTTCCCTGGGCCGTTCCCTGGGCCGTTCCCTGGGCCGTTCCCTGGGCCGTTCCCTGGGCCGTTCACTGGGCCGTTCACTGGACCGGCACCCCGACCTTCATGCCCTCGGCCAGCCCCTCGCCCTTGATCTCGACCAGGCCGCCGCCGAACGCCCCGGTCTCGACCGCCACGATCCGGCTCGCCGCGCCCTCCGCCACCTCGACCCCGAAGCCGCCCTCGCGCAGCGCCAGCAGCGCCTCGACGGGCACCGCCAGCACGTTCGCGTGCCGCGCGCTGGCCATCTCCACCTCGACCGGCGCCTGGTCCAGCTTCGTCCGCGGCGGCCTGGCGAGGGTGATGTCCACGTCGATGGTGGTGGTCGCGTCCCGTTCGGACCCGGAGGACTCCGCGACCGTCCCGACCGACGTGATCCGGCCGGCGGCCCGCTCGCCGCCGGGGAGCGTCACCGTGACCTTGGCGCCCTTGCGGGCCAGCGGCTGGTCGCCGGTGTCCAGGTCCACGTGCACCAGGCGGCGGATGCCGCTCACCGTGAGCGCCTGCTGTCCCGGCGCGGTCCTGGCGCCGACCTCGGCCTTGGCGTCGGTCACGCGTACGGCGGCGGGCTGGAACGCGACCTGGGCCGCGTCCACCCGCCCGCTCTCCTCCAGTCCCCTGTCCTCCTGCCAGCCCTTGACCGCCTGCTCGGTGGCGTAGCTGAAGTGGTCGTCCACGGTGAGGTAGTCGCCGTACCCGAGCGCCTTGAGGTTGCGCTCCAGTTGCTCGACGTCCGGCCCGTCGGACACGCCGCGCTGCAGGGTCCGGTACAGCGGCAGGCTGCCGTACATGAGCACGAGCGGCCTGCGGTCCACCTTGAGCAGCGGGCGGCCGCGGCGGACCACGGCGCTCTGGGCGGCCACCCACGTCACGGTGCCGGAGGCGCCCGAGGCGATCCGGCGCTCCCCCGCGTAGGTGAGGGCGCCGTCCACGGTCTTGGTCTCCACCAGGTCCTGCCGGGTGATGTCCGCGGTGGCCGGGACCGGGGGTCTGTCGGGCGTGGCGGCGCCTGGGACGCCGTCGTTCATGACGGCCACCGCGGTCCACGTCGCGGCGACGGCCAGGACGGTGCCGCCGCTCAGCAGGATCCCCTTCCTCATGACGTTTCCCCTGGCTTCTTGCCGCCGCCGGGCGCGTACTGCTCGCAGGCCTTGTGCGCAGCCTCGATCTTCTGCTGCGAGCCGTTCCTCATCTCGAAGCGCAGGCCCTCGCCGGGCTTGGGGTCGGGCATGTCCACGCCGTGCTGGCGCATGCACTGCGCGAACTTGACCATCTGGTCGTAGTCCTGCTGGCTGGGCGTGTGGTCGCGGACTACGGCGTCCATGATGGGCTGGCAGGCCTTGTGTGCCTTGTCCATCTTGTCGCGGCCCACACCCTTGGGGACCTCTACCTTCAACTGGCCGTTCTGCGGATCGGGGACGTCGATGCCGTGCTCGCGCATGCACTGCGCGAACTTCAGCTGAGCCTCCTCCGGGTCCATCGACGCCGACGGGGAGGCCGTGGGTCCGGCGGACGAGGTGCCGGCGCTGGCCACGCCGTCGTCCTTGGGCGCCGTGCCTCCGCACGCGGCCAGCGCCAGCGCGAGCGGGACGGCGACCAGCAACAGCCGTATATTCATGACATTCACTCCTCCGCGCCTGGGGTCCTTCGCCCGGGCTGCGGCCTCACTCCAGCCCATGGGGTGCTAGAACCGGATAAGCCCGCCCGGCGCGTTTATCCGGCCCTAACACGTGATCCGTCACGCTCGGGTGCCAGAGGAAAGGGGCCGGCGATGCGGGTGCTTGTCGTCGAGGACGAGGAACGGCTGGCGGACGCGGTCGCGCGCGGGCTCCGGCTGCAGGCGATCGCCGTGGACGTGGCCTACGACGGGCAGGACGCCCTGGAGCGGGCCGCGTACGTGGACTACGACGTGGTGGTGCTCGACCGGGACCTGCCGGAGGTGCACGGCGACGACGTGTGCCGGCGGCTGCGCGAGGGCGGCGGGGGCGGCCGGGTGCTCATGCTGACCGCGGCGGGACAGATCCGCGACAAGATCGACGGGCTGTCTCTGGGCGCGGACGACTACCTGGTCAAGCCGTTCGCGTTCGCCGAGCTGGTGGCCCGGGTCCGGGCGCTGGCCCGCCGCTCGCCCCGCTCCGCGGCGCCCCTGCTCGAACGCGGCGGCGTCGTGCTCAACCCGTCCCGCCGCACGGTCACCAGGGACGGGCGGCCCGTGTCGCTGAACCGCAAGGAGTTCGACGTGCTGCGCGTGCTGCTCGGCGCGGGCGGCGAGCTGGTCACCTCCGGCGAGCTGCGCAGGCGCGTCTGGGACGAGCACGCGGACGCGGGCACGGGCGCGCTGCGGGTCACGATCACATCGTTGCGCAAGAAGCTTGGCGTGCCGTCGGCGATCCTGAACGTGCCCGGCAAGGGGTACCGGCTTTGATCGTCGAGCAGGGGCGGTCGTGGTGGAGCAGCAGGCGGCTGCGGCTGCGGCTCACGCTGCTGTACGGCGGCCTGTTCTTCGTGGCCGGGTCGATCCTGCTCTGGCTCACCTACCTCATCACCGGCCAGGCGCTGAACCAGCAGTTCGTCACCGGCTTCCGGAAGATCCAGAACCCGCCCGCGGACGTGGCCGCGACGCGCCCGGTGGTCGGGGACGTCATCTTCCAGGGCGACATCGAGAACCGGGCCGGCAACGTGCTCAGCGAGATGGTCCGCTCGTCCATGCTCGTGATGATCCTGGTCGGCGTGGTCGCGCTCGTGCTCGGCTACGTGGTGGCCGACCGGGCGCTGCGCCCGCTCGACCGGGTGACGGAGGCGGCGCAGCGGCTGTCGGAGAGCACCCTGCACGAGCGCATCGGGATGCGGGGCCCGCCCGACGAGGTCAGGCGGCTGGCGGACACGTTCGACGCGATGCTGGAGCGGCTGCACCGGGTGTTCGACGCGCAGCGGCGGTTCATCGCCAACGCCTCGCACGAGCTGCGCACGCCGCTGGCGATCAACCGTACGGTGCTGGAGGTGTCGCTGGAGGAGCCGGCCGCGTCGGAGGACCTCAAGGCGCTGGCCAGGGCGTTGCTCGGCACGAACGCCCGCTACGAGCGGCTCATCGAGGGCCTGCTGCTGCTCGCGCAGTCGGAGCAGGAGCTCACGGTGCGCAAGCCGGTGGACCTGGAGCAGGTCGTGCGTACCGCGCTGGAGCAGATCGACCTGCAGTCGCGCAAGCGGCCCGTCACGCTCCACCAGGACCTGCGGCCGGTGCTGGTCGAGGGGGATCCGCTGTTCCTGGAGCGGTGCGTGTTCAACCTGCTGGAGAACGCGATCAAGCACAACGTGCGCGACGGCGAGATCTGGCTGGCGCTGCGGCGGCAGGGCGGCGATGCGGTGGTCACGGTGCGCAACACCGGGCCGGCGGTGCCGCCGTACGAGGTGGACGACCTGTTCGAGCCGTTCAGCCGGCTCCACGGCGACCGGGTGCGCTCGTTCAAGGGCGCGGGGCTGGGGCTGTCGATCGTGCGGGCCATCGTGCGCGCGCACGGCGGCCAGGTCACCGCGGCCGCCCGGCCGGAAGGCGGGCTGAGCGTCACCGTACGGCTGCCGCACGGCCCGTCGTGAGACCCGGCCCCGGCGTCCCCGTCCGGACGCCCGTGACATCCTTGAAGTGTGCTGTCGCCAATCGACGTGCTGCAGGAGCAGATCAGGTCCCATTTGACCGCCTTCGACCGCCGGCAGGTCCCGCCCACCGGCGGGGTGCGCAGGGCCGCCGTCACCGTGTGCGTCCTGGAGGACGCCGAGCGGGTCCCGTACACGATCCTGATCAAGCGGGCCGCCCACGGGCGCAACCCGGGTCAGTGGGCGCTGCCCGGCGGGCGCCTGGACGACGGGGAACGCCCCGTGGACGCCGCGCTGCGCGAGCTCGCCGAGGAGACGGGCGTCACCGGGGTCGAGGTGGCCGGGATGCTCGACGACTTCGTCACCGACTCCGGCTTCGTCATCACGCCGGTGGTGGCGTTCGGCGGCGTCCAGCAGCCGGTGGCCGATCCGCGCGAGGTGGCCTCGGTGCACGACGTGCCGCTGGAGTGGTTCCTGGCGCCGGGGGTGCCGCGCTGGCGCGGGAAGATGCTGCAGATGCCGCTGGGGCCGTCCATCGTGGTCCACGCGCCGACGGGGGCGATCCTGTGGCAGTTCGCCGAGGTGGCGCTGCGCGGCCGCGAGCAGCGGGTCTTCGACGTGAAGCAGCCGCGCTGGACCAGGACCTGACCGGGCGCTCCCGGTCAGGTCCAAAGCGTCCTACGCGTCCTGCGCGTCCTGCGCGCGGACGAACGCGTTGACGATCATCGGCAGCGACGCGTCCAGGCCCGCCACGTTCAGCACGCCCTCGTCGCCGGGATCGCCGATCGAGTAGCCCGCGGCGGTCATCGCCGCGACGACCACGCGCGCCTCCGCCGCCACGATGCGCCGGTAGGCGCCGAGCTCCTGCGAGGGGTGGGCGCGCCCCGCCCACGTCTCGTTGTCGGTGAACACCACGATGCCGTCCACCGCCATCCGCTGCTCGCGCGCCCAGCGGAACGGCAGCGACAGGTCGGTGCCGCCGCCGGACGGCCGCCAGGAGCCGATCTCGCGCAGGTTGGTGCGCGGGGTCACCTTCGAGGCGTGGACGCTGGTGTCGACGTCGATGACGTGCACGTTCCCCTTCTCGATGCGGGCCAGCATGACGGCCATCGCGCAGCCCACCTCGTACGGCGAGCCGATCTTCGAACCGCCGACCACGACGTCGCCGCCGTACCAGCCGCCCGACATCGACCCGGAGGAGTCCACCGCGACCAGCAGCCGCCGGCCCGTGGGCCGGACGGTGCCGAACGCCAGCTCGTACGTCTCCTCCAGCGCGTCCCGGATCGCCGGGACCGGCGCCCACGTGTGCGCGTCGGCGCGCGGGTTGGGCTGGGCGCGGCCCGAGCCGTACACGCGCAGCGCCAGGAACGCGTCCATCGGGTGGATGCGCGCCCGCAGCAGCGCGTCGCGGTCGGTGAGCCGGGCGACCGCGCGCCGGGTGGCCTCGCCCGTCGGGGTGAGCGTGCCGATCCGCGTCATGCGGGCCAGGTTGCGCAGCAGCGCGGTCATGCCGATCGTGTCGACCAGCGCGTCCCACACCTTCGGATCCCTCAGCACGGCGTCCGGCAGGAACTCCCACGGCACCTTGCGCTCGGTCACCACCTGGATCGCCTCGCGGGCCGTGGTGACGGCCTTGGCGCTCAGGAACCGGTCCACCGACTCCAGCGTCTCGCGCGCCTGCTCGTCGGAGACGTTGCCGGCGATCCAGCCGAACAGCCGCGCCCGCTGCGGGCCGTCCGCCTTGGGGTGGGCGATGCGCAGGACGTCGCGCAGGTCGAACGTCTCACCCTGCGGCGTCCTGCGCTGGCGGGCCTTGCACACCTTGAACGCGACGTCGTCGGGGCTGCCGGTGGTGAACCAGGAGGCGAGCGCCGTACGCAGCGAGCGGCCGGTGACCGGCGCGGTGCCGCGCGCGGTCGGCTTGCCGCCGAGGTTCTTGTAGTAGCCGAAGAAGGAGGCGAGGTGGTCGGTCGTGCGGGCCACCTTGGGCAGGGCGAGCTTGGCCGCCTGCCGGGTGGCCGCGTCGCCGCGGGCGTAGGCGGCGGCCAGCGCGAACAGCGCCGGTCGCTGCTTGGGAGCGCGCGGCGGGCGCGCGGTCGAGATGCCGGTGAGCAGTTCGACGACGCGCGGGCCGTCCTCGGCGATCGCCTCGAACAGCGCGGCGGCGTTGCCGGCGGTCAGCTGCTCCTGCGACACGTAGTAGGTGCCGCCCGTGGTGCCGAGGATCAGGAAGTCCTCGACGCGCTGCCACAGGTCCTTCTCGAAGACGAAGCCGCCCGCCGCGTTGCGCACCTGATCGGTGCGGCCGGGCAGCGGCTGGGTCTGCGGCGTGGCGAACGCGGAAACGCCGGCGAGGGGGTCACGGTTTCGCGCCATAGTTTTCACCTCGTACGTCTCGACCCGCCCGAATGGCGGATATGCAGAAAAAATGGGGGCGGATGTGGAAATGCCGACCGGCTTTTTACGGCGCGCTGCCACTACGCGACGCGCGGGCGCACCCGCGCGGCGGGGAGTCGAACCCCGCGCTTCCGGCACCTGAAGCGATAACCGACCTGCTTCGACCCGCCCCCGAGGCTCGGAGAGGGCACGGATATGGGGGTGTCCACCGGCGTTGGCGCTCTGCCGACTGAGCTACCGGAGCGTTGGCCCCGGGCAGGACTCGAACCTGCGACTCCCCATTAAAAGTGGTAACCGACGAACTTCGACCCGTGCCCTCACCGAGTCTCACTGACATTGTGGATTCAACACGGAATGCCAATGGGAGCTCAAATCATTTTCCCGATCTCGTCGAGGGCGAGCGGGGCCGCGCTCACCGTGAGTCACCGGGACGAACCGGGCCTCCGGGGGTCGAAGATCGCCAAGCTCAGGTCACGTGTCGCCCATGAGGGGGGCGCGATTACCCCCATGCCCGGACCGTGTGCTTAACTCGAGTTGCCGATGTGGTCTGTGTCCCCCGGGCCGCAAATTACCGCCTTCACGGAATACCGTTCGGCTGGAGCCGTGTTGTGCACCTCGCCGAGGAGGCGACCGCCACATCGGCCTTAACGACTTTTCCAGGCGTCCCGCCCACCGGCGGGGCGCCTGCTTTATGGTGGGGTGGCCGACCGGCCCGATGATCAGGAGAGCTCGTTGCTGTACGAAGTGGTCAAGTTCGCCGCCGCGCCGCTCGCGAACGCGATGTGCCGGCCGCACATCTCGGGCGCGGCGCACGTGCCCAGGAGCGGGCCCGCGATCCTGGCCGCCAACCACCTGTCGATCCTCGACTCGTTCCTGCTGCCCGCGCTGCTGCCGCGGCACGTGACCTTCACCGCCAAGAACGAGTACTTCGACGGCAACCCGGTCTCCGGCTTCTTCATGCGGCTGGGCGGCAGCCTGCCGATCGACAGGGAGAGCGCGCACGCCGCCCAGACCATGCTCGACTCCGCCGCGGACCTGCTGGAGCGCGGCGAGCTGTTCGGCATCCACCCGGAGGGCACCCGCTCCCCCGACGGCCGCCTCTACCGCGGCAAGGTCGGCGTGGCCTGGCTGACGCTCAAGACGGGCGCCCCGGTGCTGCCGGTGGCGCTCAGCGGCACCGAGAGGGTGCTGCCGGTCGGCTCGAAGGTGCCCAGGCCCGCGCGGATCGGCATCGCCATCGGCGAGCCCATGCGGTTCGATGGCGACCACACCAAGGCCCGCGACCGGCGGCGGGTGACCGACGAGATCATGGCGGCCATCCAGAAGCTGTCCGGACAGGAATACGTGCCGACCTACGCCGCCAGCTTCAAGGCGGCCAACGGCGTGTCATGACAATGTCGTCGAGGATCAGGGGGATCTAGCGTGGCGCGTGGTCGTACCATCGCGATCGTGTCCGGCGCCACCGTGCTCGCGGTGGGGGCCGCGGCCGGTGGCGCGTACTACCTGCTGCACACCAGAGGGACGCCCGCCGAGACGGCGCAGCGCTTCTCCGCCGCATGGCAGGCCGGCAACTGGGCCGCCATGGGGGCGGAGCTCGCCAAACCACAGCAGCTCAACGCGTACGACCAGCAACGCAGCGCACTCGCCGTCGAGTCGACGGACATCAAGCTCGGCAAGATCACCGAGACCGGCGACAACCGGGCCCGCGCCCCCTACACCGCGACCCTGAACCTCAAGAACATCGGCAAGTGGTCCTATCAGGGCCAGATCGACCTCATGGTGGCCGACCGCACCTGGAAGGTCGACTGGAAGCCCGCCACGCTGTACCCGTCGATGACCGCCGGGGCCGAGTTCAAGCTCAAGACGCGCTGGCCCGACCGCGCCGAGATCACCGACGCCCAGGGCGACCGGATCGACACGGGCGCGGTCGGCGGGTCGGTGCAGCAGCTCGTCGGCTACCTCGACAAGGCCGGCAAGAAGGACGTGGCCAAGCTGGGCTCCTCCTACAAGGTCGGCCAGGCGATTGGGCGCGGCGGGCTGCAGGAGACGTTCCAGAAGCGGCTGGCGGGCACGCCCGCCACCGAGATCCAGCTCGGCGACAAGACGCTGGAGACCATCGAGGGCAGCGACGGCGAGCCCGTCCAGACCACGCTCGACCCGCGCGCTCAGGCCGCGGCGGTGGGCGCGGTCAAGGACATGAAGAAGCCCACGTCGATGGTGGCGATCAAGCCGTCCACGGGCGAGATCCTGGCCGTGGTCAACAACCAGGGCGGCTTCAACCGGGCGCTGGACGGCCGCTACCCGCCCGGCTCGACGTTCAAGGCGATCACGGCGATCGGCCTGCTGGCGGCCGGGATGTCGCCGTCGGACCCGGTGACGTGCCCAATGTACGCGACCATCGGCGGGCTGAAGGTCCGCAACTCCGACAAGGAGGCGTTCGGGTCGCTGTCGTTCCTCGACTCGTTCGCCCACTCGTGCAACACGACGTTCGCGCCGCTGGCCGAGCAGAAGCTGGGCGCCGACAAGCTGCTGAAGACGGCCGAGGACGTCGGCTTCAACCAGCCCCTGAACATCGGGGTCCCGGCCACCAAGGCCAGCTTCCCCCGGGCCGAGTCCGACGCGGAGCTGGCCGCTGAGTCGTTCGGGCAGGCCAGGATCACGGCCAGCCCGCTGACGATGGCCTCGGTGGCCGCCGCCATCGCGGACGGCACGTGGCGGCCGCCGACGCTGGTGCCCTCGTTGAAGCAGAAGGCCGCCGAGCGCCCGCTGCCCGACGGGGTCAAGGAGCCGCTGCAGTCGATGATGGCGGCCGTGGTGTCCAAGGGCACGGCCAAGGCGGCCGGCCTGCCCGCCGGCACGCACGGCAAGACCGGCACGGCCGAGTTCGGCACCGGCGACGACCTGGACACCCATGCCTGGTTCATGGGCTTCAAGGAGGACGTGGCGTTCGCGGTGGTCGTGGAGGGCGGCGGCGCGGGCGGCAAGGTCGCGGCGCCGGTGGCGGCGTCGTTCCTCAAGGGGCTCTGACGGCCGCGACCAGGTGAACCGGCCTCTGACCTGGGCAGAACTCGGTTGTGCTGGGGATCGGTGGCAAGGAGTATGCGGCGCGGCAGGCGGCTATGGGGCGGCTGGCCGCGCGGGCGGGGTTCCGCGGGGTGGTGGCCTGGTCGAGAGGCGGTTCGGCGCAGGACCATTACGCCGACGTCTACTACCTGACGGGTTTCTACCAGCACCAGCCGTTCATCCCCGACTTCCCCGGCCACTGGCGGGCGCGGGGCCACGCGGCCGTCGTCCTGCCCGTGGACGACCCTCCGCTCAGCGAGCACACCGCCGTCCTGCTGACCAACTCCAGGGACCTCCAGGAGCCCCGGCCGGCGGCGCGGGTCCATGTGACGCCCGATCTCGTGGACGCCCTGGCCGAGCAGATCAGGGAGTCGATCCGGCCGGGCCGGGTCGCGTTGATCGGCTACGAGGCGATGGCCGCGCCGTGGTGGTGCCGGCTGCGTTCGGTGCTGCCGGGGCACGAGCTGGTGTGCGCCGACGATCTGGCCTGGGAGGCGCGCCGGATCAAGAGCCCCGCCGAGCTTGACCTGCTGCGCGCCTCGGGGGCGCTCGGGGTGCGCGCGGTGTCCGCCGCCCGGGAGGCCGCCGTACCGGGCGCCACCGAGGCCGACGTGGCGGCGGCCGCGATCGCCGAGATCGTCCGGGCGGGCGGCGCCTACTCCGGCATGGGCATCTCCTCCGGCGCCGAGTCCTACACCTTCGCCGCCTCCGGCCCGACGCCCTACTCCGCCGACCGGCGGCTGGCCGAGGGTGACCTGATCAGGATCGACCTGTACGGCTCCGTGCGCGGCTACCTGTTCGACCTGGCCCGTACGTGGGTCGTGGGCGGCGAGCCGACCACGGAGCAGCGGCGGCTGCTGGAGGCGGTGCGGGAGAGCGTTCTGGCCGGGATCGAGCTGCTGCGGCCCGGGCGGCGCTTCGGCGAGGTGGCGCGGCGGTGCCAGCAGGTGTTCGAACGGTCGGCGTTCGCCGTCCACCACGGGCTGCCCTGGTCGGAGACGGACGGCCTCTGGGGCCACGGGCTCGGCCTGTCGCTGGAGCCGCCGTGGATCACCGAGGGCGGGCCCGACTCGGACGGCCTGATCGAGGCCGGAATGTGCCTGGCGCTGGAGCGCAGGATCGCGATGCACTCCGTGGGGGGCGCCAGCCATGAGGAGGACGTCATCGTCACCGACTCCGGCCCCGAAGTCATCACCCGCGACCCTTGAGACTTGTTATCCGGCTGTGTAAATTTACTCATATGGATAACAACGTGTGGGCTCCCGTCCGGGCCCTCTTCGTGGCCGTGCTCGTCATCTCCGTCGCGACCCTTGGCGTGGCCGCCCTCATCGGCGGCAACTGGGTGGTGTGGCTCCGCGGCGCCGCCGTGGCCGTGGCCGCCGTCTGGCTCGTCGCCCTGGCGGGGCAGGCCTCCCGGGGCAAGAGGTCGGCCTACGTACGCATCCGCTTCGTCACCATCGCCGCCCCCATCGGGATCGTGCTCATCCTCGTCGCCCCGGACAGCGGCTATCCCGGCTGGATGAAGGCGGAGCAGGCCGTGGTCGGCGTGCTGGTCGCCGCCGTGGCCCTCCTCGTCAACCGACGTGCCGTACGGCAGGCGTTCCCGAAGCGTGGCAAGCTGGGCTGAATGCAGAGCTCTGCCCCCCGCCGGGCGGCCACCGAGGCCCGCAAAGCACAGATCGCCTCCGCCACGATCGCCGTGCTGGCGCGGCGCGGCTACGCGGAGACCACGTTCGAGGCCATCTGCGAGCAGGCGGGGCTCAGCAGCAAGCGGCTGATCTCCTACCACTTCTCCAGCAAGGACCAGCTGTTCGAGGCCGTCGTCCGCCAGGTCGTCGAGGACGCGGCCGCCTTCATGCGCCCGGCGCTCGACGCCGCCTCCGGGGCGCGCGCCCAGCTCGAGGCGTTCATCAGGGCGAACATCGCCTTCATCGCCGCCCATCCCGAGCACGTGCGGGCGGTGCAGCAGATCGCGTTCAACCAGGTGCCCGTGGGCGGTGAGGAGCAGGACGCCGCGGTCGCCAGGCTGGCGGCGCTGTTCGCGGAGGGGCAGCGGGCGGGGGTGTTCCGGGAGTTCGACGGGGTGTTGATGGGTACGACGCTGCGCGCGTCCATCGACGGGGTGGCCGACCGCCTCGTCAAGGGCCTCGACCCTGATCGGTGCGCGGACGAACTCGTCGAGATCTTCGACCGCGCCACGCGCACCTGACCTCGCGGGCCACCGCGAAGCGCAGGCGTGCTCACGCCCGACCCCACGACTCGACGGGCCATAACCACGGAACGGTCGATACCGTAGATTCGTCCTCGGGTGGCGTGGCGCGCCGGCTCGGCGATGGCCAGACCGGGGCCGACACCTGGTCCGACGTCGAGTTGGGACACCACCCAGCGGTTGCGTTGGCGATTGGAGACGCGGTGAGCCATGACGTATCCGGCCAGCCGGCCGAACTGACGTACGACCTGGGCTATCACGGGTTGCTTGAGCGTCTTCGATCTCACGGGCGCCGGTCAACGGCTCCAAGTGCCCTTGAAGCCGAGCCGGACGAGCTGTTGACGATCGGCGAGCTGGCCAGGACCACCGGTGTGGCCACCTCGGCGTTGCGCTACTGGGAAGAGCTCGGCCTGCTCCCCGCCCCGACCCGGGTCTCGGGCCAACGGCGCTACCCCGCCTCGGCATTGGCGATCGTCGGCCTGATCCTTTCGTTGCAGGATGTGGGCTTCTCTCTGCGCGAGCTGAAGGTGCTCATCACCTCTCGTTACGAAGACGTCGACGCCTGGCGCGAGCTCCATGAGCGCAAGCTCGCCGAGCTCGACGAACGGATCGCCCAGGCGCAGGCCGCGCGCACCGCCATCGCCCACGGCCTGGCCTGCGGGCACCCGGAGGGCATCTTCCACTGCCCCACCTTCGCCCGCGTCATCGCCGCCCGCCTCGCCGGATCCCCTCTCCACGAGGCCCACTCCCACTGACCACCTCACCCCCCGCCACCGATCACCTCAGCCGGAGACTCCGGCGGGCGCGCTCCAGGTCGTCTCTGGCGGTCTTGGTCAGCGTCTGCTCGGGGCCCATGACGGCCTCGAACCGGTTCACGACCCATTCGTACTCGGCGAGCGCGTCCGCGATCCGTCCCACTGCCTCGTACGCCGTGGCCAGGCCGTGCCGGGTGATCAGCGTGTCGGGATGGTCTGCGCCCAGCAGCCGCGCCTGTTGCCCGGCGACGTGCTCGTACAGCTGGACGGCCTCATCGGCCCTGTCCGCCGCCTTGTAAGCGCGCGCGAGCTGTCCTTTGACGACCCAGGTATCGGGATAGTCGTGATCGAAGAGCCGCTCGTGATCGGCTATCAGCCGCTGGAACAGCTCGATGCCGCGCTCGGGCCGGCCGCCCTCGACGTTGGTGTACGCCTGGAAATAGCGCGCCGCGAGCAGGGTGGGATGGCCGGGTTCGAGTGCCCGCTCCTGGTCGGCCACCACCTGCTCGATCATCGGCACCGCCTCCGGTGCCCTGCCTCCCATCGTGTACGAGAAGGCCACCGACGCGCGTGACCACAACGTATCCGGATGATCGTCACCGAGGACGCGGGAGCGGTCGGCCGCGACGCGTTGGTAGAGGGCGGCGGCTTTCATCGCCTGGCCGGCGTACTCGAAGGCGTGCGCCAGCGTGTGCAGGGCCGCGAGGGTGTCCGGGTGCTCAGCGCCCAGGAGCCTCTCGCGCCCCCTGACGACGGCTTCGGCGACCGGGACGGCCCGGAGCCCGTCGTTGAGATAGACCAGATGGGAGGCCACGACGTGGCGGACCCGCAGCACGAGCTCGGCCGCCGCGCGCAGGTGCGCGAACTCGTCGTCGGGGACCTGCTCGACGGCCTCCCACAAGGCCGCCGCATGCTCGGACACCGCCATGATCGTGGGGAACTTCCGCCAGGTGTCCTGGTCGGAGACGTCCTCGACCGCCACGCACAGCCGTTGCCCGGCTGTCTCGATCAGCTCGGCCAGGGTGCGGTCGCGTCCGGCCTGATCGCGTACCGCACGCCGGACGAGGCGGTGGACGAACGCGGTCGTGTCGCTCCGGCTGAAGGTGACCAGCGATCGTGCGCCCAGCTCGGCCAGAGCCGGTTCCGCCTGCGGGCCGAGCAGCTCGAACCCGACGCCGGAGGTCGACAGCACGGACAACTCTCCGAGCAGGCGCGCGGCCGCCGGGCCGGTCTGCCCGACCGACAGCATGATCGCCTGCGCGACTCCGGTGGGGTACTGCTCTCCGCGAGGCCGCGCGAGGAGCACCTCGATGGGGGTGGCGTGCAGCCGCCCCAGGTAGGAGTCGCACGACAGGCGCGGCGGGCCGACCAGGGCGGCTGCGGCGATGCCCAGGGCGAGCGGCAGGCGGTCCAGTTCCTCGGCGAGTAACCGGAAGCCCTCGTCGTCCGCGCCCACCCGCGTGCGGAGGTACTTCACCGCCTCGGCCTCTGTGAACTGCTCCACCGCAACCATCGTGGCGAGCCGTTCGAACGAATGATCATTGGTGGTGATCAGCACGCGAGCTCGGCCGTGCGACGGGAGCAGCGGCGCGAGCAGATCGGGGTCCGTCCCGTTGTCGAACACGACCAGATACGGCCCGCGCCGCTCCTGAAGCCAGGCTCTGACCTTGCGGGCCACGGTCGCCGGGTCGTCCGCGTCGCTGCGTAACCCGGCTTCGGTGGCCAGCTGATCCACGGAACCGTGAAGCTGGTCGACGGTCTCGGCGTGCAGCCACGCCACCGGGATGCCGCGTTCGATGCAGCGCCGGGCATAGGCGGCCGCCAGGTGGGTCTTGCCCACGCCGCGTCCCCCGACCAGCGCACACACCGCCGCCGTGCGGCGGGCGGAGAACAGCTTGTCGATGCGTTCGCTCAGATCCGAACGCGGCTGGAAGGCCTTCGGCTCGCGCGGCACGTCACCGACCGTGCGCAGGTCCCGCTTCGAACCGGACGGCGGGCCGGCGCCCGGTTCCGCCTGACCGGCCCAGATGGCGAGCGGCGTTCCGGGGAGCAGGACGACCAGACCGACGACGATGCTCGTGCTGTCCAGTCCGAGCCCGTTCGCCACACAGATCCACCAGGCCAGAACCCCGGCCGTCGACGGCAACGTCGCCGCGATCACGACCTTGAGCCAGCGCGGCATCTCAGCCCTTTCTGCGCGAGAACGGTTCTGTGATGAATCGGAAGGCCGTACTCGACGAGTGTCACACGCCGCCATCACCTTGTCGCGGGCCGATCATGGGAGGGCTCGCCGCAGGCGCCGGAAGCCATGAGCTCCCAGGTCCCCCTCGGGCGAGACCCGGACCGACAAAGCCGTCCCCGAACTCGCGGCGCCCCTCACCTCGAACGCGGTCGCCATCGAGCTTGATCTCATGGGCCAACGTAAAAGAGCCGACCAGGCAACCCCCGGCACCGCCGACCCCACTACCGCCGCCAACCCGATGACCCTCGGCACCGCCAGCCTCACTCCCGTCGCCAACCCGCAACTCCCGTCAAACAGAGGCGGGTTGCATACAGTGTGTCCATTGCATGCAATGTATGCCGTCCGCTAACCTGATCCGCATGCAGACCGATGTGGCGCGGAGGCGGCTGAGGGAGTTGATCCTCAACGGCACGTACCCGCCCGGGGCGCGGTTGACCGAGATGGAGGTCGCGACCGCCCTGGACATGAGCCGCACCCCCGTCCGCGAAGCGCTCCGCGCGCTGACCGCCGACGGGCTCGTGCAGCCCTCCGGGCGCGGCGTGGTGGTCGTGGCGTTGGAGCAGGGCGACCTGAACGAGGCGTACCAGGTGCGGGCGGCGCTGGAGGCGCTCACCGCCGAGCTGGCCGCGACCCGCCAGCGCGAGGGCCGCATCGCCCCCGCCGACCTCGCCGCGCTCCGCGAGATCGCGATCGAAACCGCCACGGCCACCGCCGAGGGGCGGTTGGCCGAGGCCGTGCGGCTCAACCGCCGCTTCCACCGGGTGATCGCCGAGCTGGCGGCCAACTCGATGGCACTGCACGCGCTGGAACGCATCTGGGATCAGATCCAGGTGTCCACGTTGCGCTCGCTGGCGCCGCCGTCGCGGCCCACGTACGTGTCGGGCCAGCACGAGGAGCTCGTCGCCGCGATCGTTCTGGGCCACCCGGAGGAGGCCGCCAGGGTCGCCCGCGCACACGTACTCGACACCCGTAACATCACCCACAGCGAGGAGGACGAAGCATGACCCGCGAGCACACATACCCGGTCGTGGTGACCTGGACCGGCGACAAGGGCACCGGCACCAGCGGCTACCGTGACTACGGCCGCGAGCACGAGCTGACCGCAGAGGGCCCGCCGGCCATCGCGGCCAGCTCCGACCCGGCCTTCCGCGGCGACCCGACACGCTGGAACCCGGAGCAGTTCCTCGTCGGCTCGCTGTCCCAGTGCCACATGCTGTCGTACCTGCACAAGTGCGCCACGGCGGGCGTCGTCGTCACCGAGTACGTCGACAACGCGGTCGGGACCATGGCCGAGACCGCGGACGGCGGCCACTTCACCGAGGTGGTGCTGCGCCCCTCCGTCACCGTGACGTCGCCCGAGATGGCCGATGCCGCCGCCAAGCTGCACGAAGACGCGCACAAGGCATGCTTCATCGCCAGTTCCGTGAACTTCCCGGTACGCGTCGAGCCGACCATCCGCGCCGTGTAACCGTAGGTTCGTCCCGGGTGGGCAGGCGCCTGCTCCGTACGGCCGTAGCGGGCCGGAAACCGGTTGGATGTCGCCCTTCGCGCCCGGCAGGCTTGGAGCATGAACGATCTCCCCGGGTTCGAGCCCGACGCGCGCCTGCTGATCGTGAACAGCGACGACTTCGGAATGCACCGGGCGATCAACGACGCGGTCGTGCGCTCGATCGAGGAGGGGATCTCGGGCTCGTGCAGCCTGATGACGCCCTGCCCGGGGGCGGAGCACGCCATGCGGCTGCTGCGCGACCGGCCGGAGATCCCGTTCGGGATCCATCTGACGTTGGTGTGCGACACGCCTCGCCGCAGGTGGGGGCCGCTGGCGGCCAAGGAGGAGGTGCCGTCGCTGCTCGATGCGGCGGGTGAGCTGTTCACGCCCGATCGCGTACCGGAGCTGCTCGCCCAGGCCCGCCTCGACGAGGTGGAGCGCGAGTTCCGCGCGCAGATCGCCGCCGTGACGGACAGCGGGCTGGCGCCCACCCACCTGGACTGGCACTGCCTGGCCGATGGCGGACGCGCCGACGTTTTCGACCTGACGGTGGCGCTGGCCCAGGAGTACGGCCTGGCGGTGCGGGCCTGGCTCGACCCGGCCCGCCAGAAGGTACGGGCGCGCGGGCTGCCGGTGGTCGACCACGACTTCCTGGACAGCTTCCGACTCGAACTCGACGGCAAGGCGGCCACGTACGCCAGGCTGCTGCGCGAGGTGCCCGTCGGGCTGAGCGAATGGGCCGTCCATCCGGGGCTCGGAGACGAGGACGCACGGGCGATCGAGCCCGGCGGATGGCGCGTGCGGCGGACCGACTACGAGTTCCTCACCTCCCCCGAGGCTCGCGAGATCCTGCGGAGCGAGGGGATCGTCGTGCTCGACTACCGGGTCCTGCAGGAGATCTGGGTGAAATGATGCCGCTGGTCTCCCAGTCCGAAGTCGGAGGCGCCGAAAACGAGAGAGCGATCTTCCGGCTACTGCGACCGATCCCTGCTCCGCTCGCCGGCGCGTGGGGGCGGCAGCCGGATGACCAGCTTCTTGTCACGCGCAAGCCGGTGCGCCACCTCGTTGAGCCGGGCGCAGACGTCCTTGATGTTCTGGTGGGCCTTGTTGCGCTCGGCGATGATCGCGGCGAGCAGCAGCGCGGTCAGCGCAGCGGAGCCGTTGAAGGCCTGGAGGGCGACCATGTTGAGGAAAAGGTCGTGCTGGGCGAACGGGCCGGAGTGGCGCGCGGCGGAGACGATCGCCACCGTCGACGCGATCAGCGCGCACGCCGCGGCCCCGAGGAGTTGGAAACGCAGCGCGGACCAGATCAGGAAGGGGAACACGAGGAAGAGCAGGTTGATGGGGCCCGCGGTCGCCACCAGCGTCACGAGGAAGGTGCCCAGCAGCAGCGCCGCCCCTTCGACCCAGCGGAGCGGGTGGGCGTCCCGCGGCAGCCGGGTCGTGCGGCTCGCGAGCAGGAGCGGCGTGACCACGAGCACGCCCATCGCGTCGCCCGTCCACCACACCGACCATGCGGGCCAGAACTCGCCGGGCCGCAGCCCGCCGGCGAGCACCAGCGAGCCGGCGCCGACGGTCGCGCTGACCAGCATCCCGGCGAGGGCACCGAGGAACACCAGGGCGAGCGCGTCACGCAGCCGGTCCAGTTCGATGCGGAAGCCCACGCGCTCGAGCAGGAGGTAGGCGCAGACCGGCGCGAGCGTGTTCCCCGCGGAGATGCCCAGGACGGCGGCCATCGTCGGCCCGATCGACACGTTGGTCAGGAAGGCGCCGAGGGTGATGCCCGGCCAGATCCGGGGGCCGAAGATGAGCAGGGCGGCCAGCCCGATTCCCGTCGAGGGCCACAACGGCGTCACCTGCCCTCGGACCAGCTGTAGTCGCAGCCCCAGCTTGGCGGCCACGAAATAGGCGATCGCGACGGCGAGGATCTTCACGGCCGTCATGGCATGATCCCGTAGCCCATAGTGGACGGCGACAGCCCTCATAGGAACACCTCCGGCCCCGCCGAATCGACGCCCGGTCTAGCGCGTACCGCGGCAACACTCGTCTGTTCAGGCTCGGGTTCCGGCCTTTGGCGTGGCATGACCGGCCCTGTCTCAAAACTAGTCATAATCCGCCAGATGGGACCCAACGCCAGGTAATCGACATATACGTCAAAAGCGATATAGCAATAGAAAAGGGAAAGAATGCCCTGTCGCGGCTATGCGGACGCGTGGCTTGGCGCCTGATTCGGTGCGACGCTGGGGTTGCGCAGGCAGGTCGTGGGGCCGCGCCGATGTTCGCTGCGTGGCCCCACAGATGGTGTGCTTTCAGTGCTTGCCGAGGAAGTCGGAGATGAGCTGCAACCACTCGTCGGTTCGCTCCAGCATCGGGAGGTGGCCGCCGGCGATTTCGGCGAGTCGGGCACCGGGGATGGTCTCGGCGAGCCGGCGGTGCAGGGCGGTGGAGGTGACCCAGTCGTCGGTGGTCGAGATGACCAAGGTGGGGACCTTGATGCCGGCCAGGTCGTCTCGGACGTCGACCTGGCCGACCAGGTCGACTTGTTCGGGAGAGCCGTCGGCTGCGGTGGCGGCGGCGAAGCCGAGGGTCTCCTGCAGTTGCTCGGACGACATCGACTCCAGCGCCTGGGTGCCGAGGGCCATCATGAGCAGGAATTCGGCGAGCGTCTCGCGGTCGCCGGACGCGGCGATCTTTCTCCAGACCGAGGAGGCAAGAGCGAGCCGGTTGTCGCGGTACTGGAAGGTGGCGGTCAGGACGAGTGCGGTGACGCGCTCGGGGTGACGGGCGGCAGCGCGGATGGCGACCGAGCCGCCGAGGGAGAACCCGGACAGAGCGAAGCGGTCGAGGCCCTCCGCATCGGCGGCGGCGACGAGTTGGTCGGCAAGGTCGTCGACGGACAGCGGGGTGGTGGAGCGGGGGTGTCGCCGCTGCCGGGGTAGTCGATGCCGACGACGGTGTGGCGGGCGGCGAGACCTTCCAGGATGGGGCCGTAGGTGTTGGCCAGGCTGCTGCCGGCGCCGTGGGCGAGGAGCAGGCCGGGGCCGGAGCCGAGGCGAGTGCGTGCGAACGTGGGTTCGGGCAGGGTGCGAGGTGACATGGTCAGCCATCTTTCAGAGGATCTTGGTGCTGGTGGGGCGGACGGCTGCGTGCTGACGCCGGGTGCGTGGCCAGGGTGTGCAGTTCCGCTTCTGGCCCCGGACCTCGAATGCGGCGGCGAGGTCCGCGCCCGCCTCAGCGGCGGGAGGGTGGTGCGGGCTCCATCGGTTTCCGGTGCTCGTGGCCGGTCGGTGGAGCGCGTTGGGGCCGCGGCCTCGTTGAGCTCGGGTGAGGCGGTGACCAGGGGTCAGGGGAGGAGGACGATCTTGCCCTCGTTGCGGCGGGCTTCGATGTCGACGTGGGCCTGGGCGGCTTCGCCGAGCGGGTAGGCCCGCCAGACGGGGAGATCGAACGCGGCGGTGGCGATCAGGTCGGCCAGCTGCGGCAGGGCCTCGGGGAAACGGTCCTCGGGGCTCATGCCGGTGAACCGCACGCCGTGCCGGGCGAAGGACGGGTCGGCGATGGTGATGACTTTGCCCGCATCGCCGACCAGGGTGACGGATTCGGCGAGCACGCCCGCGCCGCAGGCATCGAAGACAAAGTCCACGCCGCTCGGGGCCGCGCCCTTGACCCGCTCGGCCCAGCCCTCGCCGTAGCGCACGGCGGTCGCGCCGAGGCGATCGACCCGCTCGATGTCCCGCTCGGCGACTGTGCCGATCACGGCGATGCCGCGAGCGGCGGCCAGTTGCACCGCGATGGTGCCGACGTTGCCGCTCGCGCCGTGGATCAGCAAGGTCTGGCCCTTGTCGATCCCCAGGTGCTCCAAGGCCCGGTAGGCGGCCTCGCCGACCGTGATCATGCCGGCCGCGGTCTCGTACGACAGCTGCTTCGGCTTGGCGAACGGCCGGTCCAGCAGTGCGTACTCGCTGTAGCCGCCCACCGAAGCGACGCCGAAGACCTCGTCGCCGACCGCGAAGCTCGCGCCCTCGCCGACCTTGTCGACCACGCCTGCCACGTCCCACCCAGGCAGGTGCGGGAACTCGACGGGGAAGGCGTCCTGCATGATCCCGGCGCGGATCCGCGCATCGATCGGGTTGACGGCGGCCGCCCGTACGCGGATACGGATCTGACCCGGAGCCGGCTCCGGCGGCGGAACCTCCGACAGGGTGAGGACCTCCGGCCCGCCGTACTCGGAGAAGGTGATCGCAGTGGACATCAGGCACTTCCTGAGGAGAGGGAACCGCACACGTAAGAATCATCCATTGCGTGTGATTACCCTCTCTATTTATCACACGCTGTGTATGATTTGAACTGTGATGTCAATCACACATCGTGTGTGATTGCCTGTTAGGGTGATGGCATGAAGCAGCCGGTCCACCGCCGTCAGCCGACCCCGAGCAACCCGCGCGTGCAGCGCACCCGGAACCATGTGCTGACCATCGCGCGAGAACTGCTACCTGAGGTCGGACCGGCCGGATTGACCTATGCCCTGCTGGCCGAGCGGGCAGATGTCACCCGCCAGACCCTCTACCGGCACTGGCCGAACCGAGCCGCGCTGCTCTTCGATCTCATCCTCGAAGGCCCCGACCTCGGCACCTACCCCGAACCGGGCAGCGACGTGCGCGCCGTGGCCACCGCCTGGCTGAAGAGCCTGCGCGCCGGCGTCAACGTCCCGGCCATGCGCACCGCCGTGCTGGCCGTCACCGCCCAGGCCGACCACGACCCCGACAGCGCCCAGGCACTCGTCCGCATCGGCGAAGACCGCCACGCCGCCCTGAACAAGCTGCTGGAGCCTTCGGGCGTTCGGATCAGTGACGACGAATACACCCTGCTGTACGGGCCCGTCCTCGCCAGGCTCCTCCTCGACCGCGGCCAGGTCACCGACGCCTTCATCGACGCCGTCGTGACCCAGTGGCTCACCACCCTGGAGCGCGCGGACGCACTGCAGGCGAACCCGATGGAGACCTGACCGCCGCAGGACAGCCCTCCGCGCCGTCCTCGTGCAGGGGCGCGACGGGCACGCTGGTCACTTGGAGCCGGAACGGCCCCGGTCCGCATGGATGGACCGGGGCCGTTCGTCGTCGGCGGGCTTGGTCTGCCTCTCCTTGGGAGGCTGCGGGTCACAGGCTGCGGGCGGTGATGTCGCCGTTGGAGGTGGTGGCGTGGATGTCGAGTTCGGTGCTGCCGTTGTTCTTGAGGGCGTTGGTGATGCGGCCGTAGGTGGTGCCGGCGTCCAGCGCGGCCGAGACGCCGGCGGCGGCGGTGATCGCGATGTCGCCGGACTGGGTGCGGAGCACGACCTTGCCGCCGGTGGCCTCGGCGATGCGGATGTCGCCCCGTGCGGTGCTGATCTGCGCGGGGCCGGCCAGGCGGGCGACCTCGACGTCGCCGTCGGTCGCGGTCAGGCGCAGGCTCGCGGTCTCCTCGAGCGTGATCTGGCGGTACGCGCCGTCGAAGGCGACCTCGCCGAGGCGGCCGGCGGTCCGGAGTTCGGCGGCGGCCGCCTTCGCCTCGATGCGGGAGCCGGTGGGCAGCTTGACGGTCACGTCGATGGATCCGGACGGGCCGAGGTACT